>CASDRH010000016.1 GCA_949283075.1 uncultured Pseudomonadota bacterium | reverse complement strand
TGTGTTGAATAACACAAGCATTAAAAAGCATAGATATACAATTATACTTAACCTTACCTTTCTCATAATTATATTATATACAATTTTTCAATGTTTTAAAAGGTATTTTGTCTGTTTATTTATGCTTTTTGATATAATCTGTTAAAACTTTATATGAATGTGATAAGTTTTTGAATTTTTCTTCGTTTGCCTTTTGTTTATTAGGGTCTTTAGTTAAGTCTGGATGATATAATTTTACAAGTTTTTTATATTGTTTTTTTAAGTCATCTTCTGTGAATTCTTCTGGTAATTTCATAAATTTTATTGCTTTGCCAATTTCTGTATTTTTTCCAAAAGATTTTGCTTCATATGTATGGTTATTATTTTTAGATGATGATTTTCCAAAAATTTTATTTAAAATATCTAATGGGTCTGTTGCATTATTTGCAGATTTTATATGGTCTTTGTTTAATCCATTTATACCAAATTGCCAAGTTGGATTACGGCGGTATATATCTTTTATATTTTCTGCTTCTATTTCATCTTGTGTCATACCAGCATAATAATTCCAATTTTTATTATATTCAGCAGCGTGCTGTTCGCAAAAATTATAATATTCCTTTAATTGATTATTTTTTGGAGCTTTGCATTTTCCTGGTTTATCGCAGTTTGGTGCATCGCACTTTGGGAATATTTCTTCTTCTTTTTTTCTATACATTTTATTTTAATCCTAATTTTAAAATTTTATTTTTGCCAATGGGTGTGATTGCTTTACTGCATCTTTTAATTTTTCATCTTGAAGATGTGTGTATATTCCTGTTGTTGCAATATTTGAATGCCCAAGCATCTGTTGTATTATACGCAAATCGGCTCCGTTTGACAATAAATGAGATGCTATTGAATGTCTGAATACATGAGGTGATACTTTCGATGGTTGAATATTTGATAAAATCGCAAGTTTTTTTAATTGGTTATAAAAAGATATTCTGGTTATTGGAAATAATAATTTATCTTTTGATTTTCCGGTTGAATTTGTGTTTTTTATATAATTTATATATTTTTTTAATCCTCTTTTAACATCTTTATTTATTGGTATAAATCTTTCTTTATTTCCTTTTCCTATTATTGATACTATATCTGTTTTGTTATCATCTAATTGTATTTTACTTAATATCGTTTTTGGTATGTTTACCAGTTCTGATACTCTAATACCAGTTGAATATAATAATTCTAACATAGCATAAAGTCTTAATTCTTTTAATCCTTTATCCGAATTATTTTTTGCATAATTTATTATCTGTTGTATTTCTGTTTTCGATAAATACTTTGGAAGGCTTTTTTCAATTTTCGCATGTATTATATTTTTTGCTGGATTATTTTTTATAATATTTTCTGTCATTAAAAATTTATAAAAAGAATTTATACTGGATAAATATCTTGCTATTGATTTCGCAGATAATGACTTTTCTTTTGAAAGATATATAAAAAAGTTTCTTAAATCATCTTCTGATGCTGTATCAAGTTGCTTATTATAATTATTTAACAGAAAATCTGATAATGTTTTTAAATCTGTCTTATATGAAATATATGTGTTTTTTGATACTCCTTTTACAGATATTTCAGATTCCAAAAAATTTTCTATCAGCATTTAATATTCTTTATGCTTTTTATCGAACTATTACAGGTGTTGGTGTTTGTATTTCAACTGTTATTTTTTCTTGCTTTGCTGGTTTCTTCCAGATTAATAAAAACAATACTAAAAAAACTGATGCAATTATCATTAATTTCATTAACAAACTTTTTGACCTTGCTTTATGGCGTCTCATATTAATCTCCTTTATTATTTTTAGAATATTATATTTTATTTATGATTTATCAATATATATTTTTATTATTCTATATCCCAACCTACCCCTTCATATAGTCCTATGTTTTCTAATCTTATTCTTGGAATAGCTTGATTATCACCGTTGAATATAGTATCTGCTTGCATTCCTGTTTCTCCTGCAACGTATACTCCGTAATTTCTATATGTTCCATATACAACTGCATCAACGAACCAACCAGCGGTTGCAAGCACAGTTAATGCAACAACAAACCAAATTATGCTTTGCCAATCTATTTCTTTTGCTGTTACCCAGTTGTATGCCATCAGTAATAATGAAAATGCTGATAGTATGAAGATTAAATTTCTGCCAGAATAAAAAAGCTCTGTTAATATATCAACAAGTTTAGTAAATACATCATCTTCTGTTATTTCTCCTATTTGCTGCACTTCTGTTGACATTATTTGAGCATTTGCTTTTTTTAGCTGAGCATTATATGCAAATAAAAATGTGATATTCAATATTATGAATAATATATACATTATTTTTTTTATCATCTTTTTATTATACATCAATATTGATAAAATGAAAACTTTTTAAAATAAAAAAATCCTCTTTTTTACAAGAGGATTTATACAATATTTTTTTAATATTAAACTGTGCTTGCAGGTATAAACTGAGCGTTATTTCCGCCATCACCTCTATTAACAACACCTTCAAGAATATATCCAACTCCAGCCATAATTGCTAATGCAGTGATTATATATACAACTGTTGTTAAATCTATTTTTCCATCTGTTGCTGCTTTATATGCCCACCATAAAATTGAAAATCCTGCTAAAATATATAACATATTTCTTGTACTATGGAATATGTCCAATAAAGCAATTGCAAATCTTCTAAATGGGCCTAATGTAGTTGTATTTCCTGCAGCTTGCTGTATAGATGTTGATGCTCTTGTTGTTTGTTGAGCGTTTGCATCTGATATCATTATATTAATACCGACAACAGTACTCATACCAATTAATACTGATGCATAAAATGTGAAAAGAACTTTTCCAAGTTGTTTAACTTTATTCATTATCATAAATATTCTCCTGATTATTGTTTCCCAGTTTTTTATAATTTTACTATAAAAATACTATTTAGACAATATAATTTTATTTTTATAAATTTTTTATTATTTATCTTATATTTAAATTTATTTTTTAATGATTTTATTATTTGTTTTTACTTATTTAAAATTTTATAAAAAAATCATTATATATCATATACTTACATTATTTTATTTTTGTCTTTTTTTCTTGTTTTTTTTCTTGTGGTTTGCTATCGTCTGATTGTTTTTAAATCATTTAATTTTATAAGAAAAGGATTGTTATGAGCGATATTACAAATACAAATATTGGCGAAGGGGAAAACGTCATTAAATTAGATAAAGATATTAAAACTGTCGGTATTGTTAACGAGATGAAAACATCGTATTTGGATTATGCGATGTCTGTTATTGTTTCAAGAGCTTTGCCTGATGTTAGAGACGGTTTAAAACCTGTTCATAGAAGAATTTTATTTTCTATGTATGAAAATGGATTTGACCATACGAAATTTTTTAAAAAGTCTGCCCGTATCGTTGGTGATGTTATGGGTAAATATCACCCTCACGGCGATAGTGCTATATATGAATCATTAGTTCGTATGACTCAGGATTTTTCTTTGCGCGTTCCTTTAATCGAAGGTCAAGGTAATTTCGGTTCTATGGATGGAGATGGCGCTGCGGCTATGCGTTATACTGAATCTCGCTTAAATCGTGTTGCATCAACTCTTTTAGAAGATTTAGATAAAGACACTGTTGATTTTAGACCTAATTATGATGAAAGCTTTAAAGAACCTATTACTTTGCCTGCAAGATTTCCTAATCTTTTAGTAAATGGTGGTGGTGGTATTGCGGTTGGTATGGCGACAAATATACCTACTCACAATTTAGGGGAAGTATTAAATGCTTGTATTGCTTTGTCTGAAAATTCTGATTTATCTGTTGAAGACCTTATGCAATATGTTGTTGCTCCTGATTTTCCTACTGGTGGTATTATTTTAGGTTTATCTGGTGTTCGTAAAGCGTTTATGACTGGTCGTGGTTCTATCGTTATTCGTGGTAAAACTCATTTTGAGGAAATTAAGTCTAGAACTGCTATTGTAATTACTGAAATTCCTTATCAAGTAAATAAAAAATTGATGATTGAAAAATTTGCTGAACTTGTTAAGGAAAAAGTTATTGAAGGTATTAGTGATATCCGTGATGAATCTGACCGTCAAGGTGTTCGCGTAGTTGTTGAATTGAAAAAGGATGCTGTCCCTGATGTTGTTTTAAATCAGTTATTTAAATACACTCCTTTGCAATCTAGCTTCGGTGTTAATATGTTAGCTATTAACAAAGGTCGTCCGGA
Source organism: uncultured Pseudomonadota bacterium (assembly GCA_949283075.1). Lineage (GTDB taxonomy): Bacteria > Pseudomonadota > Alphaproteobacteria > Rs-D84 > CASDRH01 > CASDRH01. Next base: position 40,508 of record CASDRH010000016.1, on the reverse strand, counting down.
AATTATGAATTTGAAAACTATTTTACAATATTTCATAGAATTCCGCGAAGAAGTTATTCGTCGTCGTGTTACTTTTGATTTGAATAAGGCTAGAACAAAAGCTCATACACAGGTTGGATTAGCTATTGCTGTTGCTAATTTAGACCCCGTTATTAAATTGATTAGAGAAGCTAAAAATCCTGATGAAGCCAAAGCTGAACTTATGGCTAGAGATTGGGAGGCTGGATTTGTTGCCCCTTTAATTGAGTTGATTGATGACCCAGAAAGCAAAATTATTAATGGTAAATATAAGCTTTCTGCAGAACAAGCAAAAGCTATACTTGATTTGCGTTTGCAAAAATTAACTGGATTAGAAAGAGAAAAATTATCAGAAGAAATTCAAGAATTAGGCCGATTTATTAAAGAATGTCTTGATATATTAGCTAATCGTGAAAGAGTTTATCAGATTATGCGTGATGAATTTATTGAAATACGTGATAAATTTGCTACTCCTAGAAAGACTACTATTGAATATTCTGAATATGAAGCTGATATTGAGGATTTAATCGCAAAAGAGGATATGGTTGTAACTGTTACAAATACTGGTTATGTGAAACGTGTTCCTTTGTCTGTTTATCGTGCACAAAAACGTGGCGGTAAAGGACGTAATGGTATGACTACAAAAGAAGAGGATTTTGTAGTCGATGTTTTCGTTGCTAATACACATACTCCGATGTTGTTCTTTTCTAATACTGGTATGGCTTATAAAATGAAGGTTTATAAAATTCCTGAAGGTTCTCCTACTTCAAAAGGTAAGGCTTTCATAAATTTATTACCTTTGGCTCAAGGAGAGGTTATTACAACTGTTATGCCTTTACCAGAAGATGAAAATACTTGGGATAATTTATCTATTATGTTTGCTACTAAAAAAGGAACTGTCAGACGTAATAAATTATCTGCTTTCACAGAAGTTCGTGCTAATGGTAAGATTGCTATGAAGTTTGAAGGTGAAGATGCTGACGATGCCTTGGTATCTGTAAAAGTATGTGATGATACTCAGAATATTATGTTGGCTACTAAAAACGGTAAGTGTATAAACTTTAATGTTTCTGAAATTCGTGTCTTTGCTTCAAGAGCTTCTACCGGTGTCAGAGGTATAAAATTACTTTCTGGTGATGAAGTTATATCTATGACTATATTAAATAGTTCTGATGCTGATGCGGCTACTCGTGCGGCATATTTGAAAAAATCAAAGGCTTTGCGTGGTGTTATAGATGATGAAGAAGCTTCTGATGATGTTGATGCTGATACTTCTGTTCCAGAAATTACTATCAGTGATGAAAAGTTTGCTGAAATGCAGAAAAATGAGCAATTTATGTTAACTGTTACTGATGGAGGATTTGGTAAGAAAACTTCTTCTTATGAATACAGAACTACTCATCGTGGTGGTAGCGGTATTACTAACATCAAGTTGAATAAAAAATCTTCTGGGGTTGTTTCATTATTCCCTATTTTAGACCATCAACAGATTATTCTTGTAACTGATGCTGGAAAGCTTATACGTATACCTACTGATTCTATTCGTATTGCGGGTAGAATGACTCAGGGTGTTATATTGTTTAAAATTGCTGATGATGAAAAAGTTGTTTCTGTTGCTGTTGTTGATGCTGATGAAGATGATGACGGCAATGATAATAATGAGGCGAATTCAAATAATATTAGCAATAACAATAACCCAAATAATAATGAAATAAATATTTCGGAAAATAATAATTCTGATTTTTCTGATAATTTTTCTGAAAAAAATCAAGTTAATGTATCAAATAAATCTGAAATAATTGATGATAAAACTGATACTTTAACAAAAAATACTGAACCTGTTGATTTATCAAATGATTTTGATAATAAAGCTTCTTTAAGTGATACTTTAAATTCTTCTGAAAATAAAAATGATGAAAAAATAGAAAATATTTCAGAAAATAAATCAGAAAATAATAATTCTGATGAATTTGATTTATTTAAAGAAAATTCTGATAAAAAAGATAAGGACGATAAAAAAGAAGATAAAGCTGATGATTCAGGAATGTTTGATTTATTCAGTTAATCATTAGTTTTGTTTATGTAAAATAACAATAGGTTATTTATGTTTGGTATCGGATTTTATGAATTTGTTGTTATTTTTGTGTTGGTAGTTTTTTTGGTTAACCCAAAAGACCTACCAGCTTTTTTTTATAAAATTGGGAAGTTGTTTTCAAAAGCTAAACGTATTTTGTTTGATTTGAAAGAAAAATTTGACAATATGTCAGATGAAATTAAAGAAGATGCTGATTTAAAATCTTGGGAAGATAAAGTTGAAAATATGAGAGATGAGTATAATAAGCTTATGGATAGTTCTGATGATAGATGTATTTATCAAAATGCAGAAATGTATTCGTTAGATAACATTCCTAATGTAGGAGCTAAAAAAGTTAAAAGAAAACAAAATAAAAAAGCTAAAAAAGATTAAAATCCGGTTGAATTTTTAAAAATTATGGTAAAAAAATATAAAAATATAGCTTCTGATAAATTAGCAAAAATGTCTTTAATTGAGCATTTCGCAGAATTTAAACGCAGATTTATTTATTCTTTTTTATGCTTTATAATTATGTTTTTTTTATCTTGGCATTATAGAGAATTTATTTTATCTGTATTTACTTTACCTTTGATAAAAGGAAATATTATTGACCATTTAATTTTTACTAAAATTACAGAGGCTTTTACAGCGTATTTGAAATTGTCTTTTATTTCTGGGTTGTTTTTATCTGCTCCTTTTATATTATCTCAAATATGGTTGTTTATCAGCCCTGCTCTTTTAAAAAATGAAAAACGACCTATTTTTTGGTTATCTATATCTGCTTTTATATTATTTATTTTTGGTAGTATATTTGCTTATTTTGTTATAATTCCTATTACATTTGATTTTTTTACTGGATTTCAAAAAATTGCTGAAAACTCTAATAGCGAAATAACATCTATGTTATCAAAAATATCTATTGTTATGGAGCCTAAAATTTCTGATTATATATCGATTGTTCAATCATTTTTAATTGCTTTTGGAATTGCTTTTCAATTGCCTATTTTCTTGATTGCTATGGTTAAATTTGGTTTAATTTCGGTCGAATCTTTAAAAAACAACAGAAAATATGCTTTCTTATTTGCCTTTATTATAGGAGCTGTTTTAACTCCTCCTGATGTTCTTTCTCAACTTATGTTAGCTTTGCCTTTATTCATTTTGTATGAAAGTTCTATTTTGATAATCAGAATATTTAAAATTGAAGATAAAAATTAGTGAATTTTATTTTCTAAAAAGCTTTAATATAAAACTTCTTTATGTTATAATTTTTTTGTAATTTCCGTTAATTTAAAATTGGAGAATAAATATGAAACAAATTATCTTGTTGGTTTTGGTTGCATTATCTTTTGCTGTTAGTGCTTGTTCTAGTAGCTCTGATGATTATAATCAAAGATTTGGCAGACCAAAAACTTTGGTGATTAGAAAAGATTAATTAATTCTTTTTTTATGATTTATTTGCGTTGGCTTTTGTCAACGTTTTTTATTATATAAAATAATAAATTGACAATATAAATCATTGTGTCTAATATTGTTTTTAATAAATTTTTTAGAGGTGATTTTATGAAAAGATTTTTATTTATAATTTTTATAGCTTTGTTTAGTTTCATATCTTCTTGTTCACAGCAGGAGAATGGATACTTAATCGGCGCGCAAAGCGCTGATGGCATGACAATATATTTGTCATACCAGTGGAAGAGGTATGGATCAGCGACGGCAACTGTTAATTTTGTGTCAGGAGGATATAGCGATCGTCAATTACCAGCTGATATAACCTCAACAGGTTTAACTATCTTTAGATATAGTTGGGGTTCTACTATAACTGTATCTATTTTAGAGATAGAAGGTAGTAAAGCTGTATATAAAAATTATACAGTTGACGCTACAGGGAAAATAACAAAGTTATAAGTACCAGATAATGTTAATATTAAAAGAAACGGTTTGAATTAATGTTCAGCCGTTTTTTTATTTTTTAAGTTATATAAAAAAATTCTGTAAAAAACTTATCTTGCAAAAAATGTTGAAAATTCTATAATCTCCTTGATTGCTTATGCAATCTAAGGGGTCAGAGCCTTATGCAGTAAGAAACCGACCAGCGGAATGCTGGAAGGTGGTCGAATAAAAGAGCAAACGAAATCAACTTCGGTTGATGCTTGTTTGTATGAATAAATCACACTGTCCTTTAGCAGTTCTGAACTTCCAGCTGTTAGCTGAAAGGTTAATAGCATTTTTTGAAAAACAAAAAATAGGGAGTGAAGCTATGAAAAAAACAAGTGGTAAAATTGCGTTAATCGCAATGGTGTTATTTGTATGCGTAAATTTTAAAAATGATTTATATGCTAGCAGAGGAGATTCCGGGAGTAGTTCAGCACCACCTCCACCACCAAATGCAGAAGTAATAAGGAAGTCTCCAATACAACTTAAAACAGATGGTAAATTCGTTGTATCAGAAGATATGGTTAAATGTACTCAATGGGAGGAGTTTAATGAAATTAAAGATTCTAAATTATATAGGCCAAATGGATATATAGAAGGTTCAGTAGACCCATACATAGAAGCAGATGAATGTATAGAAGGAGTATTAGGAGGAACTGATACAAAATCATATGAAAATAGCTTATTAATAGAAAGCGATGGGACATATGATAAGAATCAAAAAGTATTAAAAACAACAAATCAAAAGATGCCAGAAGTATTCTGTTCTAAAAAATACTCTAAAATACATTATGGGCAACCTTATGAGTTTATTTGTGCTGGTGATAATGTTTTTGAAATATCAAAACCAGCACCAATCTGTTCTGATAATGATGTAAAAGAATATGGTTGTAAAAAAGGTGAACAATATTGCAGAAAATGTGTAAAAGAAGAAAGTTATAGTTGTGATTGTTCAAGAGGTGGTGGAGAAGGTGGAAGTGGCACAGTTTATTGTAGTACTTGCTATAGATGTCTAAAATACGAAGCCATTCCACCAATAACGAAATCTGTAAAATTCAATTCAAAGAGGTGTGTTAAATGGGAACTTATTTATCCATTTGGTAAAGCAACCATTGACCCTAATAATATAGAGTTTTAAGAGTTCCTGGTCGGTTCCTGTGTGAAGTGTTATACACCTTATTTTTAAAATAATATTTTTAAAATTCTTCTAATCAGTCGTGGTAAGATTCCGCACAACCTCCTTACCCGACTGACCTTTTATATATATAAAAAAACGAAATTTTTTATTCAAAATCAAAACTATCTGTGATATAATAAAATTATGAGGAAGGGGTTAATAATATTCGCAATTATATGTGCGTTCATTTTCACACTTCTGTATGCAGTTCCATTATTAGTAAATTTTAACAATTATAAGGATAAGTTTGCAGCAGAGTTTGAAAAGACGTTTGGTTTTCCTGTCCGCATAGATGGCGATATAGGAATGTCATTATTACCTCGAGCATATGTTTTTGCAAAAAACGTAAAAATATTTAAACCAGTTGAAGTAAATGCTGGAATGGTTGCAACAGACCAACCAAAAATAGAAATATCATCAGTTGAAGATTTTTACATAGAAGTATCATTTATGGACTTATTCAATTTAGAAAAATTGGATATAAACAAAGTTATATTAAGTGGGTTAAAACTTGATATAAAAGAAAATGATTTAGAAATGATGCGAGGGGAATTTGCAAAAATCACACAAGGAGATTTGTTCAATAAAATCCAAGTTTTATATTTAAAAGATAGTAATATAAAATATTTTAATAAAAGCGCAGGTAAGCAAGAAGATTTAAAAGACATAGATATGTCGATAATGAAAAATAATTCTCAACAAAATTCATATGATTTAAGCGGGAAAATTACTATAAGAAACATAGATTTTGAAGTAGAAGCTTTAGCAATGTTTAACTCTCTTGATAGTTATGATTTAAACTTAAAATTAAATAAATACGTTTTAGGAAATGAATTAAACATTGATTTAAAAGCATCAAAAAGAGCAGAAACATTAAATATGACTGGAAATTTTGATGTAAAAGCAAATAAATTTGACAGCTTTGCAAGAACAATAGTCGACAAAATCCCAAATACAGGAATAACAGAAGGAACAACAAAATTATCAGGTAATATAAAATACACTCAAAAAATTTTGTATTTAGAAGATTTAAAATTTGTTAATGGTAATACATTTGGAACAGGAACATTAACATACGATTTAAAAACAAATCAAAAAACACTTAATACAAACTTTACATATCTAGAAATGAAAGAAGCAAAAATAGACAGTGCAGAAAGCATAACAAATATGCTAAAAAAACTTGCACATTCATTATACGATGTAAACATAAATATGACGGTTGAATCCTTTGTTTCAGGAAATAAAAAAGCAAGAAATATAAAAATAAATACATCTGCTTTATCAGAAAAAGATAAATTAAAAATAAATACATTTTCATTAAATTCAGCCGACTTTTCAGGTAGTATTACTGGCGATATAGCATTTATAAGCGATGAAATGAACCTAGCATTAAAAATAATATCAGACACAAATATTTCAAAAAAATTTCCTCCATTAAAGAATATGGAAATAAATCAATTAAACGGTTTTTTTAATGGAACACTAAACAACTTTACATTTTCAGATGCAGTGATACATACAAATGCTGGAGATATTACTGGAACTATAACTTTAAATAAAACAAATGGAAAAACATATATTGTTGATTTAACATCAACAGATTTAAATTTAGATATTCTATTATACGATAATATTTTTAATGTTATAAAAAATAAATCTCAAATAGGATTCTTAAAAGATGCCTCAATTGATTTTAAAATTAACTCTGCAAATATCACATATAAAAAAGAAAAAATGAAAAACTTTTCATTATCAGGTTTATTAACAGGTGATACATTAACATTAAATAATTTAGATTGGATCAGAGATGATTATGTTTTATCAATAAAAGGAGGATTAAAAAACATATACTCAAATAATGGAGAATTTGAAAATATATTGTATGAAGTAAAAGCTTATGATTTTTCAAATGTAGCATCTGTTTATCTTGATATACCATTTTTACAGGAGCTTTTAAAAAATGAATCAGGTGCAATAACATTTACATTAAACGGCCCAGCAATAAATCCAAAAATAAAATTAACAGGAAAATTCACAAATATGGATTTATCAGCCGATATTTTATCTCCAAAAAGAGAAAGCCTAAACATAAATTTAAACTTAAATTATAAAGATGCAAAGATGTTTGCTTTCAAAGTATACCAAGGCCAACACGATTTAATCGGTAAAACAATGAAAGATAATGTCCCATTAAGCTTTTCAACAAGTTTGATAAACGACCAAAATAACAATTTAATTTTTGACCAAATAAAAGGAAAATTAGGTTCAAATGAACTAAAAGGTAAAATAATAATAGATAAGTCAGGAATAGTAAATGCAGATTTCACATCTCAAATAATAGACTTAACAAACATAATAAAAAATTCCAGCGATAATTATAAATATAATGCTACTATATATATTTTAAATCACACAAAAGCAAATATAAATATATCAACAGAAAAACTTATAAGCTATACAAGGGAATATTCAAATGTAGCATTTGGAATAAACAGGTCTCGTCCATCAAATCCATCATTTACAATAAAAGGAACATATGATGGAGATTCATATGTCGATATAACCGGAAATGTAAGCGGTAATTCATATACAGGAACAGCAACACTACAAAACATAGTATTAGAAACATCAGTTTTCGGGACAGAAAATTTTGATATTTTATCAGGAATAATGAATGCAACATTCCAATTTTCGACAAGTGGAGAAAATAAAGAAAACATCATACATAATTTAAGCGGTCCAGTAAAAGCAGATTTTTACAAAGGAATGTTATCAGGAATTTCAAGCAAACAAGATATGAATAAAAGAATATATTCTCAACCAACTATTATAACAAATATGGTTGTTGAAAGTATAGAAGGCAGTTTAAGAGCAGGGGTATCTCCATATGAAAAGGTATCAATTAATGGAACCTTACAAACAGGAGTAATCAGAGATGGATCTTTAAATATAGAAATGAAAGACATTCTTGTTTCAGGGCAATTAAGAACAGCGGATTTGAAAACAAAAGCATTACAATTTGTTGGAAACGCTCAAATATCAAATATATTAGAAGAACCTTTACATTCAACATATATAGTTGAAGGATTTGCACAAAATCTTGTAAAGGAAGTAGTATTAGAAAATATAATTGCGAAATTAAATCCAACATATCTACAAGTAAAAAAGAATGAATATATAGCAAATAAGAAACGTGAAGAAGCAGAAATGAAACAACAAGAATATGAACAACAAATGCAACAAAATGAAGAACCAGTAATACAAGAACAATATGAAGAACCTGCACCAGAAGACATAACAAATACAGAGGATATAAATAATACAGATGAAACGCAAAGCTATGAAGAGGCAGAGCAACAACAAGAACCAGCTGAAAATATGACAGAAAGCGAAGTCATAGAAGCAGAACACGCCTATCAAAACGAAGAAGAAAATTATCCCGATGAAGAAGGATATCAATCAGAAGAAAACAAGGTATATAATATAGAACAAGGACTATCTATACAATAATAACAATAAAATATATAAAAATCTTGATATTGATTGACATTTTATATAAACTAATATAGTTTTCATAAACAACAAATGTGAATAAGGGAAGATGGCTGAGCGGTCAAAAGCAACAGACTGTAAATCTGTCGCCTTCGGGCTACGTAGGTTCGAATCCTGCTCTTCCCACCATTTTTTAACTTCCACAAATAAGCAAAATAAAAAGGATTCAATATAAATTGAACCCATTTAAATATTTCATATAAATTTTTTAAAATTAAGACCTTTTTGCTAATTCTTCCATATTACGCATATCTTCTTCAGTCCATTCCAAATTTTCAACACTTGGGTCAATAGGGCAGTTATACCTTTTTTCCATAATTTTTTCCATTTTCTCAACAGCTTCTTGGCTAGGAACTTCAAAGATAACAGCATATTCATCAGCTAATCTTTGTAAAGCTTGTTCATAAATCTGACGTTCAGAAAAAGATTGTTCAGTTTTTAAACTAGCACGACAATGCAAATCACGAACAACTTCTGCAATAGCAACAGGATTACCAGAATTAATCTTATCCTCATATTCAGCAGCACGTCTAGACCACATCATACGCTTAATTTTTGGAGGAGTCTTAATCAAATTCACAGCAGACCTCATTTCTCTTTCAGAAGAAATTTTTCTCAAACCAGAAACCTCAACCTTATCAGTAGGTATACGCAAAGTCATACGAGTTTTATCAAAAGCAACAACAATAAACTCAATATTTTGGTCCCCAAATTTCTGTTTAGTAATTTCCTTAACTACACCAAGCCCGTGAGTAGGATAAACAACAAAATCACCAATTTTAAACTCTTTTTTACCAGCCATATTAAAAACCTCTTTTAAATCCTAATGTTCACTTTTCCAATCATAAAAAATTATAAATGATGGACATTAATAATCGTATATGTTATAGATAGTTCAAATCCAGGGAAAAGCAAGAAAAATCGCCGGATTAGATTCTAATATAATTATAAATCAAAAAATGGTGTAGTGCAAATGATTCTTTTATATATATCAATTTTATCAATAATCCAGGGAATTACAGAGTTTTTACCAGTCAGTTCATCGGCTCACATAGTATTAATGTCAGCATTTTTCTCACAATTCAAGGAGTTAGGGAACATAACAGAAGACGTATTGACAATAGCAATAGCTTTACATCTTGGAACATTATTATCGGTAATGGTATATTATAATAAAGAAGTCAAAGATATGATAACATTCAAAGACATCAAATTAACCACTAAAATATTATTAGCATTTATACCAATAGCAATTGTTGGAGGAATCATAACAATGGCGGGAATAGATATATTGCAAAGCAAAAATATAATAGCAACAGCAATGATAGTATTTGGAATAATATTATGGGTATCAGATAAATACGGAAAAGAGAAATCAACAATAAAAGATATAGGATATAAAGAATCAATAATCATAGGATTATCACAAGTAGTTGCATTAATACCAGGAGTAAGCCGTTCAGGAGCAACAATGACCGCAGGAAGATTTATTGGAATGACACGACCAGAAGCAGTAAGATTTTCATTATTGCTATCAATGCCGACAATCGGAGCAGCAATGTTAGCACTTATATATAAATTTATAACGACAGAACAAAATCAAACAGAAATGTTAAAAGTATCTGTATTAGTATTTATATTATCAGCGATAGTATCATATATATCATTAAAAGTTTTTGTAAAGTTTGCAAAAAAATTCAATATGAACTTTTTCGTAATTTACAGAATAATATTAGGAATATTGCTATTATTAATCTAAAATTTTATAAATATAAAGGTAAGGGAAAAGTGCGGAGAGGTTGTGCAAAATCCACACAATTCCCATATTAAAAAGATATAAAAATATTCGATTCAACCGGATTTTAATAAAAAACTTTAAAAATATACTCATAAATAAAACATCAAGAAACCGACCAAAAAGAATTAATATTCAATTAAATTCGGGTCTATTGAAGAAATTCCAATATCTGGTATCAAAGATAAAACTTTATCACCAGGAACTTTCCAAGCTATACATTTTTGAACATCGCAAGTATAATAACCATCAACGCATACTTTTTCTGCCTGATACGTTAAATTATCATAAAGCCAACATTTTGCTTTACCATAATTCCAATGTTCATCTCCACAACTATTAGATTTTTCATAACAATCATTTTCAGGAGTTAATTTCATACCATAAGGGTGGCTGTCCTTGCATTGTGTTCTACCAGTTCCAACTTTATCACAAGATATACTTATAGTACCATCAGGATTCTCAGTCATACTTTTAAAAGAAGATTTATACCCACTTACATATTGAGCATTTATACATTTCCATTTTTTACAACTTGCTTGAGTACAATGCCATTCAGAACATTCCAATCGAACCTCTGAACCATTTGCGGACAATGTTATAAAATCATCATTAAGACCTTTTTTGATAGTTACATGAGTATCATTTTTCTGTGCAAAAGCATTTTGCCCAAAACAATTAAAAATAAAAATAAATAAAAGTATATTTTTTTTTACTATATTTAATTTCATAGCTCACCTTCCTTATTTTTTATTAAACAAAAACCGATTACCCTTTCAGCAATCAGCTGGAAGTTAGAAACTATGCAACATTATAGTGTGATTTATTCCACGCCCAAAAAACAACCGAAATTGCTTTCGTTCGTATTTTTATTCGACCACCTTCCAGCATTGCGCTGGCCGGTTTATGTTGCATAAAGGTTTCTACACCTTCGGGGCGGGGTCATTTTATCCGCCTTACTAACAATTATAAAAAATTCTGACTATTTTGCAAGCAACGAATTAAATCCAATCAAAGCAAATGAAAAAACATATTTTTTATTAAATAAATATATATAAATCGCTTGTTATAGGGTTGATTTTTTGATATAATAATACCGAGAAAAGGTAAATAAATAAGGGTAAAGGAAATATAGTTGAATAAAAACTTAATAATTTCTTTATTAATAATGTCATCAACAGTTGTTGGTGGACTTTGCCTTTTTGGCCATTGTGCATTTGGCGATGCAGGCTTTATCGCAGAACCAGACGGAACAATAGCAAGCTTTGAAAACTATAACGATGCTGGAAACGATATTCCAATAGTAGAAACAGTCTTAAAAGACGATGGATTACTTGAAGGTAAAGTTTTACAGGTCCAAAAACCAGAAATAAAATTTCCATCAAAAATTGGCTTAACCGCTTCAAGAACAGATTCAGCTCTTGATTCTCTTGTTAAAGATAATAAAGCTCAAACACAAGCTAAAACAGCTTCAAATCAAAAAGCAAATACAAATAAAGCTTCTACATCTAAAACATCAGATGAAGAAATGAAAAAAATGCTAGCAGAAATAAAACGCCAAGAAAGTGAAATGAAAAAGCTTGCTGCGGAATTACAAGCATATAAAGAAAAAGAAATATCTGTAAAAGCAAAATCAGAAGTTGCATCTGCACCAAAGCAAAAGGTTAAAAAATCAGAATTGAATTTATCAAATAACCAACTTGCAAAAAACATAGTAAAGGAAAATAAAAAAGAAATAGAAAAAGCAAATAAGCTTGCAAAAAAAGAAAGCTCTGAAAAAGAGTATATATCAAAAGATGAGTTAAAATTAGCAATTGCAAAAGCAGTATCAGAAGAATTAGAAAAAAAAGAACAAACAGCTTTAACAGCGTTATCAAATACTGATTTAATAGAAACCGGTAAAGCAGGAGAAGTTAAAGTAAATAAAAATTCAACAACTGCTTTAAATTCAGTAAATAATACATCTTTAAATGGAAAATCAAAAAGACCTCCAATGATTGTTGAAAGCACACGTAAGAAAACAGATAAAACAAATAAAGTTGCTTTAAAAGAAGATTCTGTATTTAAAGATTATTCAAATGAACCAATTGAAAATTCAATCACTGTTTCAGACGATGATGAAGCTTATGACATAAACACTAACGCTTTTGCAGAAGCATTTTCAGCATTACGTCCTCAAAAGAAGAAAAAACAAACTGTTCTTGAGGAAAAAAGAAAAGTTGCATCAAATGGTATAAGTAAAGAAGACATAAGAAATTTCAGAAACGCATATGCAAGTTCAGATGCAGTTAAAAGAGATTTCTATAACACATATATATCAGAAAACAGATATTTAAGCCCTTTTGAAGGAGAAGATGAAAACGGAGAATCAAAATCAGCGTTATCAGAAAATCAATCAGGCTCAGGATATTCAGGAAAGAAGGACCACGAAATCTTGCAATTAAAAGTTGAATTCCTTGAAAATTCAGCAGCATTATCAAGTGCAGATATAAATATTTTAAGATATTTTGTTTATACAGCACAAAACGACCCAACAAAAGGAGTACAAATTACAATCGGCAAAGCAGTAATGAACGATGTTCGTCAAAAGAAACTTGCTGCTCGTCGTTTAGCAATGGTAAGTGCAATTTTCCGTGAAGAAGGTTTAGTTGAAGATCAAATAATTCCAATATTAACAGACCGTGATACAGAATCATTCGCATTTTCAATTATTCCAATTGATAAGTTTGAAAATTATCAAAAGAATGAAGGAAAAGATATGTTCGGAGATACAATAAATTCTCAATCATTCAGAACAATGAAATGGTAAGTAATAAGTATACTTACCAATTATAATTTATCTTTAATTTCCACAATTTTGTTATAAATGTCTTTTGATGGAATATTTATTTTATCAGAAATGATTTTTGCAATCTGTCTATTATTTTTAACATTATTATTTTTTATAACATCTTTTACTAAAATAATAAATTCATCACTTGATAAATCGAAATATTTTACATCATTATTTAAATATTCATCATTATTTGAAATAACTAAAACAATTTCTCCTTTTAAAATTATTTCTCCATTGTTAATCATATTTATTAAATCCGCTGGTTTTCCTATATGAACTACCTCAAATAATTTTGTTATTTCTTTTACAATAGCTATTTCATTATTCGGAAAAATAACATTCAAATCTTTTAAACATTTTTCTAATCTATTTGCAGATTCAAAAAAAACTAAACTTGATTTTATATATTGAGATTTTTTCAATACCTCTAATCTTTGCACAGATTTATTTGGTAAGAATCCACCAAAATAAAAACTATGCATTGGGAAAGTAGATAAAACCAAACCAGCAAGCACAGATGAAGCCCCAGGAATCACAGTATAATAAATATTATTTTTACGACACTCAACTAACAAAGGATAACCAGGGTCAGAAATCATTGGCGTTCCAGCATCAGATACAATAGAAATAATCTTACCAGATTTTAACATATCAATAAGAGTATTTAACTTATAATCATTATGCTCATTAAATTTATGGAAGCTTTCAGTTTTTGTATTTATCCCATATTTACTGAATAACTTTTTTGAAGTCCTAGTATCTTCACACAAAATCAAATCAGAATTTTTCAAGACATCAATTGCACGAAAAGTAATATCCGATAAATTACCAATCGGAGTCGCAACAATATATAATCCAGATTTAATATTTTTTGTTGTCATATTAAAATAGATGTTTTATCTTATAACATAATTAATAATTATACAAAAAATAAAAATAGTAAATAAAAATTTACGGAGGGCATTTTGATAAAAAAAATTTTACAAGTTTCTTTATTAATAGGATTAATAACAAACACATCATTTGCAAGCAGTGGTAAGATAGAAATGCCATCAGGTTTAAGTGAAAATCAAGTTGTAAATTTAAAGCGTCCTTCTGTAAAAAGCACACAAGGAAGATTAACAAATACACAAATACAACAATATACAAAACCTGAAAGCAATGGTTTTACTCGCATTGCTGTAATGTTGCCATTAACAGGTAAATCAGCAAACACTGGATTATCATTAAAAAAAGCGGCTGAAATTGCATTATTTTCAACAAATAATAAAAATCTAATATTACAATTCTATGATACAAATAATTCTCCAACAGGAATTTACGGACTTGGAAAGACAGTAATTTCAGAAAGAGCAGATGTAATCGTAGGTCCATTATTTGGATCAGATACAAAAGAAATATCAAGTTTAGCAAGAAGCTATGACACACCGATATTATCATTTTCAAATGATGAAATTGCATTAGATGGTTCATACGTATATTCAATGAATTATTTACTATCACAAGAAATCGACAGAATTATTGGCTTTGCAGTATCAAATGGCAAAAAAAGAATAGCTTTCATAATCCCAGACGGAGATTACGAAAAAATAATGTCAGATGCTATAAAGAAAGCAACATCAAAATATAACGGAGAAATACACACAATTGCAGTATATAAAAAAGGAGATCAAGGTTCAATTGTAGAAGCAGTAAAAAAAGCATCGGATTATGAAAAAAGGAATAAAGTTGCAAATAAAGTAAAAGATGCATTAAAGAAACAACAAACAGCACTTCAATGTGATTCAGATAAAGTTGCAGACGATGTAAAATCAGATTGTGAAAATATGGCACAATTATCAAAAACATTTGAATCAGTAAAAGCAATTGGACGTATGCCATTTGATGCAATATTCGTATACGGAGATACAAAAGATATGGTATCATTAGGTTCTTATTTAATGTATTACGATGTAAATCCAAACAGTGTAAAATTTTTAGGAACATCAAACTTTGATAACCGAGCAATAATGACAGAAAGAGCATATGCAAATGCTTGGTTCACAGCAAAGAACACATCAAATTCACAATCATTTGAATATGAATACAGAAATGTTTTTGGAGAAAATCCATCAAAATTAGCAATGTTTATGTTTGATGCGATATCAGTGATATCAGCTTTATCAAAAGATGGAAAATTTTATTCATCTGGATTAAATTCGCCAAGTGGATTCTTTGGAATAAGCGGATTATTTAAATTCACACGTGATGGAGAAACATACAGATCATTTGACGTAAAGCAAATTGTTCCTTATCAAGGATATGCAAGAACATTATCAAGTGCAGAAAAGTCATTTGAAGAAATGGATAGAAATATGCAAGCCAATATAGCAAAAGGCCAAAGCACAGAAGCATCAATAATTGAAGCAGTAGATGTAAATTGGGTAATAGAAAATTTAGGAGTAATAAAATTATCAGATATCAACAAATATGTTATTGAATAAAAAATAAATAAGAACACATATAGATGTCTGATTAAAATTTTATAAATAAAAACCGGATAATAAGATGGCATTCCCAAAAGAATTTTTGGACATTATAAGAGACAGGTTATCAGTATCAGATATAGTATCAAAAAAAGTAAAATTATCAAAAAGCGGAAGAAACTTTTTGGGACTATGTCCATTTCATCACGAAAAAACTCCATCATTCACTGTAAATGATGATAAAGGATTTTATCACTGCTTTGGGTGTGGAGCACACGGAGACGTCATAACATTTGAAATGCAAATAAACAACTATTCATTTTTTGAAGCTGTTGAAAGTTTAGCATCTCAAGTTGGATTGGAAATGCCAAAAGCAACAGAAGAAGAACAGCAGCAAGCAAAAAGATACGCATCATTATATGATATAATGGAAAAAGCCTGTAATTTTTTCATAGATAAATTAAATTCAGATGATGGTAAACAAGCATTAGAATACTTAAAAATAAAAAGAAATTTATCAGATGAAATAATACACAGATTTAAAATAGGTTTTGCTCCATCAGGAAATAAACTTCTAAAATTTCTAGATAATAATCATATAGAAATAAAAGACATGATGGAACTTGGCTTGGTGCAAAAATCCGAAAAAGACGGTTCAATTTACGATTTTTTCAGAAACAGAGTAATATTTCCAATACAAGATTCTCGCGGAAGAATAATTGCTTTTGGCGGACGAGTCCTTGATGATAGTTTGCCAAAATATATAAACTCATCGGAATCACCTTTATTCAAAAAAAATAAAGTATTATATGGTCTAGCCCAAGCAAGAGAAACAACATATACAGATAAAAGAATAATTGCAGTAGAAGGATACGTAGACGTAATTGCATTAGTATCTGCTGGAATAAATTCTGCTGTTGCCCCTTTAGGAACATCAATAACAGATTCGCATTTACAGATATTATGGAAATTAAACGACAAACCAATTTTATGTTTTGATGGCGATGGAGCAGGAAGAAAAGCTGCTGTCAGAGCATCATTCTTATCACTACCATTATTAAAAGCTGGTAAAAGTTTGCAAATAGCAATATTACCAGACGGAGATGACCCAGACGATTTAATCAAAAAAGGCGGAAGAGAAGCTGTTGAAAAAGTATTATCATCAGCTCAACCATTAATAGATATTATTTGGAAATCATTACTTGATAAAATTCAAATTGATACACCAGAAGACAAAGCAAAACTTGAATTAGAAATAGAAGAAGTTTGTAAACAAATTACAGATATATCTATATCAAAATTTTATAAAAAAGAATTACAAAACAGAATGTGGAATACTTTTAAAAACGTAAAAACTTCTGCATCAAAATCATCAAATATAAAAGGAAAAAACAGATTTGGATTTTTTGAACCTTTAAAAACTCAAAAATTAAATAATCAAATTATAATACAAAACTCCCCTGATTCTATTTTTAATTTACTTGCTCATATTATCTGTTTTCCAGAATTATTAAATTCATATTTTGAATCAGAACATTTATTTAAAACAGAAGATGATAAAATAAATAAATTCATATCAAAAATATTTTCAATAATATTTGATAATCCAGAAATAAATCGCCAAGATTTAATAGACGAATTAAGAAAAAATGACTTTGGACATTATATAAAAGAAATGTCATCAAAAATAGAATTATACCAAATGCTAAAACCAGAAAATGTAAAACACGAATTCGAGTTATTTATAAAAACGAAAGAAAAAAATTTAATAGATGAAGAATTAAAAACAGAAACAGACCCAGAAAGAATAGAAACATTACGTGAAGAAAAAAAACGTATGGAAGAATATATTTTAAGATTAAAAAATTTTTAAACAAAAAAAGATAAGATTAAATCTTATCTTTTTAATTTTAATATATTACTACAATTAATTTTTATTAATTAATTTAATAACGTTATAAGCATCTTTTTTACCCATACTACCCGCAATACTTAAATCATTCAAAGCTCCGTTTTTGTCTTGAGATTGAAGCTTCATCATACCACGATTATAATATAATTGAGCATCATTTGGATTTAATTTAATAGCATTATTGTAATCATTAATTGCTCCAACATAATCATATAATGCAGCTTTTACACCAGCTCTTCTTGAAAAGTATATAGAATTAGAACTATCTTTTTGAACAGCACGGTTAAAATCATCAACAGCACTAGTATACTTTTTAATATGGAATTTAACAAATCCACGTTTAGCATATACATCAGCACTATCAGACCCATTTTTAATAGCTCTGTTAAAATTAGCTAAAGCATTCATATAATCTTTTTCATTCATATAAGCATTTGCTAATTTTTCATAAATAACAGGATTATTAAATTCTAATTTAGCAGCAGCATTATAATCAGCAATTGCCCCATAATTATTATTTACACTATATTTTTCATCACCTAATTTAATATAATCAGATGCAGTTAATACATTAGAGCTATTTTCAACAGATGAATCAGAACAAGCTGATAAAACAACTCCGGCAACAAAAATATATAATAATTTAGTAATATTTTTCATAATTAACCTCAATTATTTAAAAACGATTCTAATTAATTTAAGCTATATATTATAGACAAAATAAATTTTGTCAATATTTTTTGTCGACGAAATTATTTTTAAGAAATAAAGCCTATAAATCCTTATTAGAAAAAGGATTATCACTTTTCTTAAATTTTATTCTGATAGGGACTCCAAATATTTTAAATTCATCACGAATAGAGTTTATCAAATATTTCTGATAAGAGTCAGGAGCATCACTAGCACCACCTGTAAATATAGTAAATTCAGGAGGACAAACTCCAGTTTGAGTAATATATTTAAATTTCATAGGTCTTTTTAACCTGCTTAAAGGAGGAGGATTTTTAATAACAGCTCTTTCAAGCCATCTATTTAATTGCCCAGTAGAAATTTTAATTTGCCAATTTGAATGAACTTCTAATACTTTATCCAATAATTTTTTCAATCCAGTTTTTTTCAAAGCAGATATAGTAATAATAGATATGTTTTTAATCTGATTAAATGAATTTTGAATTTTAAAAGAAACTTCTTCTTCAACTTCTTTTTTATTAGCAATTTTATCCGCTTTATTTATCAAAACTATAATACCATTGCCAACAGAGTTAGCATAATCTATCAATACTAAATCCTGTTTATCAATACCAACAGTTCCATCAATAACCAAAACAATTATATTTGATTTGCGTATAGAATTAAATGTTTGTTTTACAGATAACTCTTCTAATGATTCGTCTATTTTAGATTTTCTACGCACACCAGCAGTATCAGTAATAATAATTTCTTTGTCATTATAAATAAATTCTGAATCGATAGAATCTCTTGTCGTTCCAGCAATATCAGAAACAATCATTTTGTCATCGTGTATTAAAGAATTTATTAAAGTAGATTTACCAACATTGGGGCGACCAATAATTGATAATCTAATTTTATTATCAACAATATTATTTTTATCATCTGGATTATTTGATTCTATTAAATCAGAAATTTCATCAACAATATTATTATCATTTTCATCGATTTTAATTTCATCATTAATTTGTTTTGATACATTTAAAATTTCTTCATATAAATTCACAACACCAATTCCGTGTTCAGCAGAAATTACAATAGGTTCTCCAAATCCTAATTTAAATAAATCAAATTGATTATGAACACTTCCTTTTATATCAGATTTATTACCGACTAAAATAACACGCTTATTTTCTTTTTTTAAAATTTTAGCAAATGGTTGATCAAGCCCAGTATCAGTATTAGATAAATCAGTCAAAAAAATAACAATATCAGATTCCTTAATTGCATTGATAGTTTTATCAGTCATTTTTCCAGAAATTGAATTAACATCTTTAACTTGTTCTAAACCGGCAGTATCTAATAATTGAAAATCTACACCCATAATTTTTACAGGTATATTTTTAACATCTCTTGTCACACCTGGAAAGTCGTGAACGATAGCAGATTTTTTTCCACAAATTCTATTAAACAAAGTAGATTTACCAACATTCGGACGACCAATAATTGAAATTTTTTTTATCATTTTACCTTAATATTTTCCTTGTTATTTATGTTAAATTCAATCTATAATAAAACCTGTTATCAATAAATTATATGAATGGAGGAAAAAATGGTAGCAAAAAAAACAAAAACTACAAAAAAAAGTAGCAATGCTGATAAAATGAAGAAAGTCTTTAATGATGTAAAAAGCAATGTGAAAAGCAATTTAAAGAAAAATGTAAAGGTTGATAAAGAAACAGTAAAAGAATCAACATCAGTATTTATGAATTTATTAAAGATAATAAAATTACAAGTAATCAGTGGTCAATTAATTGAAATGGTTATTGGAATAAAAGATATTTTATTAACACCAGCAAAATTTTTCTCATCAATTAAAGAAGATGGTCGTTACACACAACCAGTTGCGACAATAATATGTTTTGGATTAATTGCAGCATTAATAAAAATAATATTATCACTTGGAAATATAACATTGTTAAACACAATACTAACAGTAATATTTACACCTTTAATATTATTTGTATTGTCATTTGCTCTTGCAGGAATGCTATTAATGTTCTCATTTTTATCAAAAGGAGAATTAAGCTTTGAAAAATCATATAAAATTGTTGCATCACAAGCATTCTTATATCCAATATTTATACTAGCATTTCATTTATCATTCTTCTGGACAATGTTAGTATTCGTATCAATGATTGCAGATGTATATATCTTATTGCTAGCATATATTTCTTGCGTATATGGCTTAAAAGCAAAAGAAAACTTATCACAATTAGTTTTCGGAGCAGTATTAATATTGATAGTATTATTTTATCTATTCACAGACAGCTCAACATTATGGATTGGATTAAGAAATCCAGAGCTAGCAGCTCAATATCTACATTCACAATTTGAAACATTGCTAGAAACAATAAAAATGTAATTTATTAATAACAAAAATAAAAAATACTCTTAATAAATTTAAGGGTATTTTTTTATAAAAATTTCACGATAAAAAATCGAAGGTTAAAGAGAAAACAAAATAACACAACCTCCTTATTTCCTTCGATAAAAATATTTTACAATTTTACAAAAAAAATTCAAAAAGATTTTTAAAAGAAAATTTTCATAAAAAAATATATAAAAAAAGATAATTTTTTTTGACAAAACGATTCTTTTTTATTTTTGTTGAAATGTTTTTGTGATATAATATCATTGTAAAAAAACAAAATTTTTTACATTTATAACAAAATAAAATTTTTTAAATAACATTTAAGATGAATTAAAAAGGATATATAATGTCAGAAACAGTACAAGATTTATATAAAAAAGGAAATAGATTACTTGACGTAAATAATTTTATTGATGCAAGAAATTGTTTTGAACAAGCAATCGCACAAGATGATCAACAAGAAAAGATATGGAACGCTTTGGGATTCACATATCAAAGATTAAAACAATATGATAATGCAATAAATTGTTATAATCACGCAATACAATTAGATCCATCAAGCAACGCAAGTAATAATAAAGGATTAGTTTTATCACTTCTTGGTCGTTATGATGAAGCACTTGAATGTTTTGAGATGCTAACAAAATTCCATCCTGATTATATGGAAGGATTTCAAAACAAAGGAATGATATTACAAAAGCTTTACAGATACGAAGAAGCAAATCAATGTTTCGATATTATTTTAGCAAAAGATCCAAAGAATAAAATAACATTAATTAGTAAAGGTGTATCATTCCAAAAAATGAACGAATTTGAAAAAGCATTAGAATGCTTTGATACCGTATTGGAATTAGATCCATCAAATATTAAAGCTTGGAATTCAAAGGGAATTACATTACAGAAATTAGAAATGTATGATCAATCATTAGTTTGCTTTGATAAAATACTTGAAATTGACCCACGTAATTTAAAAGCAATGACAAGTAAAGGGTATACATACCAAAAAACAGGTGAATTTGAAAAAGCGATTGATGTATATTCAAAAGTAAATATTATGGCAACAGGATATAATTATGAAGCATATAACGGCTTAGGAACATGTTTTTCAAAATTAAGAATGTTTGATGAGTCAATAAAATTTTATGAAGAGATAGTTGCAAGAGAAAGTGGTCGTAAAAAAATTAGTGCTGAAAAAAGTATTAAATTTTTGAATAAATTAAAAGCAAAATTTGAAGACGATAAACCAACAGAATAAAAATTAAAAAGGAAGGAATAAAAATGAATATCTGGAAATATGATGAATTAGCAAAAAAATTCGCTCATGGATTGGTATCAGAAAAAACAAAATATTTGTATTTTATTGTTCCATTAATAATAACATTTGTTTTGTATATAATATCTACAATATTGTTATTACAATTAAATCAAGAAGAGTTATTAAGCTTAACAATTGCTAAATGCTCACAATCTTTAACAAATGAAACTATACTAAATGCATTTGCTTTGTTATTGGCAATTCCATTCATACACTATCTATATACATATAATAAAAATAAATGTGGAAATATTGACTTTATACCAAGATTTATATCATTTGCATTTATTGCGATGATTAGAATGTTATCAACTTTTATAATATTATTAGTATTCGTTGGAGTTATTATAAGCTTGATAGGAAATGCAAAAACTCCAGAACAACAAGGAATGGTAGAAATATCAATATACGTAATACTTTTATTACTTTTGATAACATTTGTATATATAATAATAGATGGTTTCAGAAAAATACATAAAGAAATGAAACCAAAAGCAGATAATAAAAATAAAAAAGAATTTGTTGCAAAAACATCAAATAAAAAAGTTGTTGCAACTAAAAAGATTAGCAATAAAGGAGAAAAAGGAAAAAAACTAGTTGCTAAAAATAAAAAGGGTAAATAACCCTGTCAATAATAACAAACATTAAAGGAGAGAGAAATGTTCGGAAAGAAAAAAACAACAGTGAAAGTAGAACCAAAAAAAGTTGCAGTAGCAAAAAAGACAGTAGCTAAAAAAGCAGTAGCAACAAAGAAAGCAGTTGCAAAAAAAGTTGCAGAAACAAAAAAGACAGTAGCTAAAAAAGCAGCAGCAACAAAAAAAGTAGTTGCAAAAAAAGTTGCAGCAGCAAAAAAGACAGTAGCTAAAAAAGTTGCAACAGCAAAGAAAACAGCAACAAAGAAAGTTGCAGCAGCAAAAAAGACAGTTGCAAAAAAAGTTGCAACAGCAAAGAAAACTGTAGCTAAAAAAGTTGCAACAAAGAAAGTAGCAAAAAAGAAATAAAAATGGCAAATGACACAAATAAAAAAGATAGTTTTGTTTTAACAGGTGTCAAACCGACAGGAATTCCTCATATAGGAAATTACATCGGAGCCATAAAACCAATGATAGAGTCTGCAAATTCAAATGATTTTGCAGGCTCTTTTGTCTTTATTGCGGACTATCACGCATTAAACGGATTAAAAGATGCAAAATTATTAAACGAATATACAATAAACATTGCATCAATTTATATGGCATTAGGATTAGATACAAATAAATCATTTTTCTATCGTCAATCTGATATACCAGAAGTATTCGAATTATCAACGATATTAAACGCTTTTACAGCAAAAGGCCTAATGAATCGTGCGCACGCATATAAAGCAGCATTTGAGCAAAATAACAGCGATGAAGGAATAAATATGGGATTATATACATATCCAATATTAATGGCTGCTGATATAGTTCTATTTGGTGTAGGTAAAAAAGTATTTGTTCCAGTTGGTAAAGACCAAGTGCAACATATAGAAATCGCTCGCGATATAGTTGTAAATTTCAATCAAACATATAAACAAGAAATTTTCAAGCATCCAGAAGCATTAATACAAAAAGATGGAGAAGTGCTTGTCGGAACAGATGGCCGTAAAATGAGTAAATCTTACGGAAATGTTATCCCAATTTTTGGAACTGAAAAAGAAATAAAAAGTGCTGTTATGGGAATAAAAACAGACAGCCGTCAACCATCAGAACCAAAACCAGATTATAAAGATATATCAATATATCAACTATACACAAATTTTGCTTCTGAAACAGAAATATCAGAAATGGCAGACGGATTTAAAAACGGAAAATTAGGGTATGGAGACGCAAAAAAACTTTTATTAGAAGCAATAACAAAATACTTTAAACCATATCAAGAAAAATATTTATATTACAAAAACACAGAAGCTGGAAAAAAAGAATTATTTGATAAACTTGAAAACGGTTCTCAATCAGTTCGTAAGATAGCAAAATCAAACCTAAATCAATTAAGAAAAATTATCGGAATAAATTAATTTTAATAATATTTATACTTGCGCATATATGTTTAATGTTTTATAAATAAACATCAAATTTATAAACACAAAAGATATGGGAAAGATAGATGAATCAAAAAATAAATCCAAAACGTTTTTTAATGCTTATATTTATTGCAGGATTACTTTTAGATTTTATAACAAAACAAATCATAATATCAATGGCATATGACAGCTTTTGGATACTATCATTCCCATCAGATTTTAATAACTACACAGGATTTTTATTTGGAAGCTATTTTGGATTTTTTAACTTAGTTTTAGTTTTCAATAAAGGAATAAGCTTCTCAATGCTATCATCAAATATAGAAGCTATGAGATGGCTTTTATCAGCAATGTCAATATTCATAGTAATATTGATAATCAAATTTATAGAACAAGAAAAAGAGCTAAAATACAAAGCATCATTAACATTAGTAATTGCAGGAGCAATTGGAAATGTAATAGACAGGATAAGATTCGGTGCCGTAGTAGATTTTTTAGATTTTTATATAGGAAAATACCACTGGCCAGCATTCAATGTAGCAGATATATGCATATGCACAGGAGTAGGATTATTTTTATTATTCAAGGCACTTGATTGGAAATCACATAAAGAAAGAATTAAAAACAAAAAGAAAAAATAAGTTTATTATTTTGTACTTGACTTTTAATGGGGGGGGGTAGAATTAAGATATTATCAACCAACAATGGAGGTAAATATGATTGGAAGTGCAATAATAATAAATGGTTATTTAAGAATATATGATACATCAGGTAGTCAATTATCAGAAACATGGGTTGGTACAGATGCAAAAATCCAAGGATATAATACTGAAACAGTATCAGTATTAAATAACAATTATCTTTATATATAACAAATATTGTTCTCAATTAAGTTCAAATTTTGTAGGATAATTTATGAGTGAATTATATAGAGTTCATTTATTTAAAGACCGATATCAAGTAGATAGAGATAAATACATTAATTATTGTTTAAAAAACAATATTGTATCAATAAACTTTACAAATAAAGAAAGTTATAAAGATATAAATGATTATCTCTATCATGCTGAAAATATACTTTTTAAAAATAATAAAAGTTTTAAATCCGTTAAAAACTCTATAACAAATATGAAAAAAGGAGATTTGTGTTGGGTTAATTTTAATAATAAATATTATTTAGGTGAAATACAAGATAATGAGGTAAATTACAAATATAATCCAGATTTACCATATATGAGTCTCTTTAGAGAATGTAAATGGTTTAGTAAACAATTTAATCAAGATGAAGTATCTGGCGATATAATTAGAAGTTTTGTACATCGAGGGCAAACAATTCAAAAAATAAAATCTGAAACAGCATTAAAATATAGTGAATATTTATATAATAAATCAAATTTAAATATACCATTAGTTAATTTATTGCATCCAGATGATTTAGAAGATATATTATCATTATATTTACAAATAGAAAAAGGATATATAATTTATCCTTCTACTTGTAAAAAAAGTACAGCAGTTTATGAATATATGTTGATAAATAAGTATACTTATAAAAAGGCAGTGGTCCAATGTAAGACTGGATCAGTAGAAATAAATGAAAATTTTTCAATTATAAATGATTTTAAAGATTTTGATGTATATATAACAACAATATCAGGAAAATATCCAACAAAATTACCTGAGAATGTTAAAATAATAACGATTGATGAATTACTCTCATTCGCATTAAAAAACGAAAATATTTTAACAGATAGAGTAAAAAACTTTATAAAAATATCTAAATCATAACAATCAAAAAGTACATACCTACTAATAATAAGAATGATATAATAGATAAAGTTCCAAGATGTTTTTCTATAAACACTTTTGCTTTTTCACCATAAATATAAATCAAAGTTGAAATTAAAAAGAACCTAGAAGCTCTTGACATAAAAGAACCTAAAATAAACACAGGTAAATTCATAGAAACAACACCAGAAGCTACTGTAATAACCTTATAAGGGAATGGAGTAAGGCCAGCTCCAAAAACAATCCAAAAACCGTATTTATTATATAAAGCATTAAATTGATTAAATATTTTTTCATAATTCAACCACTCAATAATAGCTTTACCGACAGAATCAAATAAATACATACCTATAAAGTAAGCAGCAATACCTCCTAACACAGAAAATATAGTCGCAATTATAGCAGATAAAAAAGCTTTTTTACGATTCGATAAAGAAATAGCAATAACTAATAAATCAGGAGGAATCGGAAAAACTATACTTTCAGTAAAAGCAACAACAGCCAATGCAAACATAGCATAAGTTTTATTTGCTAACTCTAAAGTCATATCATACATTTTGTGTAAAATTTTCTGACACCATTTAATAAATTTCATTATAGAACCTTCAATTAAAATAAACTATTACGGGATTATGTCATAAAGTAAAAAAAAATGAAACAATTTTTTAAAAAAATATTGATTTCATAAGTAAACTTATAATATCTTAAAAAGATAACAAGAAAGAGCAGTTATGGAAAATAAATTAACAGAGTTTATAAAAATATCTAATAATATCCAAAGAAAAATAAAAGTATCTTTATCAAAATTAAATTTAACATATACACAATTTCAAATTTTATTATCTATAGATAATCTAACAAATTTAAACAAACATATCACACAGAAATTGTTATCAGATGAAACAAATATAGACGTAATGACTATATCAACAACACTAAAATGTTTAGAAAGGAAAAGCTTAATTCAGATAAATAAAAACAAAAAAGATGCCAGAGCAAATGAAATCAGCAATACATTAATAGGCAATTCGATTTTAGAGGAAGCAAAAGAAATCATAAAGAGCTTAAACAAAGAATTGTTCAAAAAAACAAATCCAAATATAAGGAATCTTTCAAAAATATTAAATATGTAGTGATAAAAAAGATGGTGCGGGTAGCCAGAATCGAACTGGCACGGGAAAAATCCCACAAGATTTTAAGTCTTGAGCGTCTACCAATTCCGCCATACCCGCAACTTAAAACAAAATAAATATACAACAATACACAATATTTTTACAAGCAAAAAGTTTACATAATAAAAAATAATATATTTTTCTTGCAATTTAAGCAAATCCATTATACGATAGCAGTATACTAAATGATTTTTAAAGCAGGTCAAAAAACCGGCTTTTTTTAATAAAAAAATTTGGAAAATTAAAATGATGTTGCACGAACAAATAGAAAGTCTAATAACTCCGATGTTAAAAACATTAGGGCTAAATATAGTGCGAGTTTTAATAATTGACGGAGGAAAAAGAAAAACCCTCCAAGTAATGATAGAAAGGGAAGATAACGAACCAGTTGGATTATCAGATTGTCAGAACGCATCAAATAATATATCAGCTATATTAGATGTTGAAGACATAATCAAAGATAAATATAATTTAGAAATATCATCTCCTGGATTATCAAGACCATTAACGAAATTAGCAGATTACGACAGATTTAAAGGAAAATACGTAAAGATTCAAACAACTATTCCATTAAAGGAAAATACAAAAAACTATTCTGGAAAAATACTAGAAAACAAAGACGGAATAATTGTAATTGAACAAGAAAAAACAAAAGAAAAAATCGAAATACCGTTTGATATGATATCAAAATCTAATATAATGCAAATCGAATCGGAATTTCGTAACATTTTAAAAAACAGCAAAAAGACAAATAAACAAAAAAAGGAAAAGGATAAAAATGACAAATAAAATGGCACTTCCAAGACCAGAGATAATCTTAACAATAGATGCTCTTGTCGCTGAAAAAACAGTATCTCGTGATGTAGTATTCGAAGCATTGGAGGCCGCAATCACAAAAACAGCAAGGTCAAAATACGGATATGAAAATGATATTGTTGTAAAAATTGATAAATCAACAGGAGCAATCACTGTTTTAAAAAGAATAACAGTTGTGGACGATGATTTTAAAGATGCAGTTGATGAAGAAGGATTGCCATTATTTTCAGCATCAAAACACATAACAATATCAGATATGAAAAAGAAAAATCCAGATGCAAAAGTTGGAGATGTAATTGAAACATGGCTACCATCACTAGATTTTGGAAGGGCACAATTCCAATCAGTTCGTCAAATAGTATTACAAAAAATCAAAAACGCAGAAAAAGATAATCAATATCAAGAATTCAAAGAAAAAGTTGGAGAAGTCGTAAGCTGTGTTGTAAAAAGAATAGAATTCGGAAATGTATACGTAGACATTAACGGAAAAGCAGAAGGATATTTAAAAAGAGATGAATTAATACCACGTGAAAATTTACGTCCTGGCGACCGTATCAGAGCATACGTATTAGACGTTCAAAGAGATAACGTTGGCCCACAAATTTATTTAACAAGATCACATCCAAACTTTATGGGAAAATTGTTTGCAAGTGAAATCCCAGAAGTTTACGAAGGAATAATTGAAGTAAAAGCAATTGCCCGTGATCCAGGTTCACACGCAAAAGTTGCTGTATACACAGCAGATACATCAATAGATCCAGTTGGAGCTTGTGTTGGTATGAAAGGTTCAAGAATCCAATCAATCGTAAACGAATTACAGGGAGAAAAAATTGACGTAATTGAATGGTCATCAGACATAGTAAAATTAACAATAAACGCGATAGCACCTGCAAAAGTATCAAAAGTTGTTGTTGATGAAGACCAAAAACATATTGATATTTGGGTTCCAGAAGATCAATTATCAATTGCAATTGGACGCCGTGGTCAAAATGTTAAATTAGCATCAATGTTAACAAATTGGAAATTAGATGTATTAAATGCAGAGGAACAAGAAAAGAACAGAGCAGAAGATATAAAATTGAAGACAGAACAATTCATCTCTGCATTAGATGTTGATGACCTTGTTGCACATATGTTAATTGCAGAAGGATTTAATTCATTAGAAGAATTAACACTTGTTCCAATGGAAGAAATCGCATCAATAGAAGGCTTCGATGAAAACTTAGCAACAGAAATTCAAAATCGTGCTAAATCATATGTAGAAAAGCAACGAGAAGAAACAGCAAAGTTGTTAAAAGAAAAAGGAATGGCAGAAGATTTAATTAACTTCACAGGAATCAAACCAGAATATAAAGTAATCCTTTGCGATAACAATATAAAAACACTTGATGATTTAGCAGACCTTGATATGGACGAACTAAAAACATTATTACCAATGATTAAATCAAGTAAAGAAATAGAAACAATAATCATCAAGGCTCGTGAACACTGGTTTAAAGAAAATGAAATGAATAAAAAGGATTAAATATGGCAGAAGGAAGATTGACACTTAATAAAGTTATAAAAGGGACAGTTTCCAGTTCAAAAGGAGACAAAGTTGCAGTTGAAGTTAAAAGGAAAAGGTCCTTTGGTGAAAGTGCACCTGTAAATAATGCAAGTCAATCTTCCACTACTATTCAAGATGAAAAAGCAACAGCGATTCAAGAGCTATTAAATAAAGCAAGACAAACAGAAGAAGCAGCAAAAGCTCAAAATGAAATACTATCACAAGCAAATAAAACTCGTGATATGTTGATTGAAGAAAAAAGAAAAGAAGAAGAATTAAAGCAACAACAAATTTTACAAAGCAATCAACAAAAAGAAAATACAGCCAAGGAAAATAAAAACCAAGACCAAGAAGACGAAAATAAAAACATAAAAACTTGGGGAAAAGATTCAAAAGATAAAAAATCATCAGAAAGATTTGAAGAAGATGAAACAAAATACAAAAAACAAAAATCATCAGAAAAGGACAAATCAGAACGTCATAAACTAACTTTATCAAAAGTTATGTATTTAAATGAAGATAACGAAGACGAAGCTGATGAAGAAGATACACAGCAACAATATCGCCGTTTTTCACAATACAAGAAACGTAAATCAAAAGATGATTCAGCAAAACAAAAAGCCCCTGCTGAAAAGATAATAAAAGAAGTTGTCTTATACTCAACAATATCAGTAAAAGATTTGGCAGAGAAGATGTCAGAAAAATCAGCAACTGTTATTAAAGAACTTATGAAATTAGGTATAATGGCAACAATCAACCAAGTAATAGATGCCGACACAGCAGAATTAGTTGTAATGGAACTTGGTCATAAGATAAAAAGAATAAATGAAGATGCGATAGAACAAGAAATAAAAACATCAGATACAGGCACAGCAAATTTCTTACGTCCACCAGTGATTACAATAATGGGACACGTTGACCACGGAAAAACATCATTATTAGATGCAATCAGACAAACAGATGTTGCTGGAAAAGAATCAGGTGGAATAACACAACATATTGGAGCATATCAAATAGCACACGGCCCAGATAAAAAACTATTAACATTCATAGACACTCCTGGACACGAAGCATTTTCTCAAATGCGTGCACGTGGAGCAAATGTTACAGATATCGTAGTATTAGTTGTCGCAGCAAATGATAGCATAATGCCACAGACAATTGAATCAATATCACACGCTAAATCAGCTGGGGTTCCAATCATAGTTGCTATAAATAAGATAGACTTACCAGATGCAAATATAAATCGTGTAAAAACAGATTTATTAAAACACGAAGTATTTGTTGAAGAAATGGGCGGAGATACTTTATGCGTTGAAGTATCAGCAAAGGCAAAAATTGGTTTAGATAAGTTAATAGATAACATATTATTACAATCAGAAATACTTGACTTAAACGTTCAAAAAGAACGTCCAGCAGAAGGTGTCATAATAGAATCAAAAATGGAAAAGGGCAGAGGAATTGTCGCAACTGTTTTAGTTCAAAAAGGAACATTAAAGAAAGGTGATATTTTCGTATGCGGAGAATCTCATGGTCGTATCAGAGAAATGTTAAACGACCACGGCCAAGTAATTGATACAGCAAATCCATCTTGCCCAGTTGCAGTATTAGGATTTTCTCAAATGCCATCTGCGGGAGATGAATTTATAGTAGTTGATTCAGAAGCAAAAGCAAAATCATTTGCTGAATATAAGCAACAAAAAGCAAAAGAAAAAGAATTAATGCTTAAATCCAAATCTAATTTAGAAAATTTATTTGCAGGTATAAATGATGGAGAAAAAGCAACAGTATCAATAATATTGAAAACAGATGTTGGTGGTTCAGGTGAGGCTATCATCGGAATTTTAAATAAATTAAATTCAGAAAAAGCATCAGTAAAAATAATCCACAATGCAGTTGGAGGAATAAATGAATCTGATATTAATTTAGCAAAATCAACAAACGGAATAATCGTAGCATTTAATGTACGAGCAAATACATCAGCAAAGGAATTAGCAAAATCCGCTGGTATAGAAATAAGATATTATTCAATAATATATCAGTTAGTAGATGATATAAAAATGGTATTAGAAGGTAAATTAAAGCCAATTATAACAGAAGAATTTATCGGATATGCAGATGTATTACAAACATTCAAAATTGGTAAATCATTAACAGTTGCTGGATGTAAGGTATCAGAAGGTATAGTAAAAAGAAATTGTAAATGTCGCCTTATCAGAGATGATGTAGTAATATTTGAAGGAAATTTAAATCAATTAAAGCACGAAAAGAACGATATAAAAGAAGCAAGCAAAGGAACAGAATGTGGAATATCATTTGAAGGATATAATGATATAAAAATCGGTGATAAAATTGAATGCTTTGAAGTCGTTCAAACAGCAGCGAAATTATAATTTTTATAAAAACAAATAAAAAAATAATCCTAAACATAGGATTATTTTTTTTATGGCTCCTCTTACACCAACTTGTTTTTCAGCATTAAAAAATTAAATAAAATGCTTAATCAATTCTTTTGTTTCTGGGTCTGCCTTTAACAATTTCAAATTATCATTATTTACTTCAACAGGACAGCCTCTTAACATAATGAATACTCTATTTGCTTTTTTTGCTAAACTAGGATTATGAGTTGCTAAAATACAGCACAAATTTTTATTTTTAACAATATCAACAAGCTGTTGAAAAACTTCATCACTTGTTGCTGGGTCTAAATTTCCAGTAGGCTCATCAGCTAATAATAAAACAGGATCATTCACAATAGCTCTTGCAATAGCAATTCTTTGTTGTTGTCCACCAGATAACTGCATAGGAAAGTGATTCTCACGATTAGATAGCTTCATCATATTGATAACATCTTTTGCAATTACAGAGGCATTTTTCTTTTTTTCACCAGCAATTAACAAAGGCATCATAACATTTTCCAAAGCAGTAAAATCATTCATCAAATTATTTGTTTGATAAACAAAACCCATATAATATTTATGCACATTATCTTTAACAGAATCAGATAAAGCAGAACAATCATTACCATCAATAAAAATATTACCACTTGATTGCTTATCTAATAATCCAGCTATATGTAATAAAGTAGATTTACCAGAACCAGAAGGGCCAATCAAAGCAACAATTTCACCAGAATAAGCATCTAAATTAGCATTTTTTAAAACCTCTAATTTATTTCCACCTTGTATAAAAGTTTTACAAACATTTTTTAATTGTAAAATCAATTTACCAGATTGTTTTTTATAATTTTTCTTATTCAAATTATTTTTATTATTCATATCTCAAAGCCTCTATTGGATCAGTTTTACCAGCTTTTTTAGCAGGGAATATTGTTGCAACAAAAGAAATTATTAAAGCAGTGCAAGTAATAAAAATCACATCAGTATAAATAATTTTTGAAGGCAATGTTGATAAGAAATATATTTCTTGAGAAAATAAATCAGCCCCCGTTAATTTATCCAATAACAATTTAATTTTGTTAAGGTTTGTAGATATAACAACCCCTAATAAAACTCCGAAAACAGTTCCCATAAATCCAAGAGAAGCTCCAGCAATAAAGAATATTCTTACAATAGATTGTTTAGAAGCACCAAGAGTCTTTAGAATAGCAATATCTTTACTTTTATTTTTAACCAAAATAACCAAAGAAGAAACAATATTAAAAGAAGCAACTAAAACGATTAAAGTAAGGATTAAAAACATAACATTTCTTTCAACTTTCAAAGCGCCATATAAAGAAGAATTCATTTCTTTCCAAGTCAATATTCTCAAATTAGAATTTTTGCTAATAAATTCAGTTTTTAATAATTCTATCTGTTCAGGATTGTTTGTGTATAACTCAAAGAAATCAGCTTCAAATTCTTTTTTTCCAATAAATTTTTCAGCAGTCAAAATAGGCATAAAAATCAAAGAAGAATCATATTCACTCATACCGACATTAAATATAGCACCAACTGTAAAAGACCTAACCGAAGGCATAGTTCCAAAAGCACTAACACGTCCGATAGGAGAAGTAATATTTATCTTATCACCGATATTAACACCAAGTTTATTAGCTAACGAATAACCAATAATAATTTCATCATTTGTTAAAGCTTCTAATGGCATACCGGTTAATTTTTCAGTAATCAATTTTTCTTTATTTAATTCGTTAAAATCAACCCCTTTTAATAAAGCCCCAGATACTCTGCCAGATTTTGAAATCATTACCTGCATACTGACAACAGGTTGAACAGAATAAACATCAACAATATTTTTAACAGAATTAGTTTCAAGGTATTTACTAATTTCTTTTTTCATTAAACGATAATCCATAAAACTATCTTCTTTATTTCTGACATTATAAGAATAAAAGTTAATATGACCATTAATACCTAAAACTCTTTTTACTAACTCATCACGAAAGCCATTCATAACAGACATAACAACAATAATTGCTGCAACACCTAACATAATTCCGATTAATGAAAAGTTTGCAATAATTGATAAAGAGCGTTCTTTTTTCTTTGATTTCAGATATCTAAAAGCAATAGAAAATTCATTTTTTGAAAACATAAACAACCTTATAATTTATATTATTTTCTTTTTTCTTGTTTAATCAAACTAATCAACCTAGGGCTTACAATAACAACCAATTCGGTATTATTTGGAATGATAGTTTTTTCAGTTTTAACAAAGTACATAGTTGGTATACCAATAATTAAAACATTATCACCCAATCTTACAGGAACTTGATATTGAGCAATATCACCTTTTTGAGTTCTTAAAACAAGTTTCAAATCAACTTTATCAATTTTATTCGTAGCACTTTTAATTATGACAGGTTCAGCCATAATATATAAATCAGTTTCAAGTCTAACCTCACGAGAGCATCTACCGACATCGAAACGACCTTGCCAGCGATTTGGTAAAACGAAAGTTCCTTTTGCAACATCAACAACATTATTCAAAGGATTTAAAAAAGTATTCAAAGTTGAAGGATTCAAATTACTACTTACAGTCAATGCACGACCAATAATACCTTTATAAGACATTTTGACAGTTCCTTCATCAAAAGCATCTAATAAATTCATCCAACGAATAGGCTGATTACTTTTAGGATATACACGATAAACATTAACATCAAAAGCAATAAGGTTTTCTTCATCTTTTAATTGATTAACGATATCACGAACAGTTCTTTCAGTAACTATATCACCGGAAAATAAGAATTCTTTAACTGGCCAATCAATAACGATATTGTCTATATTAGCACCACGTAAAGCATCTTCAACAGCTAACACAACATCGTTATTATAAGGAACAACAAGGCTCCATCTAGCAACACGTTTCAAAGTCAAAGTTTTACTTCTAGCATCATAAGTATAAAATATACCACCAGCACGAGTAACAACCTCAACAACATCTGATAACTTACCACCGATATCAAGAGTAATATTGTTATAATATTGGTCAAAAGAAACGATTTCAATACCAGTATTTCTCAACAAAGCTTGTAATACTTCATTAACAGGAGTATTTTTGAAATACAAATCATCTACGCGTAGGAAAGGTAAAGGGTCTCCCGCATCAGTTCTTTTAAAAATCATTTTAGAAGGGTCATAAGGTTGAGCTTGTAAAATCTTTTGATTTTCCCAATCAACCATACATCTCATAGGTAATTCCAAAGAAAATTTTTCAACAAGTTCTTGTGTTCTAACAGCTTCTCTGTCATACAATTTTACAGGAGAAACAGGTTTTCTTTGAACAACAGGTTCAACTTGTTGAGCATTAAATCCTTCTGGAATATAATCAGGTAGATTGCTACCAACCTTATAGAAGTCCTCAATTTCTTCTGGGATTAATTCACATGCAGAAAGGAAAACTGATATAATACTTAATGTTAAAATAAAAAATTTTTTTATCATTATTTAAGCCACTTTTTCTTTTTTCATTTGTTTAACAATTTCCATAATATTTTGTAATTCATTTATAGATAAATTACTCATTTCATTATTTATATTATTTCTAGCTTGATGTATCTCTTCTTTTCTAGGGCGACCTCTACCACGTTTAATCTCATCATTATTTTTAGTATTTGAGTTAAACTTTGCAGAATTTTTTTCAATTTGTTTTTTAATATTTTCAAATTTATCAACTTCAACCATCTGTTTAATTTTAGGTTTCTGTTTATTTTCATTATCGATGATACTTTTAACTAAATTGCTTACAGTTTCTTTTATATTCTGTTTATATTTAGCATTTGTTTTAGGTTGTATATTTCTATTACCTTCCATCATCATACCGATATCAATACCATCAAATTTAGAAATATCTTGTCTATCCAAATTTTGAGTAGGTTGAGGTTGATATTGATATACATGTTTTGTGCTTTTAACAAATTCATCAACAGAAGTGTTTTTATTTTCTTTTACAACAGATTGCTTATTAACAATTTGTTCTTTAACATCATTTTGTTTTGCAGATTTATTTTCATTATAAATTTTCTTTTCTTCGGCAATAGTTTCAAAATACCCACCGACAGAATGAGAATTCAAAGCCATTTCTTGCTTTTGAGCATCGTGCATATATTCATTTATTAAATTAGCAAAAGCTTGTTTATCAATACCCTTTTGAGCAAAATAATCCTGATGTTTATTCCAATTTTGCAATATTTCATTACCATATTTAATAGCCAATTTTTGCAAATCGACAATCAAAGAATAAGCAGAATGTTTTTCTCTAGGAATTCCTTGTTCAACACAAACTAAATTTAAAATATCATCACTTTTATCTAAATAAGATACAGTGTTATCAAATTTAGAAATAATAACACTTTTTTGATTTAAAGGTTTTTCAATAATATTTTGTTGTTCAATATTATTGTTTTGAATATCTTTATTTTCATATTGTTGAGCTTGGTTATTAAATTGAGCTTGATTTTGATTATTAACAACCTGATTTTCAACAACAACATCTTGATAATTATTATTTAATGTATCATTTTGATTAACATCAGAATTTTGAACTTCATCAATATTTTCTTCAACAAAATTATTAACAGAATTATAATCCTGATTTTGTATTTCTGTATTGCTATAATTATTTTGTATTTCTTGATTTACTGAATATGAATTATCATTTTGATTTTGGTAATTCATATCATTATAAATTTTATTATTATCATTAATATTTTCTTTAACCTCTTCTTTTACAGCCGGTTGAGGAACAGGAGGAGGATTTTGCATATTATCAAAATAATTATCCTTTCTTCCAAATGCTTCTGGGCTATAACCATCATCATTATTATCCCAAGAAAAATCACTGCTTTTTAAATTTTCAACAATGTTATTTCTTTCAACTTTATTTACAGGATAATATTGTTGAATGTTCTGATAATTATTCTGATTATTAATAGAATTTTTTTGTTGATTATTAGAATAATATTCTCTGTTTCGATTAAAAGAATTTATATTTTTATTATCAACAGAAGCAGTTTCATTTGAATAGCTATTTTGATTACTTTCAATCCTGTTTTCTTCAAATACAGCCGGCTTTGGCATATTAGGAGCTTTTTCAACATCCTGATAATTGTTATTAACATTCACAGAAGTATTTGCAGAAGCAGATAAATTTTCAGAGTTTATATAACTATTATAATTAGTATTATTTTGGTTATTAACATAATTATTTTCTTGGTTATTTTGAACCTGTTCAAATTGCTGTTGAGCGACTGCAGAATTATCATTTACCTGCTGGAAATTATTACCATTTAAAGCACGATCCATTAAACCGAAAGATTCTTCAATCTCAGCCCACACAGCCTCGCCATCATCACCAAAAGCAAATAAATTTTCTTTATATTTATCAGGGTTCATTAAAACCTTATCAGCAATAGCACTAATAGAAGGATTAGTATTCATTTCATTAAGTCCACGAACTAAAATATTTGCATCATTCCAACATTCTAAAGCATCAGAATATTGTTTAAAAGCATCAATTTTTTCAATCAATTCACGTTTTTTATATTCTGATAAGTTGCTATCAGCAATAACATTAGCCTTCACATCATTATACCAATTTTCACCGGAATTTGGGAAACAAGTCAAAGCGTATTTATTTATACTATCTCTTGCAAATACAGCACTTTCATCTTGAGGGTCAAAAGAATAAAGCTCGTTCAACAAAGTTGACCAAGATAAGTTGCGGATATAATTAATACCCTCTTTTGCAACATTATTTGATTTTGTTAAACGATCTAAAAAAGACATCTTTACTTAACCATCCCTTGAATACTTTCATATAATTTTTTACCAGCATCTCCAAACATAAAAAGATACTCTTTAAAGAATTCCAATCTTGAAGCAACATCTAATTTATCAATATTGTTAGGATTATTAACAATTGACTGAGCTTCATTCCAAACAGAAACAGCTTTATCATAAGTTGTTAAAGTTCTAAATTTATTTATCAAATCATTAGCATTTGGCAAAGCAGATTTTTGCAAAACTTCTAAAATAGTAGTATCCCAAGAACTACCCAATCTAGAAACGATAGGATTCATTTTGAATTGTTGCAAAGCGTCTGGAGAAGTATTAAATCCATCAATCAATTTAACCAAAGTCATTAAGTCATTATTACCAGAAGTGCTAATACCAGTCATATCAAATTGAGGGGTTGAATTATTTTGCTCCATAGCTCTTCTTTCATCAGCATTTTGTTTCATATCAGCCATTAATTCCTGAACATCTGAACCGACATTTTTTGGAGCACCTTCTTCAGCGACTTGAATATCTTTATCATAGATATCATTTTTCAAATCAACGAAAACATCTTCACCGAAAGGAAGTAAGAAATCATCGATAGAATCCATTTTAGTTTTACCAGATTTCAAATTCAAAATATGTTCAGCAAGCTTTTTACCACTAGGATGTTTACGCATAGCATTTATAACATTATCATCAGCAGTAATAAAAAACTTATTAACGGCAGCGATACCGCCATTAATCACGTGAAACTGGCGGAAAATATTAACCATTTTCCAAGCAATGCTATCAATAATTTTTTGTTGTTTTATTTGTTCTAACGACAATTCTTCATCTTGTCTGATGTCTTCATCATTTGGCATATAAATACCACCTTTACCCTTTTTACCTTATAATCAAAATTCCCTTCCATAAATGATAACACAAAGCATATTTTAATGCAAGATTTAATGCAACTAAAAAAGGCAAAAAAAGTCAACAAAATCAATCACAAAAATATGAAACTTGCAAAGAGTAAAAAAATCTTTATAATCCATTCTGGATTGTCAAAAAAATATGCAATCCGGAAGCGTGAAAACTTCCATAACAGAAAAGCAAATCAGCATTTGACTGGAAGGTGGTCAAATAAGCCGATTTGATTTTGACGAATTATCGCACAAATTCTTTTGTGGTGAATAAGCCACGCTATTCTGTTATATAGTTTTCAACTTCCAGTCGATTATAAAATCGCGTAAAAACAATATGTTAAAGCGATATTTTATAATAAATATTTTTAAACAGAACTTGAAAATAATATAACAAAATAAGGAGGTATCCAATGCTATGCAAAGACAAAAGAAGTAAAGTTAAAATCATATTTTTATTTTTTATAATAACAATTTTTTCATACATTTTTACGAATGAATTATCGGCACAACAGAATTCAAAAGACAATATTGTAAAAGTAAAAATCAAATGCAAAAAATATGAAAAAAGAGCATTAGGCCACGTAAACGCCCATTATGTTCATAATAATAAAGTTGGTATAGATATGTGGAACCAACCAGAACTTTATGTAAATTTATGTATAGAATGGGAAGGAGAATTTGATACAGTAAATTTATTATCAGCAATGCCAGAAATTGGAATTTCTCGTATCGACCCAAATTTAATAGAATATTAAATGTTCGCAAAATGTTTCACGTGAAACATTTAAGGTTTTAAAACAAATTAACAAATACTTAACAATAATATTGTTATGAAAAATATTTTTATATTTCTAAATAGGGTAGAGCGGTAATAGCACAACCTCCCGCCTGCCATTTTAAATAATTATTTGAAATCAAAATTTCACAACTTGCAAAAATTGCAAAAAAAACTATAATTCAAAGCAAGCTTGGTCTTATCCAAGCCTGAAGGGTGTAAGAACCTTTGCTACATATAACCGGCCAGCGCAATGCTGGAAGGTGATTGAATAAAATCAAGCGGAGATAACTTCGGTTGTTTTTCGTGCGTGGAATAAATCACACTATAATATGTAGCATAGTTCTTAACTTCCAGCTGTTAGCTGAAAAGTTAATGGTTATTGTTAATCAATAAAATAAGGAGTTAAGCTATGACAAAAACATATTTAAAAAATAAAGTTAATAGAGGAATATTTTTAACGTTATCAATAATATCAATTTTCTTTGTTTCTAATCAGTCTTTTGCTGCACCTTGTAAGAATAGAACATTTGGAGGTGGATGGAATGGTTTATATGGACCAGCACAAAATCAGTATTGTAAATATTCTAATGGAGGAGAAGGAGATTGTAATGATAACAGAGGTTGTGAAAATGGAAAAGTAGAGTGTGGAGTAGGACAGTATTGTGTAAAACAAGATTGGGAAATAGGATACAGGCAGGAGGGTGGTAATTTTGGCGACCGCTGGGTATGTGTAGAATGTGCAGACATACCAAGGGACACTCCATTAATATTAAAACAAGGAGCAATAAAACTTGAAAAAGTAGAATTCGGCCAAGCTGTTATAGACCCTAACTTAATTGAATATTAGTTCAAAACCGGTCGGATTTGCTTTTTTGACCGGTTTTTATATTTTTCATCAACCGATGTATTAGCACTCTTAAACAACCTCATTGATGCATCGGTTGGCCTTTCCTTAATTATTTCTTGATTATAATTTTATTATATATACAATTTGCTGTATGCCTACTTTAAAGCACAATCATAATAATAAATTT
>CASDRH010000015.1 GCA_949283075.1 uncultured Pseudomonadota bacterium | reverse complement strand
TGCATCTGGTTTAATAAGAACAAGAACTTCTTGTATGTATTTTGGTAAATTTGTCATATTCTATCTTTCCTTTGATTTGAGATTTATTTTATTAGAATACAATATACTATTTTTAATGCAAGAATATTTGGATAATATTTTGGATTTAATATTCTTTGTTCTATACCTGATATATATCTTTTACTTATATTGATTATTTTTTGTATTTTCTTTTTTATATTTGTCTTTTTTTCTTCTGTTATATTTAACTTAGATATCTTCTTTCCATAAGATGCTTCTATATCCTCTTTTATTCTTTTTTGATTTAATTGTAATAATTCTTTCTTTTCTATTTGATTAAGTATTCTCATCTTATTATCTCTTTTATACTTTGATATAAATTATATCATAAAATTTATTATCTTTAAAAGATATTAAAAGATTATTATCCAATTAGTGAACGTCGGGAAAATGGCGATTGTATAGGAGTAGGGTAGTTTCTTTGATTTTTGGCTAGAAATAAGATTGATATTTCACTTATAATAAAAACTCTTGCAGAATTCTGCGATTTTGTCGCTTTAATATAAGTATTCGATTTTTATAAAAATTTATGGTGGGAATGGTAGGACTCGAACCTACGACCAGACCGTTATGAGCGGCCTGCTCTAACCAACTGAGCTACATTCCCAATTGTGAACTTTATGTTTTGTGATGATATATGATATTTTTTTATTCGTCAAGTGGGTAATTTTTATAAAAAGCCCCAGTTTTAAATCTGAGGCTCTTTGTTTTTATATTTATTAGATTAAATAATATCTAATTTACTTTTCACAGTTATTATTGTTATAATTGTATAAATAATAATGCTTTCAATCATAGCTAATATTATTCTTTGTTCATAAAAAAATATTAAAATAATAATAAATAATTTTATTAGCTTTATTAAATAAGATATTGTTAATCTTACTAATATAGCGTTTTCTAAGTTTTTTTCGTTTAGATTTTTTTCTTTCCATAACATAATTTTATCCTAAAAATATATTTTTTTGGATTTTATATTATAATTTTTTATTTTTCAATTATTATTTTTTATCTTCATTTTCGTTATTTTCGTTTTCTTTATCACTCCCGATTTGTAATTCTTTATCTCCAATTTTTATTTTGATTTTGTTTTCATATGATTTTGTTATTATATATGATATTAATCCAAATATTGGGAATATTAGCAATAATCCTAAATAATATATATTAAGTTCGTTTTTTGTTAGAATTATCATTATTACCACCGTTGTTGTGAGTATAAATGACATTATCATTGATAAGAAAAATGCTATTCTTCCACTTGATAC
Organism: uncultured Pseudomonadota bacterium; assembly: GCA_949283075.1. Taxonomy (GTDB): domain Bacteria; phylum Pseudomonadota; class Alphaproteobacteria; order Rs-D84; family CASDRH01; genus CASDRH01. The sequence goes on along the minus strand of CASDRH010000015.1, from coordinate 13,939 downwards.
TGAACTTTTGCTTTCAAATATTTTTTTTAACCACATATTTTGTCCTTTTGTTAATTTGTTTATTTTTAATCAACGTCGTATTTTGTTGGATATTTTATGCTTAATAAAAATTGACAAGTGTTCCTTTCTACTAATCCTGGGCCTCCTGTTTTTGCTCCTGAAAATAATGCAGTGTGTTCTCCGTGTATTATTAGTGTTTGATTTTTTTCTATGTTTAGTTTTATTCTTAATTCATACATATATGTTTCTAATGCTTCGTAGTTTGATAATGATATATCTATGATATCTCCTGCATTCCACGCATTGTTAGGAGTTATTATTTTTACGTATCCTTTTAATTTTTGTTCTGTTGCTGGAATGTTTAAATTATGAACTATTGTTGTTACTAGAGAAGGGCTGACTGCTAACCAGTCTGTTTTGAATTCTCCTGCTCCTGCTATTGAATCTTCTGATATGTTTGAGGTAGCATCTGTTGATACTGAACCAATCCTTCTGCATTGAGTGTATTGTCTTTCGCCAGCTACTCTTAATATATTTGTTGCATTTTTATCTTTATCAAATCCTATATCTGACATCTTGGTTTCTGGATTATGTAATGCAAAAATATGGTATACTGTATTTGGTTGTAATGTTTCGTTTAATTCTCCTGCAAAGCCACCTGTATTATCTCCTTCGTTCCAAGATAAATCAAATTGTTTTTGTATTGCTTGTTTTATTATTATATCGCATGACCCATCTTTGCTTTTTGCCATTCCTTTGCTGATTGTTATTGATTTATCTGCTGTTTTTGTTATTTTGAATCCGCTTATATGTTCTGGAGGAAGACCTGTGCTTGTTATGGATATATTTTTTATTGTAAATGGACTTATTGCTTTAAATTTTTCTGTTCCTATTGATACTTCTTCTTCGGTTGCAAATTGAACTACTCCAGCTTTTTCTTCTGTTGCTTTTGCATCATCTGTTATATTTGATAAGTCTTTTTTTGCTATGTTTTTTGCAAAAATTGCTTCATCAGATATGTTTGTTAAATCTTTTTTGGCAAATCCTTTTTCTGAAATTGTTTCTGATGATACGTTGGATAGGTCTGTTTTTGCTATTCCTTTTGTTGTTAATATTTCGTCTGTAATGTTTGATAGATCTTCTCTTGCTAATGCATATCCACCAGCTTTTTCACCATCATGAGTTATTATTGTTTTTTTATCTGTATCTATTGTTATTTCATTTGATAATCCTGTGAATATATTATGTTCTGATGTTGTGCCACGGCGAATTTGTAATGATTTTGCCATTTTTACTCCTTGTATTAAACTTATTATTTTCTTGATTTTTTGTTGTTTTTTGATATAAATCGTATAACCGTTTAGTGCGGTTTTTTTATTAATTGTTGATATAGAATTATTTTTATTGATGTTGATTATATAACCAACCCTGTCTATATAGTGCGTATTTTGTGTTAATCAATATTAATAATTTTTAACAAGGAGTTTATTATGAAAAAAATTGGTATTATTACTTCAGGTGGAGATTGCGCAGGTTTAAATGCTGCTATTCGTGCTATTGTTATAGCTGCTGATAAAATTGGAGTTGAAACTTATGGATTTATTGGAGGTCAATGGGCCGTCCTTGATGATAGCAAGATTGTTAAATTATTTCCTGATAGCTTGCCTGCTGATATGTTGAAATCTGCTGGAACTATTTTAAAGGTTGGACCTGTTGGAGATCCTTATGTCTTTAAATGTGAAAATGGGGATACAATTGATATGCTTGAAGCTTTTGATAAAAAAGTTAAAGAGCTGGGTATTGATGCGATTATTATGACTGGTGGTGATGGTTCATTTAGCCTTTTGAAAAAATTCTTTAATTATTCTGGAATACCTTTTGTTGCTATTCCTAAAACTATTGATTTAGATGTTCCTGGAACTGATATGACTATTGGTTTTGATACTGCTTTAAATGAGCTTATGCACGTTATGGATAATTTACAAACTACAGTTGCAAGTCATAACCGTTTTATTGTTGTTGAAGCTATGGGAAGAACTTGTGGTTGGTTGACTATGCAAGGAGGTATTGTTGGTGGAGCTGATGCTATTATAGTTCCTGAAATACCTTTTAGTATTCCTAATTTAGTTTCTCATATTAAAGAAAATGTTATTAAAAAATATAATCGTCATCACGGATTGATTATTGTTGCAGAAGGTGCTGTTGAAGAAAATCCTAAAAAATCTCCTGTTAAAGATATTGCAAAGGCTTTGTCTGATGCTGGGTTAGAAGTTAGAACTGTAGCTCCTGGCCATTTGCAACGTGGTGGTATTGTTTCTGCTTCTGATAGAAGACTTGCTACTCAATTTGCTGTGTATGCTGTTGATTTGTTAAGACAAGGAAAGTCAGGTAAGCTTGTTGTTTTACAATGTAATGAAATTAAAGATATTTCTGAAGAAGATTTTGCATCTTTGGGTAAGTATCATTCTGATTTAAATGTTACAAATCAAAATGTTTATACTGCTGGTATGGATATTGATGATAATATTATTAAAACTGCAAAAGGTTTAGGTATTTATATCGGTGAAATTGATTAATATTTTTTAATCTTTTATAAGTAAAAAAAATATCCTTTTAGGATATTTTTTTATTGCCCATTTTTTATATCTACTTTTAATGCTTCTATAAATGCTTTTTGAGGTATTTCTACGTTTCCAAATAGCCTCATTTTCTTTTTACCTTTTTTCTGTTTTTCTAACAGTTTTCTTTTTCTTGTTATATCTCCTCCATAGCATTTTGCTGTAACGTCTTTTCTGAATGCTTGGATTGTTTCTCTTGCTATTACCTTACCTCCAATTGCTGCTTGGATTGGTATTTTAAACATATGCCTTGGAATTAAATCTTTTAATTTTGCACATATTGCTCTGCCTCTGAATTCTGCATTGCTTTTATGGCACATAAATGATAATGCATCTACTGGTTCTTCGTTTACTAGTATTGATACTTTTACTAAATTACTTTCTTCGTATCCTGCTATTTCATAATCAAATGATGCATATCCTTTTGATATTGATTTTATTGAATCATAAAAATCAAATACAACCTCGTTTAATGGTAGTTTATATACTACCATTGCTCTATCCCCAACATATGTTAAGTTTTCTTGGATTCCTCTTTTTTCTGTGCATAGAGATAATATTCCTCCTAAAAACTCGTCTGGAGTTAGTATTGTTGCTTTTATCCAAGGTTCTTCAATTTTCTTTATTTGTGATGGGTCTGGTAAATCCGCTGGGTTGTGTAATTCTTGCATACTTCCATTTTGTGAGTATATTTTATATACTACTGATGGAGCTGTGTTTATTAAATCTAAGTTAAATTCTCTTGTTAATCTTTCTTGTATTATTTCCATATGTAATAATCCTAGAAAGCCACATCTGAATCCAAAGCCTAATGCTGATGAGGATTCTTTTTCAAATACGAATGATGAATCATTTAATGATAGTTTCATTATTGCATCTTGTAGCAAAGGATAATCTGATGCGTCTACCGGAAATATTGATGAAAATACCACTGGAATTGATTGTTTGAATCCTGGTAATGCATTTTGGCATGGTTGTTTTTCGTGAGTTATTGTATCACCAATTTTACATTCTGATAGGTTTTTCATTCCTGTGATTATAAATCCAATTTCTCCAGGATATAAGCATTCTGTATCTTGCATTTTTGGAGTGAAAAATCCTATGCGTTCTATTTTATATATGCTGTTTGTTCCCAGCATTTTTATCATATCACTTTTTTTTAATACTCCGTTTTTGATTCTTATTAGTACGATTATTCCAAGATATACGTCATACCAGCCATCAACTAATAATGCTTGTAGTGGTTCTTTTTCATCTCCTGTTGGAGCTGGTATGTATTTTACAATCGCTTCTAATACGTCGTCTATTCCTATTCCTGATTTTGCTGAAATTAAAACAGCGTTATCTGTGTGTAGTCCTATTACATCTTCTATTTGTTTTTTTACTCCGTTGGCATCAGCACTTGGTAAATCTATTTTATTTAATACTGGTATTATTTCGTGATTTACATCAATTGCCATATATGCGTTTGCAAGTGTTTGTGCTTCTACTCCTTGTGTTGCGTCTACAACTAATAAAGAGCCTTCTACTGATGCAAGAGAACGCGATACTTCATATGTAAAGTCTACGTGTCCAGGCGTGTCCATTAAATTTAATTGGTATTCTTGGCCGTCTTTTGCTTTGTATGATAGCCTTGTTGTTTGTGCTTTGATTGTTATACCTTTTTCTCTTTCTAAATCCATAGAGTCGAGTAATTGGTCTTTCATTTCTCGTGATGATATATTGCCACATTTTTCAATTAATCTGTCTGCAAGTGTTGATTTTCCGTGGTCAATATGTGCAATTATTGCAAAATTTCTTATGTTTTTTGTTTCTGTTTTTGCCATATTTTATTAAAATCCTGGTGGTAATGGTAAGTTTCCTGTTGCTTCGTCCATCATTTCTTTTGATTTTTCTCTTGCTTTTTCTGTTGCTGAATTGAATGCTGTTAAAATTAAGTCTTCTAGCATACTTACTTCTTCACTCATCATTGATGGGTCGATTTTTACTGATAATACATCTCTGTTTCCGTTCATTTCTATTTTTACTAAATTACCAGCAGATGTTCCTGTGAAAATCATTGCTTCAAGCTCTGTTTGTGCTTTTTTTACTTTTGTTTGCATTTCTTGTGCTTTTTTCATTAATAATTGTATATCCATTTTATTCCTCTTTCTTTTGTTTTATATTTGCATCTGGGAATGCGTTTAATACGCTTTTTAGTATGTCGTTAGTTGATGTTGCTAATGTTTTTTTTATAAATTCTTCTTTTGCTTTCTTTTCTTCTTCTTTTGAAGAATCTGTAGCTTTTATATTTGTGTCATAATTTTTTGGTTCTTCTTTTATAAAACTATTTGAAGAAATGCTTTGTTCTGCTTTTTGTGTTTCAGAATTTGTTATATTGTTTTTATTTTCAGATAAGTTGATATTTGAATTATTTATTTTATCTATGATTGTTTTTAAATCTGGTAGTGATGTTGATGTATGAGATATCCTTATTAAAAGCATTTCTGTTGCTTCAAATGTTTTGTCCATTGATGATATTTCATAAAATCCTTTTACTAACATTTGCCAAATTTGGTTTAATATACTTAAACTTATTTTATTTGCGTTTTCTGTTATATGTTGTTTTTCAATTTCTGTAATTGGTAATGTGTTTAATAAGTTTGGTATTACTTTTACCTTTGTTATGTTATGTGTGATTTCCATTAAGTCTGATAAAAATAATAATGGGTCAGTTCCAAGATTATATATTTCATCAAATTTTTGTAGTGTTGATGTTGTATCTCCTGATACTATTGCATTAAATATTTCATATGTTTTTTCTCTGTCTGCAAGACCAAGCATTTTTGATAGAGTTTTTGAATCTACTTCTCCGATTTCTTTGCTGTTTGTTATTACTTGATCAAGAATACTTAGCCCATCTCTTACTGAACCTCCTGCTGAACGTGCAATTAATTGTAATGCATCGTCTGTTATTTTTGCGTTTTCAAGTGATGCTATCTTTTTAAAATGTTCAAATAATACAGGAACTTCTACACGTGATAGCTCAAATCTTTGGCATCTTGATAAAATTGTTATTGGTATTTTTCTTATGTCTGTTGTAGCAAATATAAATTTTACGTATTCTGGTGGTTCTTCCAATGTTTTTAATAGAGCGTTAAAGGCTTGTTTACTTAGCATATGGACTTCGTCTATTATGTAAACTTTGTATCTAGCGTTTGTTGGTTTATATTGAACACCTTCTATTAACTCTCTTATATCATCAATGCCTGTGTTTGATGCTGCGTCCATTTCTAAAACGTCTATGTTTCTATCTTCTTTTATTGATTTGCAATTTGCACATACACCACAAGGCTTTGTTGTAGGAGATGTGTTTTTTCCATCTGGGCCAAGGCAATTTAATGCTCTTGCTAGAATTCTAGCTGTTGAGGTTTTTCCAATTCCTCTTACTCCTGTGAAAATGTATGCGTGAGCTATTCTTCCGGTTGTAATTGCGTTTTTTAATGTTTTTACAAGTTCTTCTTGCCCAATTAAATCGTCAAATGTTTCTGAACGATATTTTCTTGCCAAAACTTGATATGTCTTGTTTGGGCTATCTTGTTGTTTTTGTTGTATGTCTAGCTCTGTCATTTTTTATGATTTATATTTTTGTCTTTGATTTTATTTGCTTTATAATATAACTTGTCATATATATGAAGTCAATTTATATTTATATCCATTATCCGTTTTGTGAAAGTAAGTGTCCTTACTGTTCTTTTTATAGTTTATTCCGTAATTTAAAGGCTAATAGTTGTTATGGATTAGATGATTTGAAATTATTTGATATTTATAAAAAGCATATAGATTATTATTTTAAATTTACTAGTGATAGTGTTGTTAAAAGTATTTTTTTTGGTGGAGGAACTCCTTCTGTTGCTAGTATGGATTTTTTATCGAAAATTATTCAGTATATTTGTGATAAATGGAAGATAGATGTAAAAGATATTCCAGAGATATCTATTGAAGTTAATCCTTCAAGTGTTAATGAAAGTAAATTTATTGATTATAAAAATATTGGATTTAATCGTATTTCCGTTGGGGTCCAATCTTTGAATGATGATGAATTAAAGTTTTTAGGCCGTATTCATAATTCTGAACAAGCTGTTAAGGTTATAGATTATGCAACAAAATATTTTGATAATGTTTCTGCAGATTTTATTTATGGTTTGCCTAATCATAATTTGGATTTATGGGAACAAAATTTAAATAAAATATTGGATTTAGGGTTAAATCATTATTCTTTATATCAATTGACTATTGAAGATGGAACTAAATTTAAAAATATGGTTAATAATAAAGTTTTTGATGTTATTGATGAGAATATAGAAGCAGATTTATTTTTAAAAACTTTGGATATTATGGCTGGTAGACTTCCTTATTATGAAGTATCTAATTTTGCAAAAGATGGATTTGAATGTAAACATAATTTATCTTATTGGACTGGTAAAAATTATATTGGTATTGGTCCTTCTGCGGAAAGTAGAGTTGGTTTATATTCTTTTAGAAATGATACTAATGATTATGATAATATTATATGTGAAAAATTATCAGATTATGAGAAATCAGAAGAATTAATTTTAACAAGTTTAAGATGTAAATATGGGTTAGATATTAATATATTATCTGTTGATATATTAGATTATGAAGCAATTGATAAATTATCTGATTTTGTTATCTTTAATAAGGCTAAAAATAGACTATTTATGACAAATAAAGGCTTATTGTATTTTAATACTATTATTGAAAAGATTATTATTTGATTTTTATACTACTCTTTTTTCTTCATATTCATCATCCTCATCGTCTTTGAATGGATTGTTTGTTGTTTCTGCTTCGTCATACATTGATGATAATATTTTTCTTATTTGTCTTTTATCAAGATGTTTCTCGTGTAAGAATTCCATAATAGTTCTGTCTTTAAATATTTGTTTGAAGAAGCTTTCTCTGTCTTCTATATAAACTTCTATATTACCTTGATTATCTATCATTTCTTCTTCAATATTGTCTATTGATGAATTTAATTTCTTTAATCTTTTTTTGAACTTCCCAATATTACTATTTGAATAGTTCATATTGTTTTCTTCCATATAGTCTATTAATTGTTCGTATATGTTAATTTGTTCTCCTAAAATTGTTGTTGCTATATCTTTTATTTTTGATTTGTCTTTTTTATTATTGATCGTTTGTTCTTCGCTTATTTTTTCGCTTAATTCTTTCATATTTTCTTTTGTTTCTTGTGATTTTTTATATTCTTCAAATATTTCCATTACTGATTTTTCTACTTCATTTGTTTGAGCTGCATCTTTTATGTTTTGAATTGCTTTAAACAATTCTCTTAATTTATCATCTGTTATATTTTTTGAATCTTGCTCTTTAAATGTTTGTATTTTTGATATGTCTTTTGCTAATTCTTTACTTTGGTTTGTTTTTAGCTTGTCTATGTTAGGTTTTTTATATTGTAAATTTTCGTTTTTGTTTATTTTATTTATCAAAAATTCTGGTATTGTTATATTCTTTTTACTGATTACTTCTATTTCATTTTTAACTAAAATGAATTGGCCTTCTGATGATAATTTATTAAATAACTCCGCTTCTGTGTGTTTTGATTCTGATTTTATGTATTGATTTATTATGTCTTTATCTTGTTGAGATATTGGGCTTTGTTCAAATCCTAGTCTTCTTTTTAATTTATTTTTATTTAGTGCATCTTTTGCATTTGGATAGTAGTTATCTAATAAGCTTGATGTTTCTGAATCTATTTTATATGACTTTATAACTTTTGATATTCCTGTCATTGATGCTTTTATATTTTGTTTATTATTGAATAATAAAGATGATAAAAAGCTTTGTGATTTTATTTGTCCCATTGCATTTGAATCTGTTTTTGGATTTGTATTAGGTCCGCTGGATGATAATTTTTCTTCTGCTATTGCTTGTGATATTTGTTTTTTTGCTGCATTTGATACAGTTGATATTGCACCCATATATGTTCTTCCAACAGATGCGAATTTTTTATATATTGTTTGTAAGTTTTTCCATATTAAATTTGATGCTGTTGTGTCAACAGGTGCTATGAAATATTTTGTGTAGTTTGGCACATTTTCTATTAAGTATAGCACGCATAGAGCAAAGCATATAAATACTATTGGTAAATCTATGTTTTGCCATATTATTGATATTATGCTTGGAGCTCCGATTATTCCATATCTTGTTTGATCTAGCATTGCAATATATTCTTTTATTGTTAATGTTTCTCCGTTAAATGATATGTATTCAATCATCATAAATACTTCTAATATATACGTGCAGAATGCTAGTATTATACAGAACATTGCTAGGTTTCCGATTTGTCCTAAAAATGTGTTCTTGATGTATCCTTCTAATTCTAATTTTGATTTTAATTCGTCAAATGGCCAAGCTGCTATCGCAAATGGGATTAATACAGTTGCTATTCCTATATGTATTATAAATCCGCATATTACTGTGAAAAATCTTAATGCTATTAGGAAAAATATTATAACTAATCCAACTCCTATTAATCCGACTGCTATATACATTTTATTTGCTACTTCTGCAGTTACGTCAATTAATTTTTCCCACGCTACTGATAATGCTGGTCCTACATATGGAATTAGTGCTAATAACTTACTTATTCCATATTTTAAAGTTGCAAAAATTACTTGAGTAGTTAAACCTTCAACAACTGTTGCTATTGTTATATTTTGGCCTAGTAATATTCCGTATGTATATACTGATGAGAAGTTTTTTGTTATTCTGTTTAGATTGTTTTTTATTTCTTCTGAAAAAGCTTGCTTTTGTGCAATTTTAGGATTTAGTTTATATTTTTCTTCGGTATATTCTATTCTGATTTTATTTCCAGTTATTTTCTCTGATACTGATATAAATCTTTCTCCTATGAATGTTGATGCATACATTATTGGTTCGACTGTATATCTCATAAAAAACTGAGGAGTCATTGCAAGGGCACAAATTACTGCTGTTATTTTTATTAGTTTTTTTGTTATTTCTTTTAGAAATCCTTCTGCTTTTCCTTTTCCGTATGAAGAATCTGTGTTTTTTATTTGTCCGTATATTTGGGTTAATAACCAATATCCAAAGCATAGTCCGATTATTGCGATTAAATTTATTCTCCAATAATCGTATATTAAGAAGACTACTGATGATACTGCTGTGAATAGTGGGGTTATAACAGAGCATTCAATACATTTAAATTTTTTAGAAAATACAGGCTTTTCTTGTGATAGTGTTGTTGGATCGTATCTTCCGTTGTTTGTTATTTGAGTTTCAGTTTGCTGTGTTTGTGCAAATGCTGAATTTGTTGCAAATGTATATGTGTTTGCAAGTATTATTGTTAATATGACAAAAATTATTTTTTTTATCATTTTATTTAATTTTTTTCCTTACAGCATTTATTTTATTTTTTAATATGTTTATTTGTTTCTTTATGAAATCTTCAAAGCCTAAGCTGAATATTCCAAAGTTTGATACAAATTTGCTCATTAATATATCAAAAACCATTAAAGCAATTAGTCCATATAGGAATACTGCAATTGCTGGAGAAAATATACTTCTTGGTTTTTCATTATTGTTTGCTGTTATTGTATCGTCAATTTCAACTGTTGATAACATATTTTGTATTTGAAGTTCATCTGCAATCATATTTGGAACTGCTATTTTTAAGTATTCTCTTGCAGATGGTGGTATATTTTCAAATTGTTCAGGTGTTAAATTAGCGTTATTAGGGTCAGAGATATCTTTTAACCTTACTTTCATTGGGTCAACATATTCGTTATTAAATGTGACTGTGTAGTGCAAATGTGGTCCTGTGCTTCGTCCTGTTGAACCAACATATCCGATTGTTTCTCCTGCATTTACTTTATCTCCAACTTTATATTTACCGAATTTTTGTAAATGGAGATATTTTGTTACGTATCCATTTCCGTGGTCTATGAATATTTGATTTCCTCCAATTTTATGATTTGATATGTGTATAACTGTTCCGTTTGCTGCTGATGGGACTGGAGTTCCTTCTCTCATCTTTATATCTATACCTGTATGTAGTTGTTGATATTCTCCTGTAACTGGATTTATTCTTCCTCCAAATCCTTGTGATGGAACAAATCCTGATTCCTCTCCAGTTGTTAGTATTTCTAATAAATTTTGTGCGTTTTGTTCGTGGTTATTGAATGAACCTCTTTTTGTTTGAGTGCTTGCTATTTTGTTGTTTTCATACACATTATAGAATGTTGTTTTTTCTACATATAATGAATCTGTTATGTAATAAAAACTTAAATATAGAACTGATATCGCAAATGAGTATGCAAATATATAAAATGCTGTGTTTATTAAGTATCCTGATACCTTTCCCCATAAGTCTGGTAGTTTGAACATTTTTCCATATGCAAATGAACCGATTATAAATGGAGTAAACATTAAGAATAATCCAAATGAGATTATTATATCTATTAGCCAAAATGCTGTTTTTATTCCTAGTAAAAAGAATACTATTAATACTCCTAAACCTGCTAGTTTATCAAATATATTAAAGCCTTTTCCTAAAATTAAAGTTTCTCCTGCTGATATTCCTGTTAAAATTGTTGTTTGGATTGACCATAACATACAGCTTATTTCATTTTTAATGTTTGTTTGATATGCGTCTGTGTTTGCATTTATTAAATCTGTATTTGTGAAACCTATTTTTTGCTTTTCATCTTTTAACATTTCTTGTATGAATTTTGGTAAATCTTTTTTTACAGTTAATTTATTACAGCTTTCTGTATTTAATATTGGTCTTATAGCAACTTTTGCAAAATATGTTCCAACTGAAAATACTGGTTCCATTGCGTATTTTATTGCTCCTGAAATTCTTAATGAAAGTATTAATGTTATTGCAAATATTATTTTTAATATTTGTTTAAATACTGTTTTCCAATAATCTTTTGGGTTTAATGTATCTGGTGCTGGTGAAGCTGACTTTACAAATTTTTTGAAAGTCATTTCTATTAATAGCCAAAATGCAAATGAGAATGCTATTATTATTAATGTTATTTTAGTGAAAAAGTCGTAAAATTTATATGCTACAAAATTCATTATGTTCCATATTTGGTCGAATATTGCACAATGCCAACATACTGACATATTTGTTATTAAACATTTTGGGTCTCCTTTTGAATTTGTAAGGTCGCATCCGCTGATTTGTAAATACCATTGTTCAAATGTTTGTCCTTCAACCCAAATATAATTTTTAAATATTATTATTAATAAAACTGCGAATACTATTGCTAGTATTGAATCAATCAATAAGCCTTTCATAAATTTAAATATTCTAGATAATATAGTATTCATTTTATGGTATTTTTTTCCTTATTACACTTTGTAGTTTTTTTATACCTGTTTTCGCAGTTGATGTTAATTTGCTTGTTAATCCAGAGCTTGGATATGCTTCTCCTCCTGTTATCATATTTGCAAATCCTTCTGCAAATCCTTGAGCTTGTGCTAGTATATATGATAATAAACAACCTGATAAGAATATTCTTATTAAGCTATATAAATCGCTTGTTTGAGCTTCTATTAAATTTAGTATTATTATTTTATTGTAATCGTATGATAATAATAAATTTTGTAGCTGGATTACGTCTATTCCTAAAATTGTTTTGCTTAAAAATGCTCCTATTATTACTATTGTTATTGAAAGAACAAATATTTGTATACTTGCTTTTACAAATATTGCTATTGTTTTATTCTTCCAATTTTTCATTATTGGAAGTGGTATTGCCCAACCAAGTAATGAAAATGGTATTGCGATTAAACCTATTCCTATCATTAAAACTACCTCTATGTAGTAGATGAATACGTATGCTGTTATGCCGAATAAGAATATTATTAGCAATAATCCTTGTATCATTTGGATTAGGTTTGATAATCCTTGACCTAATAATATCCAGCCAACTTGCCTATATATTCTGGCTTGTTGTTCTATTCTGAAAAAGCTACATATAACTTCGTTAGTCATATTGATTTGTATTTGTGATTTATCTGAAAATATGTTTCTTGAATTTGGTGATGCTCCAGAATATGCTAATCCAGGTAATAACTTTCCTATGCCTTGTCTATTTTTATATGATAAATTTGCTTTTTGTATATCGTATTCACATTTTGAGTTTATATTTATTTTTGAATTGTTTTCTGATAAAAATGCGTTGCTTATACTTATTGATGCCCAAGTTATTGGTTTGAAAAAGTAATATAATACAGTGTTGTTTATATTAAATAATATAAATATTGCGGCAATACAAGTTATCATTCTTATGAATAGCTTTTTGAACATATTTTTATTGAATGGTTTTTCAATGTTATCCGTTATGTTTTTGTAATATTCAACCATTATGTATATACCGCCAAGTAAAACCATTAGCATAATTATGTATTCTGGTATTTCTTTGAATATTACTGATGCTGTTATTGATATTGCATCAAAAGCTATTTCAATGAATTTGCAAGGATAACAAGAATATGCAAGTGATGTTTTATTCCTGTAATCATCAGGCACTGGACATTGTGAAAATATTCCAGTTTCTTTGTATTGTAATCCTGTATTTTGATTGTTTATATATAAATTGTATATTGTTTTGTCATTTGTCTCTGTTGCTTTTAAGTATCCAACTGTATTTCCGAATATGTCTACGAATTCGGTTCCTATGAAACCGATTGGCTGTTTTGATGCAGGAAGGCTAGCAAATGGATTTGTTGCTGCATTTGTAAAGCATTCTGTTATATTTATTTCTGTTGTATATGATTGATTTAATACAATATCTGTTTCTGTGAATGCTAATTTAGCTTCTTGTTGATTTGCAGGGTTGAATAATGGATGTTTGAATGTATTTCCTGTTTTATTTGTAATATAGTTTTTGCTACTTTCCAGTGCTGATGTTATTTGATATCTAGTTAGATTTGTTTTTGTATTTTCTCTTTTTACTTCATCTGTATCTGGTATTATGTATGCTTTTATTAGGTATTGTAAATCTTGTGGCGTTATACCGTTTGATGATAAATACTCTGATATTCCGTTGTTAATTGTGAAGCCGTATTTTGATGCTATTTCTGAATAATTTTGTGCAAATACTTTATTAGATAATGATAAAAAACTTATGATTGCAAATGCTGTTGCAATAATATATTTTGTTTTTGAATATGCTTTTATAGTTTTTATCATTTAATTTTATGGTATTTTTCTTGTTGTATTTACAATTTTTTGTATCATTGTTTTTACGTATCCTGTTACT
>CASDRH010000014.1 GCA_949283075.1 uncultured Pseudomonadota bacterium | reverse complement strand
GTTGAATTAGGTTATTTATCTAATAAGACTGAAGAATCTTTATTAAGAACAAATGATTATAGAGATGATTTAGCAGATGCTATGTATAAAGCTATTGTAAAAACTCTTGAATAAAATCTTATATCAATTTTTTAATAATTAAATGAATCACCTAGATAATATTTTCTCACACCTTCGTGGCTTATGATGTGTTTTTTATCGCCTTCTGTTAAAATAACACCATCGTGAAGGACATAAGACCTGTCAACTATATCTAAAGTTTCTCTTACATTATGGTCTGTAATTAAAACTCCTAATCCTTTATCTTTTAAATGAGATACTAAATCTCGTATATCATTTACTGCGATTGGGTCTACACCTGCAAAAGGTTCATCAAATAATACGAATTTTGGATTAGCGGCAAGTGATCTTGCTATTTCTAATCTTCTTCTTTCTCCACCTGATAAAGCTACTGATGGAGATTTTCTTAAATGTTCAATTGAAAATTCTTTTAATAATTCTTCTAATCTGTGCATTCTTTTATCTTTGTTTTTTTCAACAACTTCTAATACAGCCATAATATTATTTTCAACACTTAATCCACGGAAAATAGAAGATTCTTGCGGAAGATATCCAATTCCTAATCTTGCTCTTCTATAAAATGGTAAGTATGAAATGTTTTTATCGTTTAGTAAAATTTTTCCTCTGTCTGGTTGAATTAATCCTGTAATACAATAAAAGCAAGTTGTTTTCCCTGCTCCATTTGGGCCTAATATACCTACGACTTCGCCACTTTTAACATTTAATGAAACCCCTCGTAAAACAACTCTGTTTTTATATGATTTAAACAGATTGTTAACAATTATTCCATTTGATACTTTATTTTCTTTATTCATATTAATTCTTCTTTTTATCAGGAGATTTGAATATTCCTATAACTTTTCCATATTCTGAATTTGGATCCATTTTAGCAATCCCTGTATTCATATTATATTCTACTTTTCCACCTTTTAATTTTGAACCACCGCTTTGTGATAGCTCTACATCTCCGTCTATTGTTGCTATACCTGTTTTATTGTTATACTCTGCTTTTTCACCTTTTAAAATATCTTCTCCGTCAGAAATATGTAAATTGCCTGTTGCTGTTATTGTTTCTAGCCCAAGCCCTGTATTATTTTTATTAGTATCGTTTTCAAATGTCAATACCATAACATCAGCACTTAAAATTCTTCCCGAGTGTTTAACTTGAGCATTGTTTACTATCGCATAATTTTCTAATTCAAAATAATCTATTCTTCCATTCGCAATTACTTCTGCATCTTGCACTGTCATACTTATTGGCTTATTAATAGGTCTTGATGATAAAATACTTTTATCTAAATCATATTCTATTATATCAGCATTTACTTTTTCTTTTGGAGATGTTATTACAACATTACCTTCTGCTTTAATAAGGTATATTTCCATATCTCCGCCAACTGTTCCTTTTGTTTTAACTTTTGATGTTGGAGTTCTGTAATATGCTACAATCTTATCTGATTTTAGTGTCATTTCTCCACGAGTAATTGTAGCATTTGTTGTTGCTGTTATTGTCTTTTTTACTTGGTTCCATTCAAGCCCATTATCAGAAGTCATTTCTATATCTTCTGCATACGCATTTGTATACATAACAACAAATAAGCTGAATAATATTATAAATGTCTTATTGAGCTTTATTTTCATTGTTTGTAGTTCCTTCTTTTGATTTATCTGTTTTAAAATTTGGTAAGTTTACATTTGTAAATCTTGGTTCTATACCATCTTTGAAAGCACTTGCTTTTATCTTTGCTTTTACTTTTCCTTTGAACTTATATACTTCATCTCTTTTTATATAAAATCCTTGGTCTGACTGTATATTACCAAAAGATGATTTAATATCAACAAATTCATTACTGGTAATTTCGTTATTTATCATATCAACTTGCATATTTTTTCCTGTTATTATATCTCCAGCATAGTCAGTGATTTCAACATTATTTTGTAATTCTATTACTGATGTTTTTCTGTTAAATAATGCATTTTCACTTTTTAAGCCTAGCCATTCTTTGTCATTAAATTCTATTTTAGTATTTAAATTTACAACTTTTATTTTATTTTCATTTGGTAGCTCTTCTGCTGCGTTTAAAAATATTGAAAATGTATTATTTTTTTCATCTATTCCATTTAATGTTAAAGATTTTACATTAAATACTATCGGCATTTTAGGATCAATTTTTGGTAAATTCAAACTTACAGTATTTGAAAAATCAAATGTTAATATGATTATAAAAAATCCTAATGATAAAGCTATAAAACTTGGGATTAAAATTTTTAACCAAGTTATTGTCTTACTGTAAGCATCTTTTACATTTAATAAAGATTTAAATTTTCTTATTATTCGCAATAATGCTTTTTTTGTAATTGCAATTAAAAATATAATGCTTTTTTTCCATTTTGGCATCATATCTCACCTTGTTTTATTCAACTGAATAAATATTAACAGTATTATTATCTTCATCAATTGTTGCAGAATTAACAACTGTTATAATATTATCTGCTGATACACCATTGTCTGTTAATATTTTTTTGATTGCTAATGCTCTATTAAATGCAGTTAGACGTAATTTATCTTCTTTTTCTTTATCAGATTTATAATATGAATTTATTGATAAAACTGTTTTTTTACCTTTATATTTATTTGCTAAATCTATTATTTTATTTGCGTCTTTTACTTCTTCTTCAGTATCAGATGAGAATTTTGTTGTATAGACTTTTAACTTATCACCTTCTCCGATTGATTTTTTATCTAGTTCATTATTAACTTCTCCGACAAGTTTAGCACTTTCTTCAACAGCCTTTTTTGCCCTAGCTTTTACTTTATCTAATTCTGTTTGAATGTTATCAACAGCTTCATTAACAATTTTTGTATCGATATTTTCAGTTTGTTTTTCTGTATTTTGTTTAATATCTTCTTTTTTGCTTTCAATCTTATTTTGAGCAATAGGTTGAGATGCAACTACTGAATTTGTTGATGTTGATACTGGTATATTTGGAGCATATAAAATACCAACCAGCGGATTTGTTTGATCTTTTTCTATTAGCTGGCTTAAAGAGTCATCTATTTCTTTATCAACTTCATTTGTTTTTACAGGAGTTTTATCTTTCTTAAATAACTTTTTAATAGATTTTACTTCAATTTTTGGTTTTCTGTTTTTATCTTGAGTATCGTCATTATTATCTGTTTTTTTATCAATTGTAATATTGAAAGCTTTATTTTCTATATTTTGTTTTATTTCTTTTTTATTACTTTCTAATTCAATTCTTTTTTCCTCCACTTCTTTTTTTAAATCTGTTTTTGGAGGTTCTATATTTAATGTTTTTGTATCATTTACATTTAATACTGATTTTTGGTCTTTTGTTAAATCAATAAGCTTTGTGTTATCTTTATTTTTATCGTCTGATAAAGATATATCATTTATAACTTTATCGTTTTCATCTTCTTTTTTAGTATTTTTATTTACAATCTTTATTTCTGTATCTTTTTCTGATGGAATAATTGGTGTTGGTAATTCTTCCTTATCAATTACTTTTTCATCTTTATTTATATTTATTTCTTTTGTTTGTTTTGAAACAGTAGGTGATACAAAAATCCTTTTTTCTTGTTTTTCTACTAGTGTTGGATCTTTAACAATTCTTCCAGTATCTTTTGGAGAAGATGCTTTTAAATCATCTCCTTGTCCATTTAGCTTTATGTTATCAAATAATGATAATTTTTCATTATTTTTATAATCATTTCTTTCTTGAGTTATTATATCATTATCTGAATAAATTTTATTTCCATTATTATCATGTAATACAACTACGTCAGATGTAGTATTAAATTTGTTTTTACTTTCTGGTCTTTTTAGAATTACAATAGATGTATCACGATATTCTTTTTGTCTTGTTTTTGATTCATCAACATTAAATCTGTATTTTTTCCCAACGGTTTCAGTATATTCTGCATCAGAATGTTTTGCAGGGTTGTAATAAATTGGATTTTGTTCAATTGCTTCTTTTTCTAAATCAGCATATGTTTTTGTCCTTAAATCAGCGTTTTCTTTACTTGCTCTTAACATTGATTTTGGCATTTTTAAATATGATGATGGGACATCAAATCTTCTGTCATTTTGGACTATTTGAGCTTTTGTATTTTGAATAAATAAACCATCAAATAAAATTGTTAAAGCTAATATTGAAAAAGCAAACTGCCTATTTTTCACTGTAAACCCCATATTTTAAACTTAAAATCAGTAAATCTCCTTATAAAATGTATAAAAAATAACATTTTACATTAGGTATAGAATAATATCTTTATATAAAAAAGACAAGTCATTTTTATGGCTTGTCTATTATTTCCTTAATTTTATCTACTACAAGATTTGATTTTGTGAAATCTGTTCCTCCACAACTTACGAATGTTGGGATTCCACCACCAGATTTTCCTCCAATTATTGGAGCAAGTTCTTTTATTAAATCTTGTAAATTTAATTTTTCTTTTAAATTATCTGTTATAGATAAAGCCATTGATACTTTACCTTCAAATAAAGATATAAATGATACAAATACAGGCTTATCAGTATGTTGCTTTTTTATTTCATCAGATGCCATTTTAAATGATTTTGATGATATATTTTCTAATTCTGTATGTATGAATAATATATCTTTTACATTTTCTTCTTTTACAGATTTTAAAATTGTGTTTAACTCTTCTTGTTGTTTTCTTTGTTGTTCTTCTTTTTCTGCTTGTTTTTTAGCTTCTTGCTCTTTTAAAGCTTTTTCTTCCTGCTCTTTTAAAGCTTTTCTGTATTCTTTAACATCAGATACATTATACTCTTTTAATCTTTCTAATGCTTTTGGTCCTGTTATATATGTTATTCTTCTTATACCTGATGCAATTGACTCTTCTTTTTCTAAAATAAAGCAGTCTACTTCAGATGTATTGTTTAAATGAGTTCCTCCACAGAATTCTATTGATATATCACCCATTTTTACAATACGAACCATATCTCCGTATTTTTCATCAAATGGAGCTATTGCTCCTGTTTTTCTTGCTTCTTCAATCGGCATAACTGTCTTTGTTATTTCAGAATTGCTTTTTATATAAAAATTTACTTTTTCTTCAATTGCTAATATTTCATTATATGTTAGTGCCCTTGGGTTAGCAAAATCAAAACGTCCATAATCTTCACAAGTATAAGAACCTTTTTGCTTTATATGGTTTCCCAAAGTGTCTATCAATGCACTTTGTAAAAGATGAGCACAAGAATGATTTTTTGCAATTATAAATCTGCGGTTTGCATCAATTTTTGTTGTGATTATATCTCCTTGTTTCAAATCAATATCTTTATTTGTCATTTTTACATAATGAACAAATACTCCATCAACAGGTTTCTTTGTATCTATTACTTGTGCAATAACTTCATTATTTAATTCAAATACGCCTGTATCTCCTATTTGTCCACCTGCTTCTCCATAAAATGGAGTTTTATCTAAAATAACTTCTATGATATCTGTGTAATTATGTTTTATAACACTTATTACTTTACTTTCATCTTCTGTTTTCTCATATCCTGTAAATGTTGTTTGGCCAAACTTATCTTTTATTTCATTTAATGCTTTTATATCTGGCTTTGGTAAAGAGCTTTGAAGTCCTGTTTTAGATTTTGATAACTTTCCAGCACCTTTTGACATTTCTTTTTGGTGTTCCATTTCTTTTTCAAAACCTTCTTCATCAACTTCAAAACCATCTCTGCGTAAAGCATCTTGTGTCATATCAAGAGGGAATCCATAAGTATCATACAACTTGAAAGCGATTTCTCCTGATAGTTTTTGACCTTTTGATAATTTGCCTTTTTCTTCATTTAGGATTGCTAATCCCCTTTGCATTGTCTCTATAAAAGCATTTTCTTCTGTTTGTATTGTTGTTTTAATAAAATCTTTATGCATTGATAGCTCTGTATAATATTTACCCATTGTTTGTTCAACAATATCTGTTAACTTATAAAATACAGCTTCATTTATTCCTAATGAGTTTATATATCTCATTGCTCGGCGAATTATCTTTCTGATTACATAGCCTCTGCTTTCGTTTGATGGAGTTATACCATCTGCAATAGCAAATGCGACTGCTCTTATATGGTCAGCACATACATTAAATGCTACTTTATTCTCTTCAGTTATTTTTGTTTTGAAAATATCTGATGCAAATTCCTTTATTGATATAAATGTGTCTGTGTCATAATTTGATGTTTTGCCTTGCATTACTGATGCAAATCTTTCAAGTCCCATTCCTGTATCAATATTTTTTTGAGAAAGTTCTTTTAATTCTCCTCCAACAACTTCTCTGACATTCTGCATAAAAACGTTATTATATATTTCTACGTATCTATCACCGTCTTCTTCCGGAGTTCCTGGTTTTCCTCCCCAAACTGAATCTCCATAGTCATAAAATATTTCTGAACAAGGTCCGCAAGGTCCTGTATCTCCCATTGCCCAGAAATTATCTTTTCCTAATCTGATTATTTCGTTATCTGGAATACCTGCAATTTTTGTCCATAGCTTTGCTGCCTCATCATCTGAATAATGGACTGTTACAACCAATTTATCCTTTGGTAATTCAAAAACTTTTGTTAATAACTCCCAAGCAAATGTTATTGCTCCTTCTTTAAAATAATCTCCGAATGAAAAGTTTCCTAACATTTCAAAAAAAGTGTGATGGCGAGCTGTATATCCTACATTATCCAAATCATTTTGTTTTCCTCCTGCTCTTAAACATTTTTGTGATGAGGTTGCTCTTGTATATGGTCTTTTTTCAATACCTAGCATTGTATTTTTTAATGGAACCATTCCTGCAACTGTAAATAATAAAGAACTTTCATCTTTATTTGGTAATAAAGATGCTGATGGTATTACTGTATGCCCTTTTGATTGATAATAATCTAAAAACATTTTTCTTATTTCGTTTGATGAGTATGTCATATTTTATTCCTTCAATTTTATATTAAACTTTCTAATATTTTTATATATGTTTCTTCTAAATTACTATTGTTTGCATTCGCTATACCAAGTAAATAAATAAAACAGTCGGCGAGTTCGTGTTTTAATGAGCTTTTATCTTCATCTGGTAAATCAGATTTATGATATGTATGAACTTTTTTTAAGTATGCTTCCATTAACTCACCTGCTTCGTTCATAAATGCTAGTGATAAAAGCATCATATCGTTATAACCAGTCCAATTTTTTCTTATATTTGTATTAGTTTCTTGTATTTCTTTTAATGTTTGATTTTCTTTTAATTTGTTTATCAAATCTGCATTATTATTTGAAAATCTTTCTATGTTTATTCTTTGTTTGCTTATAAATGCTTTTTCAATATCTATATCAAATTTATTTGCAATTTCTATTAAATAGAACAACACTTTTGATAAATTATTTGATAAATTACCAATTATATCTGAATTTACATTATTTTTAATTTCATTAGATAATAATCCAACTTCAGCAATAAAGCTTAATGGTAATAAAAATGTTGTTTTATCATCTGTTCCGATAAAATCCTTTGATTTTTCTTTTTGGAATTTTTGCAAATTCTTTAATGTATCTATTTGTAATTTCATTTTTATTCCTTATATATTTTTAGAAAAATACAGAGGAAAGCTTTTGCTATCCCCTGTATATTTTTTATATATATTTTTTTATTATTAAATTCTCATTGGCATTAAAACATATACAGAAGATTCATCATCTATTTCAGATACTACGGCGGGTGATGAACCATCAGCCATTGTGAATTTTACATTCTTTCCTTCTATTTGAGAAGCTATATCCAATAAATATTTTGAATTAAATCCAATATCTATTGAATCATCTGAATTATATGTTGCATCTAATTCTTCTGTTCCTGTTCCAGCTTCTGGGCTGTTTGCTGATATTGTTAATCCTTCACGGCTTATGTGCAATTTTACAGCCTTTGATTTTTCATTTGAAACTGATGAAACACGGTCAACAGCTGTTGCAAATAAGTTGTGGTCTAATTCTAATACTTTATCATTTCCTGTTGGAATTACTTTTTCATAATTTGGGAATTTTCCTTCGATTACTTTTGAAGTAATTACTATATTTCCAAATGAGAATCTGATTTTTGATTCAGAAGATTCAATTTTAATTTCTGATGAAACTTCATCTAATAATTTACGTAATTCCATTATTAATTTTCTTGGAATAATTACGCCTGGCATACCTTTTGCTCCTTCAGGGCTTGCAACATCTAATAACGCAAGTCTGTGTCCATCTGTAGCAACTGCTCGTAATACTTCTTTTCCTTTTGATTCAGTTGTGTGTAAATAAATTCCGTTTAAAAAGTATCTTGTTTCTTCTGTTGAAACAGCAAACTTTGTTTTGTCTATGAGTTTGATTAAATCGTCTGGAGATACAGAAAATTTAAACGGAATATCGCCTGTCGCCATCACTGGGAAATCTTCTACTGGTAGTGATGGAATTGAAAACTTTGCTTTACCTGCATATATATCAACTTTTGAATTTTTTGTTTCTAATACAACTTCTCCTTCTGGAAGTTTTCTTACAATATCAAAAAATGTTTGTGCTGGAACTGTAATTGCTCCTTTTGTTGAAATTGAAGCTTCTGCAATTTCTACTATTTCCATATCTATATTTGTAGCTGTGAATTTTAAGTTATCTTCTGCTTCAATTTTAACATTTAACAAAATTGGAATAGTGCTTTTACGTTCTGTAATAGCATACATATGTGATAATGTTTTAAATAATTCTTTTTTTTCTATTGAAACTTTCATGTGTCCTTACCCTTTCAATTTTATATATCTATGAGATTAAAGGTTTTAAAAATTTATATCAAGTATTTTTTTACAATATTTTTTATGCTTTACATAACCTCTCTATTGCTTCTATTTGTTTTGAAAATTCAATACTGTCATTCATCTTTTTTTCTATTTTCTTAACCGCATATAAAACAGTGGCATGGTCCTTACCCCCAAACATATTTCCAATTTCCATTAGTGATTTATCGGTTAAGTGTTTAGACAAATACATTGCTATTTGACGTGGCAATGCAACAGAATGCTCTTTTAAATAAGAGTCAATTTGTTGGACAGTAATTTCATAGAAATCACAAACATTCTTTTTTATGTTTGATATTGTGATTTGTTTATTTTCTGATTTCGAATAAAAAATGTCTTTTAATAAATTGTTTATGTATGATATTGTCATTTCGTCATTTGATAATGATGCATACATAAATATTCTTTTTATTGCTCCATCTATTTCTTTTCCGTTTAAATCTTTTGATGATAAAAACTCTATAACTTCGTTGGATATATTTATATTTGATTCAAATAATTTTGTTTGTATTACTTTTTTTCTTAAATCTTCTGTGAAATCTGAAACTTCTAAAACTAAACTTGATGATATTTCTGATTTTAGTTGTTTTGATAATCCATCAATCATAAATGGTGATTTATTACCCGCTAAAATTACTCTTTTTCCTGCATCTGATAATTCTCTAATTGTATGAGATAATTCTATTTCAGACCCTTCTTTTCCTGATAGGAAATTTATATCATCTATAATTAAACAATATGCTGATCTTAAATCGTCTTTGAATTCCATTAATGTTTTTGCTCTTGAATGTTTTATGAATTCATACATAAATTTTTCAGCAGACATATATATTACTTTTGCATCAGGTTTTTGAGAAACTATTTGATTACCTATTGAATGTAATAAATGAGTCTTTCCTGTGCCATTATTTCCGTATATATATATTTGTTTAAAATTTGTAATTGATGATAAATTAGAAATTTGTTTTGCAGCAACAATTGATAACTCGTTTGTGTTATCTGTTATAAAATTTTTAAATGTATATGATTTATTTAATCCTCTGTGATTTATATTATTTGTATTTATTATTGAAACTTCATTATCTGAAAGCTTTACTGATGTTATGTTTGGTATATTATTATCATTTTCATAATTTGATATTGATACAGAATAATTAATATTATTTACAAATGGATATAATGAATTTATTGCTTTCTGTATTTCTGATGAAAATTTATTTTTTATAAAATCATTACAGAATTTATTTGATGATAATACTTTACAAGATGTATCTGTTAATTCAAATGATAAATCTTTTAACCAAGTAATATAATCTTTTTGATTAACAATTCCCTTTAATATTGATTTTATGTTTTCGATATCGACCTTTGAAAAAGAACGAGAATCTTGCTGTAATAAAATCATGTCTCTCCTTTAATTGTTAAAATTTAAATTTCTAAAAATTAAGCTTTCCAAATTTCCCATTGTGTTTGCTTGATGATTTTTATAAATGGAAAAAAATATAAATCAAATAAAAAATTATTTTTTTTAATGTTGACGAATATTTTTAATTTTATGCAAAAATTGTGCTTTTTATAAAAAGTGCTTATTTTCTCTATTGTTATTTTTACGAATCGAATCGTGATTTTTTTATTTTGCAAAAAATTTTTAAAAAAAAGTTTGTTAAAAAAATTTTTTTTTAATTTTTTTTTGGACAATTGTTAAAATAAGGAAAATTTATTCATAAATTTCTATAAGATTTGATGTGAAATTTGCATCTTCAAGACAAAAGTTTGCCGAATCGATTCCTTTATATGTATTTATTCTGATTTTTCCTATTAAATTAAATGTTTTTCCAATGTGATTTATAAACATATCTCCCATTTTTGTGTTTATAGCTTTAAATGCCATCACATATAAACTTTTTCCATTATCAGAAGTGAATACGCATTTGATATGTTCATTTTTTATTATTTCGCTTTTTACTAATCTCATATTAGATATCATAAATAGAGGTTCTGGATTTTTTTCTCCAAATGGTGATAGTTGTTTTAGCTCTTTCGCAAAGTTTATGTTTACAGCAGAAGCATCTATTACAGCATCTATTGTTAAATAATGTTTAAATTCTTTTCCGTCTAATTGTTTTTTGATTTCATCTTTTAAAAATTCGCAAAATTCTTTTTCTCTATCATATTTATATGTAAATCCAGCAGCCATATAATGTCCACCACCTTCTATGATTATTCCTTTTTCTTTTGCTTTTATAATTATTTCTCCAATATTTATTGATGGGACTGAACGTGCAGATCCATTTGCAATTCCTTCTTTTTCATCAACTGTTGATACGAATGTTGGTAGGTTATGTCGTTCTTTTATTCTTCCTGAAACTATACCTATAACACCAGTGTGCCAATCTTTTCCACTGATGAAAATCATTTTATCTTCTTTTATTTTATCTATATTAATTTTTTCTAATGCTTCATTAGAACATTTTGCCTCAATCTCTCTTCGTGAATTATTATATTCATTTAGTATCTCTGCAAAGTTATTTGCTGTTATTGGATTTTTTGAACATAATAATTTTACTCCTATTGAAGAATCCCCTACTCTTCCACCAGCGTTTATTCTTGGTCCTAATACAAATCCTAAATGATAGGAATCTATATCTGTACTTATTCCTGATATATCACATAATGCTTTTAAACCTAAATTAGTTCTATTCGCCATCACCTGTAATCCAGTGCGAATAAAAGCTCTGTTTACAGATATTGCAGGAACAACATCACATACTGTTCCCAAAGCAACTAAATCTAATAAAAGGATTAGGTTTGGCTCTTCAATATTATTCTTTTTATAATAATTCAATTCTTTTAACTTTTTGTTGATAGCTGTAATTGTAAAAAAACATACTCCACAAGCTGCAAGATATGAATAATCATATTTTTCATTTTGCTTTTTAGGATTTATAACTGCGATTGCTTCTGGAAGCATTCCTTCTGGGTTATGGTGGTCGATAACTATCATATCAAGTTCATTTTCCATAGCCCATTTTACTTCATTTACAGCTGTAATTCCGCAATCAACTGATATTGATAATGTGCAACCCTGATTTTTTAAATCTTGTAGACTATTTATATTTAATCCATATCCTTCTTCCATTCTATCTGGTATATGGATTATTATATTATCTTTGCTTACTCCTGCCATTGTTAAAAATTTATAAATTATAGCAGAAGAAGTTGCTCCATCTACGTCATAATCTCCAAATATTCCAATTTTTTCTTTATTTTCTATTGCTGATATAATTCTATCAACAGCTTTATCCATATCTGATAATATAAAAGGGTCTGGTAATAAATTTTTTAATTTAGGGTTTATAAAGTTTAATATATCTTCTTTATTTACTCCTCTGTTTATTATTACCTTTGCCATCATAGAGGATATGTTGAATGAATCCGATATATCTTTTACTAAATCAAAAGATGGTTTTAAAAAAGTCCAATAAAAGCCATTAAAAGACTGATAATTTGATATATTATCAGATTCATTATTTAATAAAGAACTTTCCTTTTCTTGCATATCAAAATCTTTTACAATTTTGCGGTTAAAAAGAAATCTGATTAGAAAATCTATTAAAACAAACTAGAAATATATCTTTAATATGAAATATATATTTCAGAACGTCTGTTTACACTTTCACTTACCGGCATTACTTCTTCTTTTATATTTTCTGTATCTGAAACTGCAACAAGAGTTATTTTTGACTCATCTGCACCATATCTTACAAGCTCTTTTTTTATTCTTTCTGCTCTTGCAACTGATATATTATAATTTACTAATTTGTTTTGTATTAGATCCATATTGCTTGTTCTTGATGAAGCATGTCCTACTATTTTTATTTTAGCATTCTTTTCTTTTACAATATTAACAATTTTTTTCAATACATCTAAATCTTTATTTGATAAGTCTGACTTTCCATCAGAGTGATATATTATACTTGCAAGATATGTAATACCTGCTTCTTTATTATTTTCTTGTTCTGCTGTAATTGTCTTTGATGGTTTCTCTTCATCTTTAATGTCATTTTTTACAACTGTTGTATTTTGATTAGATTGTTTTTTTATACCATGCTTCTTTTCTGCTGAACTTACTGCTTCTTCAAATGAAGATGGTAAATATACTTTTCCTTTTTCTGCATATGATTTTGTTGTTATAGAAACAGACTTATCATTTTTATTTGATTCATTTGATGATACTGGAATAACTGGAACTGTTTTTACAATTTCTTCTTTTTTGACTTCTGTTTCTTTTTTACTTACTTCTTCTTTGTTTGTATTGTATATATCATTTGAGCTAACCTTATTATATTCTTTAACAGCAGCATTTGCAGAAAAAGTAATTGTGCATATAATAAATGCTAATACGTTATAAGATAAAACAAATACTAATTTATTTTTCATTTTAATTCTTTCCTTCTGACTTGAAATTTTAGATAATATCCAAAAAATTTTCACTTTTATATATAATACTCAAAAATACTATGTTTTTTCAAGTCTTTTTTTCAAAATTTTTATTGTTTTTAAACTGGTTTTGAATTATCATTTTATTCATTAAACGAATTTTTATTTCAAAGTCAAAATCAATTACAAAGGTTATTTAAAATGATGCAAAGTTATAATATATTATTAGTTGTTCCAACATTAGAACGTGGAGGTGTTGAAAGATACTGTATTGATTTGGCTGTTGGATTAAAAGAGAATGGATGGAATCCGATTGTTGTTTCTGCTGGCGGGATTTTAGTAAAAGAATTATTACGTGCCGATATTAAACATATACAATTACCAGTTCATTCTAAAAACCTTTTTTCAATTAATAAAAATGCTAAAACTTTAGCTAAAATTATTAAATCTGAAAATATTGATATAGTTCATGCAAATTCTCGTGCTCCTGCTTGGGCTTGTTATAAAGCTTGCAAATTAACTGGCACAAAATTTATGACAACTTTCCACGCTGCGTATGGACTTGGTTATTTCGGATTAAAGCGTAAATACAATAAAGTTATGGTTAAAGGAGATATTATAATTGCTCCATCTTACTTTATAGCAAATCATATCGTTGAAAATTATAAAGTAGATCCAAAGAAAATTGTTGTTATACATAATTGGTTTAATGATATTGCTTTTTCTCCGAAATCTGTTTCTGTTGAAAGAATGATTAAGCTTGCTAATATGATGCATATTCCAGAAGATAAAAGAGTTATTTCTATGGTTGGCAGATTAAGTCCTATTAAAGGTGGAATTAACTTTGTTGAAGCAATTGCAAAATTGCCAAATGAAAATGTTGTTGCGTTTATTGTTGGTAGAGGTTCTGCTAAGTTTAAAAAAGAACTTATAAATAAAATTAAAGAATTAAATTTAAATAATATTGTTAATATAGTTGAGGATTACGATATTCCTACAATGTATGCTTTATCTGATGTTGTTGTTAATGCATCTATTGTTCCTGAATCTTTTGGTTTAACTATTTTAGAAGCTAGTGCTATGGGACGACCTGTTGTTGCAACAAATCATGGAGGAGCAACTGAAATTATATTAGATGGAATAACTGGTAAGCTTGTTGAACCATGTAATTCTGATGCTTTGAAAGATGGTATACAATGGGCTTTATCATTAAATGAAGAAGAAAGAAAAAATTTATCTATTCAAGCTATTAAACACGCGAATTTTAATTTTTCAAGAGTTTCTAAAATAAATCAAACTATTGATGTATATTTAAGTTTGATGAATAAATAAATCATATAAATCATATAAATTATATAATTTCTTTTTTGGCAAATCTTGATAGTTTTAAAATACAGTCTGATACTAATATTTCTGTTGGAGCGTCTTTGATTTTACACTTCATATCCATTTCAATTAGTATTTCTAATGCTGTTAATAATTTTTTTACATTCCATAATTTTATTTGATAGGTCACTGTTGGAATTATTTTAAAGAATCTAATCCCATTTATTTTTAAAGCATCTGTTGTTGACATTCCTTTTAATATTGCTTCATGGATTGATAATAATTTTCTTATATGTATTTCAAATACATGAACTAATATTGTTGGAGTTTCTCCTAAATCTAGAACTTTTGGATATAAATTTAATGCTTTTTCTGTTTCACCGCTGAAAACTGCAAATGTTAAATCTTGTGTTTGAATACTTGATGAATCAGCAATCATTTTGACTGCATTGTCATATTTAACTGTATCTTGACCATATAAATATAATGATAATTTATCTAGTTCATTTTTTGTAAGTTCTCTGTTAGAGCCTAAATTGTTTATTAAAAATTTTATAGCATCTGTATCAATTTTTGATATTCCGTTTTCTTTTAAATAATCTGTTATAAATTGCTGTAATGTTTTATCTTCATCTTCATAACAAGGAAATGATATTAAATCATCTGTTTTTGTTTCAAAAAATTTTCGTAAAGGTGATGTAGTTCCTAAATCTCCAGATGATAGAATTAACAGACAATCAGAAGGATTTATTATATTAAAAACTTCAATTATTTTATTAAAAAATGAATCTGTTATATCTTTTACTGTAATTATTTTTCTTGTTTGATTAAATGATACTGATGTTATGTCATTAAATAATTTAGATACGTCGTCTTCTATATCAGAAATATTATAATTAAATACTGAAAAAACATCTGTTGGATCTTCTGCAACTTTATTAGGTATTTGTTTTACAAATTCTAATACTTTTCCTCTGTCCTTTCCATATATCAAAATTGATTTAATATTATTAAATCCAGTTGATAATAGTTTTGTAAAATCTTGTTGTTTTATCTGCATACATTACTTTCCACTTTTAAAATATAATGAAAGTCTGATAAATATATCGTTAGCAATAGTCTTTAAATTATCATCTATCGCAGATTTTAATGTTACATCAGATGCATATGCTTGTGTCAAAATATTATATGATGATGTCATAGATGTTGATGATTTTAATAATTCTTTACCTGTCTCAATATCTATTAAAGTATAATCTGCTGTATTTTTTACAGTAGCAAATGTTGCTGTTTCATCTCGACGAATAGCTTTTTGTTCTATTAAAGGAGATTGTAAGACAATTTGTAATTTATATCTTGGATTATTAGATTTTCCATATGGTGTTATCATATCCATTAAATTATTCCTTAATATTTGGCCATTACGCCCAGTATCACCTTGAATAACTGGAATTTCAACATCATATAGCTCAACTAAAATATTATCACCAGCTTCTAATTTATATAATGGTTTATATCCACAAGAAGATATTATAAAAATTAAAATTAAACTGATGTATTTTAGTTTCATCTTAAACCCTATATAACAATATTTATAAACTTATTTTCTACTGCAATTATCTTTTTTATTTCTGATGTAATATATTTTTTTATTACTTCATTTTGTAATGCTAATTTTTCCATTTCTTCTTTTGATGTATTTATAGGTAAATTTATTATTGCTCTTTTCTTACCATTTACAGAAACAACTATATCAACATTTTCTGATAATAAATATTTTTCATCAAAGGAAGAAAAATTCTCTTTTATTATAAAATCTTTATTTCCAAGTCTTTCCCATAACTCATCTGATAAATATGGAGCAAATGGAGATAATAATTTTATAAATTCTTTATATAATTCATATGGTATTTTATCTTTTGAAGCCATATAATTTGCATATTCCATTAATGATGATACAGCTGTATTAAATTTCATTGTATCTATACGTTCAGAAACATTCTTTATAGACTTGTGCATTACTGCTAAGTCTTCATCTGATAAACTTATATTTTTATCCATATCTACTTTATCAAATAAATTTACTATTTTATTTAAAAATCTATGGACTCCCATTATTGTTTCTTCACTCCAAGCAACATCTTCTGTGAATGGACCTATGAACATTATATATGTTCTTAATGTGTCTGCTCCATACTTTTCTATTACCTCATCAGGATTTATAACATTTCCTTTTGACTTACTCATTTTTACTCCACCTTCTGCAAGAATCATTCCGTGGTAAGTCCTTTTTGCATATGGTTCATCAAATGGAAGATAAACTCCTGAATCTTTTAATGCTTTATACCAAAATCTTGAATATAATAAATGGCGAGTAGCGTGCTCGTTTCCGCCATCATACCAATCAACTTGTCCCCAATAATTAAGCTTATCATTTGATACAAACTCTTCTGAATTTTTTGGATCCATATATCTTAAAAAATACCAACAAGAACCAGCCCATTGAGGCATAGTATCAGTTTCTCTTTTAGCATTTCCATTACATTTAGGACATTTTGTATTTACCCATTCTGTGCATTTTGCAAGAGGAGATTCTCCGTCTTCTGTTGGTAAATAGTCTGTAATGTCTGGTAATTTTAAAGGCAATTCATTTTCTGGTATAGGTTGCCAACCACATTTTTCACAATAAACCATAGGTATTGGTTCTCCCCAGTATCTTTGTCTGGAAAATGCCCAATCTTTCATTTTATAATTTACTTTTTTACATCCTATTTTTTTATCTTCAAAAAATTTTACAGCAGCATTGATTGCATCATTTTTATCCATTCCATTTAAAAAATCTGAATTTATATGTGTACCATCACCTGTATATGCAGATTTTTCAAAATCATTATCGCTTTCAATAACTGGTATAATAGGTAAAGAATATTTTTTAGCAAACTCGTAATCTCTGTCATCATGAGCAGGAACCGCCATAATCGCGCCTGTTCCATATCCCATAACAACATAATCAGAAATAAAAACTGGAATTTTATCACCATTTGCTGGATTTATAGCATTTAAACCTTTAACAAGAACTCCTGTTTTGTCTTTTTGTAATTCTGTTCTTTCAAATTTTGTTTTTGTTTTTGCTTTATTTTGATAAGCTATAATTTCATCATTTAAATAATTTTGAATTAATGGATGTTCCGGAGCTAATACCATATAAGTTACTCCAAAAATTGTATCTGGACGTGTAGTAAATACTTTTATTTTTTCTGTTGATCCCTCCACTTCAAAATCTATTTCACAACCGACTGATTTACCTATCCAATCAATTTGCATTTTCTTTACATTAGGTGGGAAATCTACTTCTTTTAAACCATCAATTAACTTTTCTGAATAAGACTGCATTTTTAGCATCCATTGAGATTTTTCTTTTTGAACTACTTCACTTCCGCATCTTTCACATCTGCCATTTTCAAGTTCTTCGTTTGCTATTCCTATCTTACATTCATCACACCAAGATATTGTATCTACACCTCTGTAAGCTAATCCAGCATTAAATAACTTTATAAACATCCATTGTGTCCATTTTACATAATCTATATCTGTTGTTTTAAAACATCTAGACCAATCAAATGAATATCCAAGTTTCTTTAATTGCTTTGTAAAGTTATTTGTATTTTCATCAGTTGCAATACGAGGATGAATACCTGTTTTTATAGCATATTTTTCTGTTGGAAAACCAAAAGCATCATATCCCATTGGAAATAATACATTATATCCTTGCATTCTTTTTAATCTGGCAACTACGTCCATAGCTGTAAAAGGTCTTGCGTGTCCACAATGCAATCCTGCTCCAGATGGATATGGAAATTCTACAAGTAAATACATCTTTTGTTTAGTATTATCTTCTTTTGTTTCAAATAACTTTGCGTTATCCCACTTTTCTGACCATTTCTTTTCTATGTTTTTAAAATAGTATGCCATATTTTATCCTATCTATTTTTTATTCTGCAATATCCGCTACTGATGAATCCATTAATTCGTTTTCTAATATCCCTGAATTTTCTTTTATCTTTTTTTCAATTTCCATACAAACTTTTGGATTATCTTTTAAATATTGTTTTACGTTTTCTTTACCTTGTCCTATTCTGTTATTATTATAAGAGAACCAAGAACCTGCTTTTTCAATTAAACCAAGTTTTACTCCAAGATTCAAGATTTCTATTTCATGAGATATTCCTTCATTATACATAATATCAAAATCAACAACTTTAAATGGAGGTGCTACTTTATTTTTAACAATTTTTACACGTGTTTCGTTTCCAATTACATTTTCTTTATCTTTGATTGCACCAGTTCTGCGTATTTCTAAACGAACGGATGAATAGAATTTTAAAGCATTTCCACCAGTTGTTGTTTCTGGATTTCCAAACATCACGCCAATTTTCATTCTTATTTGGTTAATGAATATAACTAAACAATTTGATTTAGCAACTGATGATGTTAATTTTCTTAATGCTTGGCTCATCAATCTTGCTTGTAATCCAACGTGAGAGTCTCCCATTTCACCTTCTAACTCTGCTTTTGGAACTAATGCAGCAACTGAATCAACAACTACTACATCAACTGCTCCTGAACGAACAAGTGTATCTGTAATTTCTAATGCTTGTTCTCCTGAATCCGGTTGTGATATTAACAACTTCTGAACATCAACACCAAGTCTTTTTGCATATGCTGGATCAAGTGCATGTTCTGCATCAATAAAAGCACAAGTTCCGCCAAGTTTTTGAGCCTCTGCAACAACGTGCAATGTTAATGTTGTTTTTCCTGAACTTTCTGGGCCGTATATTTCGACAATTCTTCCTTTTGGTAATCCTCCAATTCCTAAAGCTATATCTAAACTTAAAGAACCTGTTGGAACTGCTTCAACCTCTATGTGATTAGTTTCACCAAGAGACATAATTGAACCTTTACCAAATGATTTTTCTATTTGAGCTAATGCTGCTTCTAATGCTTTATTTTTTTCTGTCATTTTTATTCCTTTTACTTTTGTTTTTCTGATTTTAATAATTTCTTATCAATAATGCAAGCTCGCCTTGAATTTTTACACGATCTGCTGAAAATGTTTTTGTTTCATAGTTTTTATTTGCTGGAATTAAAGATACTTTATCTTTTTCTTTCTTTAAATATTTTAAAGTTGCTTGTTGATTATCTACTAATGCAACTACTATTTTTCCATTTTCTGCGTAATCCGTTTCTTTTATTATTACGCTGTCTCCATCGTGTATACCAGCTTCTATCATTGAGTCTCCTTCAATTTTTAAAGCGTAAAAATTTCCTTTTCCTAATACACTTGAAGAAATTGGAATAGTAGGTCCGTTTGTATCTTTCAAAGCATCAATTGGAGTACCAGCGGCAATTTTTCCGTAAACTGGTATATTTATAATATCTGATTTATAATCAAACTTTGCTTTTTCCTCTGCAATAGCGGTAATATTTGACATTCCTGTATCGTATTGATAAGACATTTCAGGATATTTTTTTATAGACATTGCACGTGCACGATATGGTAGCTGTTCTATAAATCCTCTATCAATTAAACTTTTCATTAAGCTGAAAACACCAGATTTTGATTTTAATCCACACGCTTCTTTCATTTCTTCAAATGATGGAGCAATTCCGTGCTTTTTTAAATAACTATCAATATATTTGAATAATTCGCTTTGTTTTTGAGTTAACATAGCAAACCTCCTTTATACTATTTTTGTTCTTTTAAAGTTCTTGTTTATTCTATAAATGTACTATATTTGTTTATACTTGTCAAATAAAATGTATCTATTTTGTTCTTATTGTATATAAGTAAATAAAAAAGGTAAGCTTTTAACTTACCTTGATTATTTTATATATCTATAAATAAATTAATTATTATCTATATTTATATTATTTGAATGGTTTATTGTTTCTAATTTCTTTTTCTTTCCTGTAATTTTAGCAATTAATTCAGAAGGGCTTGGAATTTTGAACTTCTGAGCAATTGTTTCAAAGAAATAGAATAGCAATGGGGTTAATACAAGAGTAAATAAGATTGAACCTAACATTCCTCCAACTAACACTGCTCCCATTGATTTTTTCATCGCATCTGTTTCAAATAACTGAGGTATTGTTCCGAATACAACTGCTAATGATGTCATAAACATTGTTCTGATATTTTCATCAAAACTTTCTCTTAAAGCGTCTTGTATTGACATACCTTTTTCTTTAATTCTTGCCAATGCTGGTTCTAATACAAGAATTGCAGCATTTACAGCAAGTCCAACAAGCATGATGAATGCTAACATAGACCCAATGTTAATTGATGTGCTTGTAAAGAACATAACAACAAACACTCCAGAGAATGATGTTACAATTGATAATGAAATTGTAAATGGATGTAATAAGCTGTTCATTGTAGCAGCTAAAACCATATATGTGAAGATAACTGCTAATACGAATGCTTTTACAATTTCTTTTGCTGTTTCTGCTTGTCTTTCAGCACTACCAGCGGCATATATTCCGTATCCTTCTTCAAAATTAATTTTTTCTTTTATAAGCTTATTTAATTTTGATTGGACTTGACCAGCTGTACCTTTACTTAATTGTCCTCCAATTTCAATAATTGATTGACGGTCACGACGACGTAATTCAGAGTATGAATTTACTGTTTTTACTTCTCCTAAATTTGTAACAGGTATCATACCTTTTTGAGAATTAACCATAATATTATTGAACATAGCGTCATTATTTTTTAATGGGTCGTTTAATTCAATAATAATGTCGTATATATCTATATCTCTATATGTATTTGTGTCATTTCCATATAAAGAATATCTGATAGTAGCAGCTATTTGTTGGTTTGTTACTCCATAAAGATTTAATTTATCTTGGTCTGGAATAAATCTATATTCTTTTGCTGGTATTCTGTAATTTGATGCAACTGATCTGAATGAATCCATTTCACGCATTATTTGCATAATTTGCTCTGCGTATTCAATCATTTTATTATACTCAATACCATACAAGTTCATTGTAACGTCATAAGTACTACTTCCAGAAGAACCTCCTCGACGCATATTTACTT
Source organism: uncultured Pseudomonadota bacterium (assembly GCA_949283075.1). GTDB lineage: Bacteria > Pseudomonadota > Alphaproteobacteria > Rs-D84 > CASDRH01 > CASDRH01. The sequence goes on along the minus strand of CASDRH010000014.1, from coordinate 1,336 downwards.
CTATATCAGGAATATCTGATAACTCTGGTAATATTTTTGATATTAAGTCTAAATCGCTTAATTTTCTTTCGTCAGCAGGTTTTAACACTACTGTTATTGATGAATTTTGAACTCCGTTTTCACCAATTGTATTAATAGTCGCTAAAACTTCTTCTGGGTGATTTTTACGAATTCTATCCGTAATTATACCTGTTAATTGTGTTGTTTTTTCAATTGATGAACCTTCTGGAGTTTTTACTTCTATGATAATTTTATCATTATCTGATGCTGGCATAAATTCGTTTCCAATGTATTGTAATAACATTGTTGTTCCATAGAATATAGCCATACATAGCAAGAATGATATAAATTTAAATTTAAATATAAAGTTCAATATAACATTATATTCTTTTTTAATTGTATTGTTTATACCATTTGAAAGTTTATCAAATATTGATTCTTTTTGATTTTCATCTTTTGCTTTTAACAATCTAGCAATTAACATCGGTGTTAAAGAGAAAGATATTATTATTGATAATATTGTTGCAAAAACAACTGTTAGTCCGAATTGAACCATGAATCGTCCAACAATACCACCCATAAATGAAATAGGAATAAACACTGCTAAGTTTGTTCCTGATGAAGCAAAAACTGGAACAATTGATTTTTTAGTTCCTTCAACTGCTGCATCGTATGGATTTTTTCCTTTTTCAATTAATGAGATTGAATTTTCAATTATGATAATTGCGTTTGAAACTAATGTTCCTAACACTGTTGCTAATCCCAATAATGTCATAGAATTAATTGTGAATCCTGCCATATTAATCATAAAGAATGTTGATATGATAGATGAAGGAATAATTAATCCTGTAATAAATGTTGTTCTGAAATTAGCTGTGAATACAATTAAAACTAAAACAGCTAAGATGACACCTACAACAATGCTTTCGTATGTTCCAGCTGTTTCTGTTCTAATAATAGTTGTATTATCAGAAACTGTTTGAACTTTCATTCCGTCTTCTAATAAAGCTTCTATTTTAGGTAGTTTTTGATAATATCCGTCAGCAATTGCAACTTCGTTTCCTCCTGACACTTTTTGAACAGACATCAAAACGACTGGTTCGTTATTATAGTAAGCATCGTTTTCTAAATCTTTTGCAAAATCTTCAATATTTGCAATTTCTTTTAATTTGAATTCTTGTCCTTCTGGTGTTGTTATAACCATATTTTCTATATCTTGCATATTTTGGAATTCTGCAAAGAATCTAACACTTACTTCGTCCATACCACGGCGGATTTTTCCTCCTGGTAAGTTTACGTTATAACTTGTAACAGCATTCACAACATCTGTAATTGT
>CASDRH010000013.1 GCA_949283075.1 uncultured Pseudomonadota bacterium | reverse complement strand
GAGTTTTAAGAGTTCCTGGTCGGTTCCTGTGTGAAGTGTTATACACCTTATTTTTAAAATAATATTTTTAAAATTCTTCTAATCAGTCGTGGTAAGATTCCGCACAACCTCTTGCTTTACCAGCTGACTTTTTTATAAAAAAAATAGGGCCTTTCCGGCCCCAAAGAATCAAAATAGTATCCTAAAGTACAATCTGTTTAATATATTAAACAAAAATTATTAAATGTCAAATACTTTATTTTAAATAAAAAATGATTGCTTTTTAGAACTATGGTGGGAGTAACAGGATTCGAACCTGTGACCTTTACGATGTCAACGTAACGCTCTAGCCAACTGAGCTATACCCCCCATTTGCGACATTGCGTCGCTTGGAAACTTATTTTCTTAATCCTAGTTTTTTAATTAGGTTTTGATATCTTTCTTCACTACGTCTTTTGATGTAGTTTAATAAACGTTTTCTTTGACCAACTAATTTTGTTAATCCATATCCTGCTGAATTATCTTTTTTATTTGTTTTCATGTGTTCTGTCAAAGTGTTAATACGGTCTGTCAAAAGTGCAATTTGTACTTCTGATGAACCTGTATCTTTTGCTCCGTTTTGGTGTTCTTTTATTATCTTTTGTTTTGTTTCTTTTGTTTGCATTTTTATCCTCTTATTTTATGTTAAAAACTTTTTTTGGTTTTAATAAACCTTTTTGTATTAATCCAAATCCTATCATTATTCTTTTGTCATTTAATGAAGTGATTTGCTTTATATCTTCGCTGATATTTGATGAGTAATAAATTTTATAAAAACCTTCTTGATATTTACAGCTTTGAGCGATTCCTTTCTGGAATTTTTGCAAAGCTTTGTTTGCGATTTCTATACCCGGGATGCCGTCCAGCATATAGTCAATTGGTTTTAATATATCTTTTATACGTGCATCATTTATTAACGATTCGTTATTTTTATGTTTTGTATTTTCTTTTAATTTTTCAAAAAAATCAAGAAAATTATCTAATGTTATTGATTGTTGTGATGTGAAATTTCCGTTTTGAGTCCTGATAAGTTTTATTAAATGCCCTTTTGTGTTTAGCCTTTCTGATATATCCTTACACAAAGTTCTTACATATGTTCCTTTTGAGCATTTAACTATAAATGTTGAAGTATTGTTGTCTTGATTAGTATTTAAATCTTGTATCAATGATAAGTTATGTATTGTTATATTTCGAGTTGGCATTTCAAAATTTTGGTTATTGCGAGCTAGGTCATATGCTCTTATCCCATTTATGTGGATAGCACTAAATTTTGATGGTGTCTGTTTTATGTTTCCGATAAAAGTTATTATTATTTTTTCTATTTCTTCTTTGGTTGGTATTTTATTTGATGTTGCAATTATTTTTCCAGTTGCGTCATCTGTATCTGTTTGCTCTCCCCATCTTATTGTGAAGATATATTCTTTTATTCCTTCTTCGTGGTATGGTATTGTTTTTGTAGCTTCTCCGAATGCTATTGGTAATACTCCTTCTGCCATTGGGTCGAGTGTGCCCATATGACCACAAGGCAATTTTTCTTTTTCTGAAATTAAATTTATACTTTTTAAAAACTCTGTTATATTTTTTCTGATGATGCAGATTGATTGAGTTGATGTTTTTCCTGATGGTTTATATAAATTTACCCAACCACTTTTTAAATAATTCAATGATAAATTATTTTCTTTTTTTAAATCCGTCATTGTTTTGCTTTTTTAGATAAATCATATATTATATTTAATGCTTCTTTTGCTGTAATTTCGTCAGGATTTAATGATTTAATTTCATCAATTATTTCTGAATATTTTGAAAATAAGTCATTATCAAAACCGGTATTATTTGATATTTTTTCATTATTTTGTATTTCTATATTTTCTGTATATGAAAACAAATCCAATGATTGATTTGATGATTGATTTTCTAATTTTGATAACATCTTTTGAGCATTATTTATAACTTCTGATGGTATACCTGCAAGTTTAGCAACTGAAATTCCGTATGATTTATTTGCTACACCAGAAATTATTTTATACAAGAAAACTATATCATTTTTCCATTCTTTTACTTGCATTGTATGGCAGGTTATATTTTTTTGTTTATCAGCAATTGATGTCAATTCGTGATAATGTGTAGCAAATAATCCTCTGCAATTTGTTTTTTCACATAAATATTTTGCTACACCATATGCTATTGACATTCCATCGAATGTTGATGTTCCTCTTCCAATTTCATCAAGTATAACAAATGATTTATCTGTTGCTTTATTTAAAATTGATGATGTTTCCAGCATTTCAACCATAAATGTTGATTGACCTGTTGCTAAATTATCAGATGCCCCTACTCTACTGAATAATTTATCTATGACTCCTATATGAGCGTATTTTGCTGGAACAAATGAACCTGTATGAGCCATTAATGCTATGATTGCATTTTGTCTTAAAAATGTGCTTTTACCAGCCATATTTGGTCCGGTTATAAGCCATAATGGAGAATTTGTTTTAATTTGATTATCTTTTAAATCATCTATTTTTGATAAAATACTTGTATTAAAGCCGGTTATATTGTTAGTTTTTATAATATTTTCTATATCTGTTTTCTTATCATATTCATATTGTAATATACAATCATTATCTATGAAATTTGCTGTTGTTCTTGATTTAATATTCTTTTCAACTACTGGATGGCGACCTCCTATTATTTGGAATGATTTTGTATTATCTATTATTGGGCGAGTGTAATCTTCTGTTATTGCTGTTTGAGCAAATGATGTAAAAACATCTATCATTGATACGTAATCTGATGTCTTATTTAATTCGTCCGCGTGCTTTAAAATATTATCGCATAAATCTTTAAATATTTCTAATTCTAGTGCTTGGCGTTTATTTTTAGCTGTTATTATTTTTGTTTCTAATTCTGATAATTCTGTTGTTGTGAATCTGATTGCAGTTGCAATTGTTTGTCTGTGAATAAAAACAAATTTATTTTCGAATAACTGGTTTGCATATTTTGATGATACTTCTATGAAATATCCTATTAAGTTATTATGCTTTATTTTTATGGACTGCACACCTGATATTTCTGAATATTTCTGTTGTAATGAAGCTATTACTTGTTGTGTATCATCGACTAAATCTACATACTCATCTAATGTTAGATTAAAATTTTCTTTAATGAATCCGCCATCTCTTGCTAATACTGGGAGGTTATTTGGATTTAATGCTCTGAATAATAAATCTTCTAAATCACTAAAAGTTAAACAGTTTAAATTATTATTTATTTCTTTTATAAAATCTGGTTCATCACTTTGGTTTATTAACAAAGATTTGATTTTTGGAAGTATTTGTATATATCGTAATACTGCATATAAATCTCTTGGGTTTGCTCTGTCAAATATTACTCTGGATAGGATTCTTTGTATATCCGGAGCTTCTTTTAATATTGTTTGTATTGGATTTATTATTGATTGATTTCTTATAAAAAATGATACCGCATCTAATCTTTTGTTTATCTCATTTATATTTGTAATTGGGTTTATTATCCATTTTTTTAAAAGCCTGTATCCGAATTTTGATTTAGTATTATTTATTACAGAAAATAGTGTTGAATGTTTTTCTGTTGTATCATTTAAAGGATTTATTATTTCAAGACTTTTAAAAGTAAATTCGTCCATAAACATATTTTCATTATTTGTAATATGTTTTATTGTTCTGAATGATACATATTTTGTTTTGTTTGTAAGCTCTATATAATCAATGATATTTTTTATTGTTAAAATTTCATCGTTCGAGAAATTACTTATTGATTGAATAGTTTTTATATTAAATATTTTTGATATAGTTTCTTGGATAAATTCATTAAAAACATATCCTGAATCCGGTCTAAAAGTTATTTTTTCTGAAAATTTTAAATTTATTTGTTTAAAGAAATCTTTGTTATAAAAGCTATCAGGGACGATTATTTCCGAAGGATTTATTTGTGTTAGAAAAACATTAATATCATCATTGTTATAAAATGTTTTTGTAAAGAAATCTCCTGATGATATATCTATCCAAGAAGCAACAAATTTTGAATCTTCTTTATCACTTTTATATAGTGATAACAGATAATTGTTATCTGATGATTTTAAAAATGCATCTTCTGTAATGGTTCCTGGTGTTATTATTCTTATAACTTCTCTGTTTACAATTGCTCCATTACCACGTTTTTCTTTTGCTTCTTGTGGAGTTTCTGTTTGCTCACAAATAGCTATTTTAAATCCATGTTTTAATAATTTTGCAACATAGCTTTCATATGCGTGAAATGGTATTCCGCACATTGGTATTTCAGGAGATTGTGTATCACTACTTTTATTTCCTCCTGCCCTTCTTGTTAAAACTATATCTAAAACATTTGATGCGATTATTGCATCTTGGAAGAATAGTTCGTAAAAATCTCCAAGCCTATAAAATAATAAGCAATCATTATATTGCATTTTTACTTTTTTATATTGCTCCATTAATGGAGTTAGCTTTTCTTCCATAAATAAAACCTTTTGAATTAATTAAAATCCTCTTTTTTTATTTCTCCCGTTTCTGAAAATGTGATTTTTTCAACTCGAAGTTTTGCATCATTTAATCGCTTTTCGCAGTTGTTTTTTAATAAAATTCCTACTTCGTATATCTTTACAGATTCTTCTAATGGAATTTGGCCAGATGTTTGATATCTGACAATTTTATCAAGAGTTGAAAAAGCTGTTTCAAATGACATTTTTTCAATTTCTTCTTTTGTTAGTTTTAAGATTTCTTCTATTTCCATTTTATCCTCTTTCATTATTTGTTATCTGTTGTGTTATCTGAATTCCACATAGGACTTGATTTAAATGTTGATAAAAAGTTTTTGTGGTTTTCTTGTTCTGCCTCTGTTGGATTTATGACAGACAGATTTAATATTTTGTTTTTATTATTATAAATTTCTGATAAGTTTTTTCTGTTTGTTTGTATACCTCTTTTTGATGATGTATTGTCAGAAAAATCAAATTCTTTTTTTCCTGTCATTTCTAAATATACATCTACCAATAAATAGGAGTCTAATAATGCTCCGTGTCCCTGCTCTTCTCTTTCTGTTAGTGAAATATCAAATCTTTTGCAGATTGCATCTAAACTATGTGATCTGTATTGAGGATATTTTGTTCGTGATATTATAAGAGTATCAATAAATCTTGATTCATCTATTTTATCAAAGCCAGCATTTTGTAATTCATAATTTAAAAATCCCATATCAAAAGATGCGTTGTGAGCAATTAAAACAGAATCCGTGCTTATAAAGTCAAAGATTTCTTTTGCTTTTTCTTTGAATAATGGTTTATCTGCAACAAATTCATTTGTTATGTGGTGGACTGATATTACTTCGTCATCCATTTGTTTTTCTGGATTAAAAAACATATGCAATGTGCGTCCTGTTTTTGTTTTGTTAATTAATTCAACCATTCCTATTTCAACAATTCTGTCCCCGTTTTCGTAAGACATTCCTGTTGTTTCAACGTCAAAAACTAATTCTCGCATAATTTATCCTTTGTTATTTTTTTATGTTTACAATCATAAATATATAGTAAAAATTTGCAATTCATTTTTATATACTTTAATATTTTGTTATGTTATAAATTTATAAAATTTTATATCAGATTATCAGAGGTAAGGTAAATGGATATTAACGATTTGATATTGTCTTTAAATGATGCTCAAAAAGAAGCTGTGTTGACAACAGATGGAGCTTTGTTAGTTTTGTCTGGTGCTGGGACTGGAAAGACAAAAGTTTTGACTACTAGAATTGCTTATATTTTATATAAACAACTTGCGTATCCGTCTGAGATTTTAGCTTTAACTTTTACCAATAAAGCAGCAAAAGAAATGTCTGAACGTGTTGAAAAAATGGTCGGCAAAAATATGACAAATGGTTTATGGATTGGGACATTTCATTCTATATCTCTTCGTATCTTAAGAAATCATATAGAATTATGTGGGCTTGATAAAAATTTTGCTATATTTGATGCTGATGATCAGAAAAGACTTTTAAAGCAAATTATGGTTGATGAATTTCAAATTGATGTTAAAAGATTTTCTCCGTCAATGATTGCTGATGTAATTTCCAGATATAAAGATAAAGGAGTATGTGAAGTTGATACTGATATGATGATTGATTCACTTCATATTGCAGATGGAAAATTTATTGATATTTACAAAAGATACCAAGAACGTTTGCGTCAAATGAATGCTGTTGATTTTGGAGATTTATTATTATATCCATTGAAAATCTTTTCTGCTTATCCGGATATTTTGTTGAAATATCAGAAAAAATTTAAATATGTTTTAGTTGATGAGTATCAGGATACAAATGCGGTTCAATACGGATTTTTGCGAATGATTTCAGCAGAACATGGAAATATATGTTGTGTTGGTGATGATGACCAGTCTATATATTCTTGGAGAGGTGCAGAAATTGAAAATATATTAAGATTTGAATCTGATTTTTCAGATGCTAAAGTTATTAGATTAGAAACAAATTACAGGTCTACAAAGTATATTTTATATTGTGCTTCATATCTTATTTCAAATAATAGGGGTAGGTTAGGGAAGCATTTAAAGCCAGCATCTGATGATGATGAAAATTTAAAGGTTCAGGTTAAAGGTGTTTTTTCATCTGATGAAGAAGCGAAAACTATTGTTGATGATATCGAAAGTTTTCAGCGTAAGGGTTTTAATACATCTGAAATGGCTGTTTTGGTTCGTGCTACTTGGCAGACTAGAGCTTTTGAAGAAAAATTTATTAAATCTGGAATTCCTTATAAAATAATTGGAGGAACAAAATTCTATGAAAGGCAAGAAATAAAAGATGTCATTTCTTATTTAAGATTATTAGTTTATCCAAATGATGATTTATCTTTTTCCAGAATTATTAATTTACCAAAACGAGGTATTGGAGATAAAACAATTGGGGATATACACAGATATGCTAGAAGTCATAATATAAGTATGTTTTCTGCTTTAGAAGAGATGTTAAATTCCGGTTATTTTAAAGGAAAAACGCAAAACTCATTGCAAAAATTTGTTAATGACTTTTATGTTTGGAGAGATATGTATAACGGTAATATTACTGAAAGTAATGGAGACCCAATTCATCACGGAAAACTTTCTCAAACTATAATTTATGAATCAGGATATTTTTCTATGTGGCAAAATGCAAAAACTCCTGATGCTGTTAACAGAATTGAAAATATTAAAGAATTAATTGGAACTATTAATAAAGAATCTGAATCTTTAATGGAGTTTTTGGAAAGAGTTTCTTTAGTTATGGATTCCGATGAGGAAAGTTTCGGAGATGAAGTTTCAATTATGACTTTACATGCTTCAAAAGGTTTAGAGTTTGATATAGTCTTTTTACCAGGTTGGGAAACTGGTATTTTTCCAAGTGAAAAGTCAATAGAGGAGAGTGGAGATAAAGGATTAGAAGAAGAACGTAGACTTGCTTATGTTGGTATAACAAGAGGCAAAAAAGCCGTGATTATATATTATGCTGCTTCTAGGTTAGTATTTGGCCAATGGCAAAATAATGCTCCATCACAATTTATAAAAGAGCTTCCAAAAGAATGTATTGACCATATAAGCTTTTCAAATGCTTTCACTTATTATTAAAAATACTCACTTTATAATTTGACATATAATTATTATGTCTATTATAAAATATCTATATTTATAATATTTTTAATAATGTTTCACGTGAAACATTTTTATAAAAATATTATAAATTTATTTTTCTATATTTTTTATAAAAAAATTTAAAACCAAAAATTAAAAATTATTAATAAAAAAATATGCATATATTTAATGCATATTTTTCTTGTATTAAATTGAGAACTATTCTTTTATAAATATAACTCTTATTTATATCTAATATGGTTTTGTGAATTTTGGTGGAGTTGTATCTTTATCATATACGCAAGTTAATAGGCCTAAAATACGGTCTAATTCTTGCAAATCAGAAAAATGTATTGTTATTTTTCCTGATTTATTTTTATCAAGATCAACAGATACTTTTGTTTTGAAAGTATGTATTAACAAATCTTGGATTGCTATAATTTCAGTATTTTGATTTGCACTTTTTACATTTTCTTTTTTTAATTTCTTTGAAGATTTTTTATGTTCCTCTTCAGCACTACGAACTGATAATTTATTTTTTATTATTTTTTCTAATACTTTTTCTGGATTTTCTTCTTTTATTAAAGTTCTGGCATGGCTTCTTGAAATTCTTCCACTTTCTATTTCTTTTAATATATTTTCTGGTAATTTCAAAAGTCGTATTACATTTGCTATATAAGGACGACTTTTATGGACTATACTTGATAGTTGTTCTTGAGTATATCCAAATTCATCTATCAATCTTTTATAACCTTTTGCTTCTTCTATTGGATTTAAATCTTCTCTTTGTAGATTTTCTGCTAATCCTAATTCTAGCATTTCTAGGTCTGTTGCTTGTCGTATTACAACCGGAATTGATGTGTGGCCAAGTGATTTTATAGCTCTAAATCTTCTTTCTCCTGATATTATTTGGAACTTATGTATATCCTGTGTTGGACGAACAACTATTGGTTGAAGCAATCCTTTCTTTTCGATTGATTGAGCTAACTCTTTTATTGATTCAATATTAAAGTGTGTTCTTGGTTGGTATGGATTTAATTCTATGCAACCCATTGCTAACATTACTATTTCATTTGCTGTTCCTTCTTTATCAGCAGGAGATACATAAAAAACATCATTATTATTTTTTGTTTCTTTTTTTTCTGATGATACAGGGACCTCTTTTAAGAAGCTTACATCATCTCCTAATAATGCTGATAAACCTCTTCCTAATTTATTATTTTGATTGTTAGTTGTCATATTATACTACCCCTTGATTTGTATTTGGCTTTGATAAAATTTCTGTGGCAAAGTTAATATAAGCTTTTGAACCAGCACAATTCATATCATATAAAAGCACTGGCTGTCCATGTGAAGGAGCTTCAGAAACCCGGACGTTTCTTGGAATTATTGTTTCAAAAACTTTTCCTTTAAAACAATTTCTTATATCTGCTGCGACTAAGTCTGATAGTTTATTTCTTTTATCATACATAGTCAAAAGAACTCCTTTTATTTGTAAATTTGTGTTTATTTGTTGTTGAACCAAACGAATTGTTTTTAATAAATGCCCAACACCTTCTAATGCAAAAAATTCACATTGTAAAGGTATTATTAAATTATCAGCTGCAGCCAAAGCATTTAATGTTAAAAATCCTAATGCAGGAGGGCAGTCTATTATTATATAGTCATAAGTATCTACTGTATTTTGCAAAGAGTTTTTAAGTCTATATAAACGATTTTCAAGATTTGCAAGTTCTACTTCAGCTCCTGCAAGTGAAACTTCTGCTGGAACAATATCTAAATTTGGAATATTTGTTTTTTGTATTGTATCGTTAATATTTATATCTCCTATTAATAAATTATAAACATTATTTTGACGATTATTTGATTCAATACCTAAACCTGTACTTGCATTGCCTTGAGGATCCATATCTATAACCAAAATCTTTTTACCCAAAGATGCAAATGCTGTTGCAAAGTTTATAACTGTTGTTGTTTTACCAACACCACCTTTTTGATTTGCTATTGCTATAATTTCTGCCTTTTTCATCCTATTACCCCGTATTTTTTGATAATTTATATATAAAAAGAATAATAGAATCTGAAAAATAATACAAGAGATTTTTATATAAACAAAATCTTATTCTGATATAGAAACCGCATAAATATATGATTTTTAAAATTAAAATATAAAATGTTTCACGTGAAACATTTTTTAAAAAAGTTAAAAAAATAAAGTAAATAAAATATATATAAATAAAAATTTTAAATAATAATAAATTTATTTGTTAATTTTCCTTTTGTTATATAAAACAATCGTTTTTTAAATTAAAAATCGCATAACTCTTTGTTTTACCTATAAAAAATTTAAAATGTTTCACGTGAAACATTTTAAATATTATTAAAATTTTAATACAAAGATAAATTTATTATAATTTTATTATATTTTGTATATGTATAATATATCCATCTGTTGATGAATTATTTTTAAAAAATGAAAAATCAAATGAGTATTTTTTTAAAGCTTCATCAATTTCTGATTGTAAAGTTTTTCCTTTTATAAGAATATAATTGATATCTTTATGTATTATATTTTCTGTAAGCTCAAATGTTTCTTTTATCGATTTGAATGCTCTAGACGTTATTATATCAACTTTTAAATACGGTTGTATATCTTCAATTCTTAAATTTTCTATTTTTATTTTATCTAAATTATACTCTGTTTTTATAGTGTTTAAAAATGCACACTTACGTGCATCACTTTCAACCAGTGTTATATTTTGCAATCCCATTATTCCTAAAACTAAACCTGGAAATCCTGCACCTGAACCAATATCTAAAATAATATTATTTCCTGAAAAATTATTTTTTATATAATTAAATAAATTTATTCCATCAATAATATGACGATTATAAATATCATTAATTGTTGTGTTCGAAATTAAATTTATATGCTTTTGCCACTTCTTTAATGTTTCTATATATTTCTCAAAAACTAAAATTTGATTCATTTGACACCTTCTTCTTTTACCTTAAAACTTTACTTTTTTATGTTTTTGCTGTATCCTATTACTATTTATAATATAAAGAATTTTGAATAACAAGGATTGTCTATGAAAAGCAAATCTAATGATAAAATTTGTTTAAATGATAATAAAAGCTATGTATCCAAAATAGCTATTATAGTTATTATTGGATTAGCTTCTTTTAACCTTTATTATAATAATGTCTTGATTAACAGATCTGCTTTTTTATTCAGAGATATTAAGACCGATAATAAATACGGCAAGTTCTTGTTGCTTCATAACTCTTCTATAAATGCTAATTTTAATGTTGATAAAAATATAGATATTGATGATATTAATATAGAGCTTGGTAATTTTATTTTAGTTTCTCACTTAATAAACGGTTATCAAAATCAAGCTGTGAAAATCGCAAATCAGTTAATAGAAAAAAAGAAAATTGATACTTATGCTGTTTCTGTTTTGATGTTTGATTATATCAGAAATAAAGATTGGGATAAGTTAATTTCTTTTATAGATTCTGTTAAAACAAATAAGAAAAATGAACAGATTTTAATTCTTGGAAAAGCTTGGGCTTTAGTTGCAAAAAATGATTTAAAAGCCGGTTTAAAACAGCTAGAACAGATAAAAAAATTCAAAGGATTTGAAGATGTTTATTTTACTCATAAAGCTATGATGTATGAATTTTCTGGCGATAATTTAAATGCTATTGAAGCTTATAAAGAATCTTTGGATTTGAAAGTTTCTTTAAGAACTGTTGAGTTATTATCAAAACTTTATATTCGTATGGATAGGGTTAAATCTGCTATTGATACTATTGACCATTATATAGCAACTCGTCCTGATTCAGAAATGGCAAAGTTATTTAGGGCTTGGCTTGATAATAAAAACAACATAAAAAATGTTAAGAATAATAAAATGCAAATTACAGAAGGTTTCGCAGAGGCTTTCTTTAATTTAGGTTTTTATAACCAATTGAAAAAAGTTGATAACCTTTCTTTATTATTTACCTGTTTATCAATTTCTGTTAATCCGAATTTAGATTTTGCTAAACTTACATTAGCAAATCTTTTAGCTAATGGTGGAAAGCGTGAAGATGCTATTCGTATTGCTAATATGATTGATAAGAATTCTTATTTATATAATTCATCAATTGGATATAAGGCTGAAATACTTTTCAGTATGGAGAAATATGACGAGGCTTTAAAGTTATACAAATGGTTAATTGATGGTAAGACATTGAATTTAAATTATTATGTTAATTTAGCTGCTGTATATGAACATAAAAAAGAATACAAAGAAGCTTTGAAAATTTACGATTACATTTTTTCTAAGATTTCAAATACTACTGATAAAATGTGGGTTCTTTATTTTAATAGAGCGGTTGTTTATGATAAAATGGGTAAATGGGATTTGGCTGAAAAAGATTTGCATCAAGCTTTAGATTTATCTCCTGATAATGCTATTATATTAAATTATCTTGGTTATTCTTGGGTTGATAAAGATATTAATATTGAAGACGGTTTGCAGATGATTGAAAAATCAACTAGTATGTTCCCAAATAATGAAAGTTTCTTGGATAGTTTGGGTTGGGCAATTTATAAAAGTGCTGGTGAACAAAAAGATATTGATTTATCTATTAAATTTTTGGAATTAGCAAAGCAACTTGATTCAACAAATCCAACTATAAATGATCATTTGGGTGATGTTTATTTAAAATCTGGTCGCGTTGATGAGGCTATTTATTCTTGGGAAAAAGCTATTCTTTATAATAAAGAACGTCCAGAATTAAAGGATATTAAGAAAGTCCAATCAAAAATAGATTTGTATTTAAATAAATAATATTTTATGTTGATTTTCATTTATTTTTGATATAGATTATTGCTCAATAATGATATTCTTCATTTATCGTTAATATTGGGGAATCGTCTAACGGTAGGACAACAGATTTTGGTTCTGTTTATCTAGGTTCGAATCCTGGTTCCCCAACCAGTTTTTATTAGAGGTTTTATTATGGCTATACCAAATTATCAATATTTTATGTTACCTGTTCTTAAAGCTGCAGCTGAAAAAACTGTCAGTCTTCCAGATATTATTGATAGGATTGCTGATGATGCAAATATCAGTGAAGATGAACGTAAAATTACAATTTCTAATGGCTCTACTTTGCTTTATAGCAGAATTTCTTGGGCGAAAACTTATTTAAAACAAGCTGGATTAATTGAAAATGTTGAAAGAGGTTTATTTAAAGCTACTAATGCTGGTTTGGATTTACTAAAAACAAATCCTGTTGAAATAAATAATAAAACGTTAGAACAATATCCTTCTTTTAATGATTTTCTTAAAAGAACTAAAAATAAAACTGATGATAATATAAATGATAATTTATCAGATAATTCTGATTTGGATTCTTTTTCACCAGAAGAAGCTTTACATAAATCTTTAAACACTTTAAATTCTTCCTTATCATCAGAATTATTGGATAGAATATTTAAATCTAATCCTAGTTTTTTTGAAAATCTTATTATAGATCTTTTTGTTGCTATGGGATATGGAGCTTCTGGAATACATACTGGAAAATCTGGTGATTCTGGTATTGATGGTATTATTAATCAAGATGAACTTGGTGTTGATAAAATATATATCCAAGCAAAACGTTATGCTTCTGATAATCCGGTTGGATCTCCTGAAATAAGAACTTTTATTGGTTCTTTAAATACTAAGAGAGCTCAAAAAGGTGTTTTTGTAACAACTTCTCGTTTTACTGATGACGCAAAAAAGATGCTAATACCAGTAATATCGTTTTGATTGATGGATTTAAACTTACTGATTTGATGATCAAATATAACGTTGGATGTAAAATAAAAGAAACTCTTTATATTAAAAAAATTGATGAAGACTTTTTTGAAGAAATTTAGCTTATTTATGCATTCTTAATGTTTTACTTTTCTGAATAAATTTATTGTATTTTTTGCTTTTATTCTATAATCTTTGATTACACATGTTTTAATTCAGAGGTGTTTTATGAAAAATGAATGGATATCATTATCTCTTGTTTTCTTATTTTTTTCTATATTAGCGGTTGTTTTTTACATATCTAATCATTTAAATGAAAAAATTTTTTCTGGCGATGGTTGGAAGGCTAAACGATTTGATGATAAATATTTTGTCAGCGTTGATAGTGGTAGAAATTTAGTTGATGCTTTAAACGATTTTTGCAACAAAAGAAAAATTGATGTCGGTTCTATATCTGGGATAGGGGCTGTTAATAATGCTGTATTAAGATTTTTTAACCCTGATACAAAAAATTATTCTGATAAGGCTTTTGATAAACAAATGGAGATTGTTAATTTAACTGGTAATATTTCTTCTATGAATAAAAAATGTTATATTCATATACACGCAACTTTTGCTGATGATAAATATGTTCCTGTTGCAGGACATTTGTTATCTGCAGTGATAAATGGAGCAGGGGAGTTTATTATTACTAATATTCCTAATGCTAATTTAGAAAGAAAATTTTCCGATGAACTTGGTTTAAACATATTTAATTTTAAAAAATAATTGAGGTTTTATGCTTTGTCCTTCTTGCAGTTTTGAATTAGATGACTTACCTTGGAATTCTGTTAAAATTAAAGAAGATGATTCTTCTGTTTGGTTTATTTATAATGTTCAATGCCCATCTTGTTCAGATGAAATTATCAGGCTTATTATTTTTGCAAAACAGCACTTTAAAGTTAAAGGAAAGTTTGAAGATAAATGGAATCCTATGAAAGATGTTATTTTATATCCAAAAGAATCTATTCATAGAAAACTGCCTAACTGGATTGGGGTTGTTCCTGATAAATTTGCTATGGATTATAAAGAAGCTAATTTCATTTTATATGATAGCCCAAAAGCTAGTTGTACTTTAAGCAGACGTTGTATACAGAATATTTTAACAACTATGGAAAATGTTTATTCAAATGAATTATCGGTCCAAATTAAAGAAATTGCTGAAAAACCAAATTTTCCAAGTAGTCTGATTGAATTATTAGATGTTGCAAGAAAAATTGGTAATTTATCAGCTCACCCTGAAAAAACTAGGTATACAAAAGAGGTTGTGCAGATTGAACCTGCTGAAGCTGAATTTTGTCTTGATGTTTTAGAAGAGCTTTTCAAATATTACTTCGTCAAATAATTTTTTTATTGATTGTTTTTTATATTCTTTTATATTCTTTCTTAATTTTTATTTAATATTTAGGAGGATACATGAATAAATGGGAACGAAGGCTTTTAAAAAATTTATTTTCTAAAAAGAAAGTTGATTTAAACAAAGAAACTGACTTACAGGTCAATAATTATGAGAGTAACCTTTATAAATTTAAACAATTTCTAATAGGATTTATAATTTTACTTCCACCAACAGTAGTTTTTTGCATTATTTGGGCTGAATTTGAAAGTAAAACTAAAATTATTTGGTTTATTGTTTCAATAACTATCATAAACTTGTTCTCTTTCTTTCTAACTCGTATGGCATCTTATTTTTGGTTGTATAATATTGCTAGACTAAAGCTTTTAAAAAGAAAAGATGAAATACAAAAAGAAATTGAAACAAAAGAACAAAAGAAAGAAGATAAAAAATTACAAGAGCAAAAAATGCAAGAAGAAATTCATTATATTTATTTGCATTTAAAAGCTGTTGAAAAACAAACAGACAATAACAAAATAGAATAAAAATTTAAAAGCTTAAATTAAAAAGTATAAGTTTACTATTATTATCAAAATTATGATAAAAATAGTAAACTTTTTTTATTGAAAAAAATCCTTTTTTCTTTATTTTTGTATTTATATTATATAGTTTGAGGGGTATTTTTATGAAAAAAAAATGTAAAGGTGAAAATAAATCTAAAAAACTTTTAAAATATATTAAAGAGCTTATAAAGCTAGACTCAAAATCTCCTGATAGAGAAATTTGTGAAAAAATAATTATAGATTTTTTTACTATGAAATATGGTATGACACCGGATGAAATGGTAAAAAAAATTTCTGAGTTAAATAATGAAGTCAGAGAATTGAGATATAATAATAAAAATGTTATCAAAGAGATTTGTTCATTGAAAAATAAAAATGAACGATTGAAAAAGAAATTAGAGAAATTAAAAAAATAATCTAACTTGTAAAATTAAAAAGCTTTGTTTATCTTACAAAGCTTTTTTTATAAATAAAATTTGTTTTAAAAATTTATATTGCGTGTTTCTTTATTGTTTCAAGCAAGTTTTTAAATTCTGATAATTTTACCATATTCGGACCATCTGATAACGCCTTTTCTGGATTTGGATGTGTTTCAGCAAAGAAGCCTCTTACACCTATTGCACTTGCTGCTGCTGCTAAATATGGTGCGTATTCTGGATTGCCTCCACTTTTACCTTCTAATGCTCCTGGCTTTTGTGTTGAGTGAGTTATATCCATTACTACTGGAACTCCTAATTTTGCCATATCTACTAAATTTCTATAATCTACAACTAAATTACCATAACCGAACATTGTTCCTCGTTCAGTTAACATTACTTTTTCATTTCCTGTGGATTTTACTTTTTCAACAGGATATTTCATATCAACTCCGCTTAAAAATTGCGCTTTCTTTATGTTTATTATTGCTCCTGTCTTTCCTGCGGCAACTAATAAATCTGTTTGTCGGCATAAAAATGCTGGTATCTGTAATATATCACATACTTGTCCTGCAATATCTGCTTGATAGCTTTCGTGTATGTCTGTGATGACTGGAACATTAAATTCTTTTTTTATTTCTGATAACAATTCTAATCCTTTTTCCATTCCGTTTCCACGATATGAATTTACTGATGTTCTGTTAGCTTTATCAAATGATGCTTTGAATATATATGTGAATCCTAATTCTTCTGATGCTTTTTTACATGTTTCTGCAATCTCAAAACAAATATCTTTATCTTCAATTACGCAAGGTCCTGCCATTATAAATAAATTGTTTTTTAATGTGTCAAATAAAGTCATTTTTAATCCTTTTCTTTGTTTGTTTTTTCTGATTTTCTTATATTTATATATTTTTTTCAATGCTTTTTTATTGTAATATTTGCTTTTTATGTTTATTATGTTTCTTAAAAATATTTTTAATTTAATAAAAGGAGATTTTATGCCTGAATTTCGTAATGAAAATGAAATGCTACCTGATTTAGATGAAAATAAAACAGGTAATAAAGAAGAGTTAGAGGAAAAAGAAAATGAACAAGAACAAAATTAAGCTTTTTCTTACTCTAACAGGTATTAGGTGCTGGTAAAACGGCACCTTTTTATATTCTTGTTTTTAATTACTTTTTTACAAATTATTTGATTTTCTGTTAGTTTTGATATACAATTATTTTATCAATTATTATGAAATAAGGTTTTAAAAAGGGTTTGATTTAATATGAGAAATTTATTTATTCTTGCTTTTTGTGGTTTTATTGCTTCTTGCTCTTCTGTTATGAGTGATGTTGCTTCTTTCAAAGATCCTAGTTTTAATGAAAGAGAACCTTCAAAAAATTTGGCTTTGATTATTAATAACGCTTCTATGCAGAATATTAACCGTATGCAAATTTCTGTTAAAGAGGCTTTAAATAATGAAAATATAGATGTTAATTTATTAGACCATTATACTGTTAATCCTCCTACAAGAAAGCTATCTGAAAAAGAATTAATTAGTGATTTGAAAAATAAATGGAATGCTGATTCAATTTTATATATAGATGTATTATCAGAAGTTGCAAAAGATGATGACCAAGATTCTATCGATTTAAACAGCCAATTATTGAAAAAAGATGATTTATATAAAAGCACTGCTTATGGTAAATATAGTGCTAGGTTAATTGATGTTAAATCTTGGAATATGATTTGGAAAGCTGATTTGATTTCTATTGATGAAAAATTTGCTAATACTAAAAAAATGTATGATGAAACTTCTCAAAAAATCGTTGATGATTTGTTAGATAAAAATTTATTGATTAAAAAAGGTAAAAGAAAAAATAACTCTGATAGCTTTAAGTCGGCTGAAAATGTTGAAGTTGTTAAAGAAAGTTATAATTCTTTAAATGATTTATCTGTTAAAAATAAAAACAATGTAAATCCTGCTGAAAGAAAAGTTGTAAGTTATGATGATTTAAGTGAAGATGATTTAATTGCAGCAGAAGAAAATATGAACAGAGTTGCAAATGGTATGCCTGCAAAAATGCCAGTTTCTCGTGCTGGGTCAGTTGCTCCTGCTGTGAAAAATCAAGAAGCAGATAAAATTGAAGGTGTGAAAAAAGTTTCAAGAGCTGGAGCTGTGAAAAAAGATGTGAACGTTAATTCTCCTGTTCAAGGAAGAGTTATAAATCCAAAAGATATGGAAGTTCCTTCTGATGTTTCTGTTCGTCCTATGCTTAATAAATCAAATGAAAATAATGCTTTAGTTAAAGCTGTCCCTGCAAATCAATTAAATGGTGTTAATAATGGACAAGCTATGATTGAAAAGAAATCTTCCGTTGTTTCTGATTCATCTTATGAACAACAGAATGTTAAGCCTGAAAAGATTGTTCCTGCTGATATAAATAAAAAATCGGTTGTATCAGCAAATATTGAAGAAGGTCAGATATTTTAATAATATCTGATTTTTTTTATTATAAAACAAATATTTGATTTTTTCTTGTATTAGTATAATAATATCTTTGTTATTTTAACTATAAATTTGAAAGTATTAATATGATTGATAAAAATAAAAGAATTTTAATTAGCTCTGCTTTACCTTATGTTAATGGTTTGCCTCATTTAGGACATTTGATTGGTTGTTTATTATCTTCTGATGTTTTTGCTAGGTTTATGAGATTACGTGGCTTTGATGTTATGTATGTTGGTGGAGTTGATTTTCACGGTTCTCCTGCTGAATTAGGAGCTATAAAAGAAGGTAAAAATGTTGAAGATTATTGCAATGATTATGCTAAAAAACATAAAGAAATTTATGATGGTTTTTTATTATCTTTTGATTGTTTTGGTTCAACTCATTCAAAGGAAAATCAAGAATTAGTATATGAAGCTTTTGAAGGTTTGGAAAAAAACGGCTTTATATTTGAAAAAACATTAAAACAAGTTTTTTCAAAAGCTGATAATATGTTTTTAGCTGATAGATATATTGAAGGAACCTGCCCTTATTGTGGATATGAAAAAGCAAGAGGTGATCAATGCGAAAATTGCACTAAATTATTGGACCCTTCTGATTTATTAAATCCTGTGTCTGCTATAAGTGGTTCTAGTGATTTAGAAATTACTGATACAAAACATTTATTTTTGCAATTGCAAGATTTACAACCTGAATTGGAAAAATGGCTTAAAGATAAAGAAAATAATTCTGACAATAATCTTACTTGGGATAAACAAACTTATGGTATTGCTAAAAAATGGGTTAGCGAAGGTTTAAAAGAACGTTGCATTACAAGAGATTTAAAATGGGGTTTTGTCGTTCCTCGTGATGGTTATGAAAATAAGGTTTTTTATGTTTGGTTTGATGCTCCGTTTGGATATTTATCTATTGTAAAAGAAAAAAATCCAGCTCGATTTGATGATTTTTGGAAAAAACCGGATGAAACATTATATTTTCAGTTTATGGGAAAAGATAATGTTCCTTTCCATGCTGTATTCTTTCCAAGCGTTTTAATTGGAGCAGGGGATAAATATAAAAAAGTTGATGTTATTAAATCTTTCAGTTTTTTGAATTATGAAGGTGGAAAATTTTCAAAATCTGCAGGTCGTGGAGTCTTTGCCGAAGATGCTTTGAAAGAGCTTCCTTGTGATTATTGGCGTTATTGGTTGTTATGTAATACTCCTGAATCTGATGATGTTAATTTTTCTTTTGCTAAATTTGCATCTGATATAAACAAAGATTTGAATGATATTCTTGGTAATTTTATTTTAAGAGTTTTAAAGTTTTATAATAAAAAATATGGTGATGTTATATCTGAAATACCAGCTGAATCAATTAAAAACGTTTTCAATGAATATAATCATATAATTGAAAAAACTTCTAAATTGATAGAATCATATACTAATAATTTTGAAAACCTTAAATACAGAAAAGCTATGGAGGATTTAAGGGCAATATGGGTAATCGGTAATGAATTTATTGATTATGCTGCTCCTTGGGTTTTAGATAAAACTGATAGTATTAAAACTCAGGCTATTTTGATATTTGCAATGAATTTAATTAGAATTTATGCTGTTTTATTAAGCCCTGTTTGTCCAACTTTTGCTAAAAAGATTTTAGATATTTTCGGTATTGATTTTAATCCTATAAGTAATAAGCAAACTATAAAATGGGTTGATTATGAAAATATGATTGATGAAATGTCTGTTATTTCTTTTGGTCAAAAATTGAATATTCCGGATTCAATGTTTAACAAGATTTCTGATGAACAAGTTGAATTGTGGAAAGAAAAATTTAAAGCTTAGTTTATAGATGTTGTTAATAAATCTGGTCTGATTATCATACAATCCATACCTGATTGTTGTAATTCTGAACAAGCTTTTTCTGCTGTGCTTCTGTTTTGAATTCCATAAAATCTAGACCTGTAAACAGTTGTATTTGATTTTGTCTTTGTCGGTTCTATTGATGTCTTTAAATCTGATGTTATATTTTTTAATTCTGTTTGCGCGTTCTTCAATGCGTTCTTTGCAAAATCTTGAGTGTTATATGCTCCAACTTGAATTCCCCAGGTAGCTTTATCGGTATTATTTGCTTTGTTTGTTTGATTTGTTATGTCAGCAAAATATGTATCTGACCTTTCATCTTTTATGCTTTTCCATAAAGCATATTCTGTTTTTTCGGTTGAATCGTTTAATCTGACAAATCCATAATCAAGTAAATCTTTCATTTCTTCATCTCTAGTATATTGAGACTTTGAACCTATTACTATTGCTATTACTCTTTTACCATTTTTTAATGCCGATGCTACTAAATTAAAACCTGATTCATCTATGTATCCTGTTTTTATTCCATCTGCTCCTTCGTATTTTGTTAAAATACGGTTATAATTATAATATGTTTTTCCTTTATATGAAAATGACTTATTACTGAAATATTTATAATATTCTGGAAAGTGTTGTAATATCGCCATTGATAACATAGCAAGATCTTCTGCTGTTGTTGATTGATTTTCTGCTGTTAAACCTGATGCATCTTTAAATTGAGTATTTTTCATTCCAAGTCCTTTTGCAGTCTTTGTCATCAATTCTGCAAATTTACTTTCTGTTTGTGATATGTTTTCGGCAAAAACAACTGCTACATCATTTGATGATTTTATTATTAAAGCATTTATTGCTTCTTCAACGCTTATTGTTTCACCTTCTTTTAACCATAATTTTGTTGGTGGTTGAGATGCCGCATTTTTTGATATTAGTAATTGTTGGTCAAGTTTTAATAATCCGTTTTTTAATGCTTCAAATGTTATATATAATGTCATTATTTTTGTTAATGATGCTGGATATATTTTTTTTGTAGCATTATATGAATGTAATACTTCTCCTGTATTTCCATTTATTATTATTGTTGCTTCTGTGTATCCGTATGATTTAGTGGTTGTGAAAAGCATCATAATAAATGTTATTATTATGCAATGCATTTTGAAAAATTTTTTATGTAAAGATTTCAAAGTTTATACCCACCTTTTATGAGTATATTATATACTATTTATTGAATTGTTCCAAATAGTATTTTACAAAATTTACATCGTGTTTTTTGCGGATTTCTTCTGCTAATAACACATTTTTACGGCCAGAATTGAATAATTTTATATATGGTCCAAGTCCTGATATATCTACGTTCAATATTACCGATTCATTTTGCGATGGTTTTCTGAATAATATTGCGTATTTTAAATCTCGGTATAATTCTCCTTTTATGAAAGCATATTCTTTTGCTGTGAAATTCCAGTTGTCATAATCTTCTGCAACAGCTTGTGTATTCCTGAAGAATATTTCGGTTTGCGCTTGACCTCTTATAAGTTCTCCTATTCCAAGTTTATCTATTATGTTTGGTTGCTGGAATGCTGCAAGATATACTTGTCTTTTCTTTCTTCCTTCCTGTAATCCAACTGCAAAATTTTGACGGAACATTGGGTTTGCTAACATAGGGGCTGTTTCATCGATGATTATTAATGATGGGTCTCCTGTCCTTCCGGTCATATTTTGTATTCTGTTCATTATGTATGATATTACAGCTGGTGCAAGAACTTCATCATCAAGAACATATGTAAAATCAAATGTATTAAATCTGTTTGATAAATTTAATGTATCATCTTCCGCATTAAATATATACCCATATTGATTTGGGTCTACCCATTTTTCTATTTCCCTTCTCATATTTCCTGTTGGGGAAAATACAGATTTATATATGTTTTTTAATGTCCTTTTTTCCGGTTCTAAATAATCAAATATTGTTGTGACTGCTCTTCCTATTTCTGCTTCGGATTTTGAATCGTGTAATAATGTAATTTCTTTTAACCAATTACGGATGAATCCTCTGTTTTCTGGATTGTCTTCTATCTTTAAAGGGTTTAATTGTACTTTTCTTCCTCCTGAACCTATATCTTCATCAGCCTTTTTTAACTTCTTTCCTGGATTATCAAATCCTATGTAATCTCCATCAACAGCGTATGTGAATATTTCTGCTCCTCTGTGTCTGTCGAAAAAGAATGTTTTTAATCTATCAAACCTCATCGCTTGTGATGCAAGGAATGAATACATTGTTGTTTTACCTTGTCCTGTCGGTCCGATTGCTATTGTATGGCCAACTGCTCCTTCATCTTCTGTTATATGGAATTGAAATTGATATGATGTTCCTTGCGCCGTTGTGAACATTGTTATTGGCTCTGGTCCCCAGTCTGATTTCGATAATCCTGTTGGTTGTCTGTTGAAATCTATTAAACAAGCAACTGCTCTTGATAATAATCTGTAAAGCCTTGGAAATTTATCGTATGTCGGAAATTGAGCAAACCATGATGCTTGTGCAACCCAGTTTTCTCTCATCGGAACCATTCCATAAACTCTGAATATACGGGTTAATTCAAGTATTCCTTTTTCTAGCTCTTCTTCTGTTTCTCCGTATATGAATATTGTTTGTGAAAAATGAACTAATGTTTGATGGTCTGTATCGCTTTGTTCAATTGATGCAAGTGCTTCATCATACTGTGATACAACATCATATGAAAATGATGTCGCCAAAGTCATTCTTTTTTGATTTGTTAATAATGCTTGTGCTTCTAATTTTGATACTGGAATAAAATTCTGTAATATATTTAATTCGTAATTTAATGATAATATATCTGTTAGCATTTGCTCATCTGCGTAATCCGATAAGTTTTTAATGCCTATAACAGCCATATATTTTTCTTTTTCTCCGTATCTGAATTTTATTGCTCCTTTTTTTGAAAATAAAACTTCTTCTGTTGTTATTATCCTTGATATATTTGATTCCAAATCGTTCCTTGTTATTTTTATTTCTGGTTTCGATATTGGATTTAATATTTTTATAAATGGTGTTAATGCACTTTCTGATGGAAAACTATCAACTTGTAATAATTCTATTCCATATAGATCAAGTATCGCTAATATAGTTGAGGTCACTGATTCAATTTTTTCATATGCTTTTTTTGTATTATCAACTGATATAATCATATAATATGAGTTTTTGAAAACTAACCTGTTTGATTGCATCCATTTATCTGTTATTTCTTTCAAAACTGGTATATTATGTTCTGTTTTTATTTTATTTTCTTCAAGTTCTCTTGTTGTTATTATTCGGCAATTGACATTTACTTCTGATAAACTATCAATAAAATGTTTTTTTACTTCTAATAACTTTTGTAAACTTTTTCTGTTTGAAAATGAATTTTGTGTTCCTTTTACTTTAAATACTCTTACAATTGAACCATTGGAACATAGTATTGTTTTATTATCTTTTAGAAAACTTTTTAATGGTATGAAATCTGATAATTCTGTGTCATATGGTTTTGTTAAAAATATATGTTTTATTTTTATTGTGAAAAATGCTGCTATTAGAGATATTCCTAAAAATCCAATTAACATCATCATTACTTCTGATGGTGTTATATCTTGGACTATAAACTTACTTATTATGTTAAAATTTACTATGTTCATTATGGTGTAAATTTATTACTGTTTTCATTTATTATATTTTTTGTCCTTTTAGGAGTTTGTGATAATGATGTTATTATTGATGAAAGATGTGGTTCCTTCTTTCCAAGTAATATTAAAATCATATGAACAAGCACTATTGTTATAATTAAGAATACTGCTTTTCCTGAGCCTGTTATAATAAACATAAATATCATTAAAACAAATTGCAATGTTATGTTTAAAACTGCTGGCAAAAATGGTGCATAAAAAAGCAGTGGTGGTTGCGCAACTGATTTTAATATTTGCTCTTTCATTTCTATACTCCCTCTTTATTCATTATATATTAATTTTTATTTAAAGACAAACTTTATGTTAATAAATTGTTAATAACTTTTTTATGAATTTTTGAATTTTTTATTTTTATTTTTTTATAAATTTTTTATTAACATATATTTTCGTTGATTGTTAAATTGTTGATAACTTTTTATTTATATTTTTATTCAATGATTTACAATATTTTATATTTGTTATTATCTTATGTTTTTTTATAGTTATTAACATTTTTTTGTAACAATAATTTTAATATATATATTCTTTTATTTTTATTTATTGATATACTTGTTTTTTTTGTTATAATCTTTTGCATTATGAAGAAAGGTGCTTTGTTTTTATTTCTTTTTTTAATTTCTTCAGAACAGATTTTTTGTTCTTCTCTTTTATACGCTAAAAGTGATTTATTGCCTTGCGAAAAAAGTGATAGAATTGCTATGAATTATCATGTTGATTATGGTGTTCCTAGATATAAATTGATTGATAGTGAAAGCTTTCCTAAAACTAATCCTTCTTATGATGGTTATACTATTAAAGGATTAACAGATATTTCTTATAAACGCTCTTATGATATTAAAGTTGGTATCCGTAGTTTTGGTAGTCGTGCTTGCTTATTTTTAGCTGGTGTTGATGTTTATTTTGGTTTTAAAGATATTGATGTTTTAATTGATAACAAATATCCTATAAATAGTTGTGAGTATTCTGTTATTAAAAATCATGAAAATAAACACGTTAAAACTTATCAAAGATTGTTGAAAAGGTATTCTAGCTCTATTGGTGCTATTATTTATAATAGAGTTAAGGAAATGGAACCTATTGTTATTGATAATCCTTCTTCTATTGATACAGCAACAGAGGAATATGTTCAAAGTGTTAAAGATTTTATTTTAAGTGATCCTTCTTTGAATAATGTTGAAGGTGAAATGTTATATGAAATTGAAATCCAAAATAATTTGTTGGATAGTAAAGAAGAATATGATATGACTCGTGGATACTGTTCTAATTGGTAATTTAATCAGAGGTGTTTTATGAAATTAAAAGTTAAAGATGTTTTGAATATTATTGGTAAATCTGATTTGTTGGAAAAATTTGATAGTCAGTTTTTAGATTTAGATATTTTAGGTTCTGATACTGATTCAAGATTGATAGCAGAAAATTATATTTTTATTCCTGTTATCGGTGATAGTGTTGATGGACACAATTTTTTGGATAGTGCTTTTGAAAATGGTGCTGTTTTAGCTATTGTTAAACATATTCCTGATAAGTTTCAAAATTCTGATTTTGTTGATAAGTGTATTGTTGTTGATGATAACTTATCTGCTTATCATAAAATTGCTAAATTCTGTGTTGATAAATTTAATGGTAAAAAAGTTGCTTTGACTGGGTCTGCTGGTAAGACTACTGTTAAAAACTGGTTGTTTAAAGTTTTAAGTTTATACGGTTTAACTTTTGCAACTGATGGTAATAAAAATTCTGAATACGGCTTGCCTTGGACTATTTTGAAAAATTATTTATCTGATGATTGGGATAAATATCAATATGGTGTTTTTGAAATGTCTATGTCTAAATCTGGTGATATTTCTTTATTATGTGATATCGTTCGTCCTAAAATTGGTTTGGTTAATAATGTTTATCCTATGCATTTAGAATTTTTTCCTGAAACTGGTATTTCTGGTATTGCTAAAACAAAAGCTGAGATTTTTAAAAATGTTGATGTTGCTATTTATAATGCTGATACAAATAAATCTGATGTTTTATTAGATTCTATTGTCGGTGATTTTATTAACTTTGGTCGTAATGCTCAAGTTATAAAGCTTGTTGATATTGTTGATAATAAAATTTTTGTTAATATAAATGGTAAAAAGTTTGATTATGAATTAGCTTGTGGTCCTTCTGAATTTGCTGTTTTAAATTCTTTGGCTGTTTTGTCTGTTATATATTCTTTAGGTTTGGATTTACAAACAGCTGTTGATTATATGCATAATTTGAATTTAGAAAAGGGTAGAGGGGCTAAATTAAACTTGCATCATAATGATAAAAATTTAGTTGTTTTTGACCATTCTTATTCTGGTCAACCTGATTCTGTTTTGTGTGCTATTGATGATTTTTTAGTTAATTGTAAAAACTATTCTGATAATAGAAAGGTTTTTATTTTTGGTGGTATGTCTGAAATTGGTGATGATTCTGTTAATCAGCATTTAAGAGTTTTTGATAGAATAAAGTCTTCTGATATTGATTTTGTTATCGGTGTTAAAGGTGATGCTAAAGTCGTTGTTGATGAGTTGTTGAAAATCGGTCGAAAAGCTGTTTTCTTTGAAAATATTGATGCTTTTTTAAGCGTTTTTGATGATTTTATACTTGATAATGATGTTTTGTTGATTAAAGGTTCTCATTACGGAAGTCAAGTTTTTAGAATTGTTGATATGTTATCAAAATAAATATTAAAATCTTTATTTATTGACGAATTATAAATTATGGTTTATTTTTCTGTTCATTAGTTAATATGTTGACTATGGCGAATGTAGCTCAGTTGGTAGAGTATCGGTTTGTGGTACCGGTTGTCGCGGGTTCGAGACCCGTCATTCGCCCCATTTTTTTTAAATTATTTCTGTTACTGTTCTTAAATTTCCTTCGCGTGATATTTGAACAACGTGTAATTTTTCTTTCATTTCTGCTAGAATTTTTCCTCTTTCAAGATTTGGATATGTGTGTGTAATTCTATCCATAAATCCATTGAATGCTGCTTCTGGGGATTCTGCGTGTATTGATGCTAAGAAATTTTGATGTCCTGTTCCCATCAATTCCCATATTGCTGCTGCGTTTTCTGTTGATATTTCTCCTCCGATTATTGTGTCTGGAGTCATTCTTACGATTAAATCTATTACCTGTCCGTATGTGAATGTATTTGATTGCTCTGTTCGTGATAATACTATGTGAACGTGGTTCTTTTGGTTTACTATTAATTCTCTTGTATCTTCAATTGTTATTATTCTTAATTCTGGGTCTAGTATTTCTAATATATTATTTAAAAATGTTGTCTTTCCTGTTGCTGTTGCTCCTGATATTAACAATGGTTCTCTGTTCTTTATTATAGCCATAAATTTTTCATATGGGTCTTCAATTTCTTCTGGCTTTACTTTGTTTATTTTTACAAGTTCCTTTCCTCTTTCTAATCCGTAATCTTCAAAATCTATTGCTACTCCTGGGCGGTATTTTCTTATTGATATAGCTATTCCGCCTTGTAAATCATCGTTGTCATACATTACATTTCTGCCAGCGATTCCTGTGAATCTGTGTCCTTCTGGTAAGGAAGCGAAAACAACAGGAGAACCTAATGTTGGGTCAAATGGTATTTCGTATGTGTTTGCTACGATATATAATAAATCTGTTAAATAGTCTTTTGATAAATCTTTATCGTTTTCAAATACCCACGGATGTGTCCTTTTTCCAGATAGCCTTATGAAAATTTCGCCAGCTTTGTTGATTGCTAGCTCTTCAATGTTTTCTAAGTCTAACCATTTTGATATTGGTTTTAATGTTGATGTTAATACTTCAAATGACATATTTTAATTTTACTATATTTTATGTTTTCTTACAAGGTAAGTTTTGGTATAATGTTTTTGTTTTAACAATTATTAATGGGAATTTTAATTTTTTTAGTAGGTTTATATGATTTCAGAAAAAAATTTGAAAAAAATTTTATTGATTGATGATGCTTTTTGTGAGCTATTAAATGATAGATATAACTTAGTCGGTGATTTTGCTTTAAATCCAGAATTTGAATCTGTAGTCTTTTATAATTTGTTGAAAAATAATGGTATGAATTTATCTTTGGCTTATTCTTTGATGAAAGTTTTTATGTCAAAAATTTATTCTGAATATACTTATGTTACTACTAATAATTTTTCTTATTCTATTGTTGATATTATTAAAAACTTTTTTGTTATAGATGCAAAAGTCGGTGTTTTTGATGATATTAAATCTGCTTTGAAGAAATTTTTGAAAAATGATAAATGTGTTTTATGTGAAAGAATTGCTTTTAAAAAAACTTCAAATGGTTGGTGGTTGTATTTGTTAGATACTGATAAACAAATATTTACTAAATTAATTCCTGACTTTGATGAGGTTAAAGATTCTGATCAATATTATGCTGTTGCAAAAATTGATGGTAATCCTGATTATGATAGGTCTTTTATTGTTGTTGAAACTTCTGCTGTTGTCGGTGTTAATTGGATTAAAACTGTTCTTTTGAAATTGAAAATTCCTATTTATAGAGTTGTCGAATCTATTGCTACTTATAAAAAGGATGTTGTTCATTTAATTGAAATTACCGGTAATATTGACCAAAATGATAAAAGATTTGGCAAAGTTATTCAGATTTCTGATATTAAAATGCAGTTGTTGAAAAAAATTGGTGGTTATTTTCAATTTGTTCAAACTACGGATATTGACAATTTAGTTGAGTTTTCAAAGTAGCTGTTTATAATCGCTTTTATGAATAACTATAAAGGCTTGTTTAATAAACATTTGATTAATAGATATTTAGCATTAACTTTTTTGAAAAGTTTTGTGTGTGTCTTTTTTGCTTTTTTAGGTATTATCTTTTTGATTACTTTGATGGAGAAGGTTAAAGAAGATGTCCCTTTTCATGTTATCGCTTTAAGTATTTTTTATGATTTGCCTTTGTATTTTTCGACTTTGCTTCCTTTTAGCATATTGCTTGTTAGTATGTTTGTTATGTGGAGGTTTGAAAAAACTTCTGAATTAACTGTAATTCGTTCGGTTGGTGTTTCTGTTTGGCAATTTACTATGCCTTTGGTTGTTAGCGTCTTTTTATTGGGTGTTTTTTATACTACCGTTATAAATCCTTTGTCTACCAGATTTCAGATTTTAAATTCTAAATTAGCAAAAAAATATGGTTTGCGTGGTAATGATTTAAATTTTGTTTTTACTAAACAAGGTTTTTGGTTGAGAGAACAAAGTGATAATATAAATTCTTTCGTTTATTGTTCTAATATTAATCAGGTTGATAATAGATTGGAGGCTAACGATATTACTGTTTTCCAACTTGACGAAAAGCAGAATTTTTTGCGTCGTATAGAGGCTAAATCTGGCGTTGCGCAAAATGGAATTTTTAAGTTGAAAGATGTTTTGGTTGTTAATCAAAAAGATAAATTTAAACAAGATGAATATGAATATAATACTACTTTATCTCCAAAGAAAGTTATTGATAATATGTCTTTGCCAGAGGCTGTTTCATTTTGGCAACTTCCTAGATTTATTAATTTTTTTAGAAAAAATGGTTTCCCTGTGCGTGAATATGAAATGATGTTTGCTAGGCTTGTTTTCTTACCTTTCTTTTTATGTTCTATGCTTATGTTTGGTATTATTTTTTCTTTATCTAAAAATGTTCGTAGTGCAAAAGCTTTTTCAAAGATTTTAAGTGGAATAGGTCTTGGGTTTTTAGTTTATTTTCTTGATCAAATTATTACTACTATGGGGCAGACGGGTTCTTTGCCTATTGTTGTTGCTACTGTTAGTGTTCCTTTCCTTGTTACATTAACTAGCGTATCTTTCTTGTTATTTACTGAAGATGGATAGTTACCAAGGTCCTTGTGGAGTACATATATTCTCACTTCTTTGATCTGTTGTTATTATAACAGCTTTTTCACCGAAACCAGATAATTTTGTTTTACTTTCAGATCCTTGACCATATATTCCACATGCATGTTGAGCATTTAGCCATGTATTTGTCTTCTTAGGATGTCCTCCAAATATTGCACAATCTCTCCATTGTCTTTCTATTGTTGAGCATTGATTTAATAACAATCTGTCAGAATTTGCTATTTTTATATTTCTTAAATTTAATCCCATTAATCTTTTTATTATATATTCAGCTCTTATTAATGATAGGTTTCCATTGTAGTTTTTACATTCTTCATCTGTTAAGCCTTTACATGTTTTATCAGCGTATCCTGCAACATATAATGTTAGTGATAAATTATTACTATTATTATCTAAAGTTCTTAATTGATTCTCAATCTTTTTGAATGTTTCTTCTCCATTTGAATCTAGCTCTGGACTGTCTATTTTAAACGCCATAGTTTTTGATAATTTTGATAAATCTATGTTGTATTTTTGACATTCTTGTAAACATTTGTTTGCTAGATTTTTTAATTCTGAATCTGCATTTACGTTAGAATCATTTACACTACATAAAATAGGGCATTCAGTTTGTAGTCTTTGATTTAAAGAATTTATGTCGATAACATTTTTTGATATTTTTGCATATGCAATATCACCGTATTTATTGAATGTTAATCTACAATCTTTTTCATCGGAGAATTTTACATAACTATTTCTGCTTTTTTCATCATTTACCATTGTTACTAAACCATGAGCTAAATTATTAGATTGGTTTAATATATTGTCACAGTCAACTCCTGTAAAATCTTGGTTTGAATTTTGGTTTCCGTTCCAAGCAGATTCATTTTGTGCTGGTTGGCCACCTGTACATTCTGGTGATTTCATATAATCGTTTATAAGTGCTTTTGCTTGGCTTTCGCAGCTTCCTTCTCCACCTTTACAACAATCGCATGATGTGAATAAGTTGCTTGTTATTGTTGATGAACCATATCCGTTTCTGTATACTCTATCACATTCTTGTTTTGCATATGCCATTTTCCAGTTTTCGAATATCTGTTCTGCAGCTTTTACTGAACAAGTTTTTTCAATTTCATTTTTCTTTAAATGGCTTGCTATTCCTAATCCTATTGCTCCTGCTGCTGTTATACCTCCAATAACTCCTGTAACAGTTTGGGCAGTTTGTTGACCTTTTATATTTTTATTAAGCTTCCTGTTGCTTTCGGTCATGTTTTTTATTTGTTCATCAATTCCTGCAATTTCTGCTTTCTTTTTTGTTATGTTTGATTCAAGAGAGTCTATGTCTGCTTGTATTTCTATTATATTCAAAGTGCTACAAGCTGGGTCATCTTCTTGTTCAACAGGTTCGTTATCAACGTTCATTAATTGATTTTCTAATAATTTCTTTTTTATTTCTAAATCTGAAATTTCTTTTTTTAATGCTGTAATTTCATCTGTTGATTCAAGT
>CASDRH010000012.1 GCA_949283075.1 uncultured Pseudomonadota bacterium | reverse complement strand
TATCTTTTTTGCAAGTGTTCAGATTTTTGTGAAAACGTTTGATTTAATATTGTTTTTTTGATATGTTTGTTTATTATTAAATTAATTTTTTTAAAGGTAGGTTAAAATGAAATATTCTTTTATAGCTTTGTCTATTTTAATAGTTGGTTATTCTTCTGTTATTTTTGCTCAAGATAATAATTCAACTGATAATTCTAATGCAGTTGCAGTTAAACCATATCCTGTTATTGAACAAAATAATGCAGATGCTGCTGATAAAAATGTAAAACAAGATTCTGAAAAACAATCTGATGTTGTTAAAGAAGAAAAACAAAATTCTGAAAAGAAAGTTGAAGAGAAAAAAGAAGATAAACCTATTGTTGAAAAGGTTAAGCTTGATAAGTCATTAGAAGATTTTAATAATAAAAAAGAAGCTGAATCTGATGCTGCTCATACAGGATTCCAGATTTCTATATTTGGAGGAGATCATTTTAAATATGGTGCTGATTTGAGTTATAGATTTAAAAGCTCTGGCGATTACTTCGGTTTTAGATTCTCATATGCTCATATTGGTTCTGCTGCTGGTATGTATGATTTCGATGATGATTTAGGTAATGGTGATTTCGGTTTGATGGAATATAATAGTGCTAAATTTGATACAACTCATAAAGGTGATGAATTTGCGTTATTGTTTGATTTCGTTCCTTTTAGATTTAGTACTTGGGGAAGTATGTATTTTACTTTAGGTTATTACTTGGGTAATTATAAATTTAATACTGCTTTAAAAAATACAACTGGAAATTTATATGATTACTTTGTTTTTAATGGGAATTTATATGAATTAAAAGGTGATTATTCATTTAAAAGTGAAGTTGAAAGAAATACTAACGGTCCATATTTTGGTTTAGGATTTGATTTTAAAGTTGCAAAAAATATTGGATTCTTTATCGATGGTGGTGTTTTAGCAACTTCTGGTGTTAAGTATAATCATCAAGTTAATTTTTCTGGTTGGATTAATGGATTTCCAACTGGTGGAAATACTCAAGCTGATGAATACTTACGACGTATGTTGATTGATTATACTCGTGATGTTGAAGACGAATTTAAAAGTAAATTATTATTTAAAGGTCGTTTAGGTCTTTTTGTTAGATTTTAAAATTTAATTTATTCTTTATTTTTTGCCTTGCTTTTGCAGGTTTTTTTTATTTTATGATTTACTGATTTGTTATGTTTTATTATAATTTGGTCAACTGATGTATTAGGAGGTTGTTTGTGAGTGCCAATACATCAGTTGTTTTTTATTATCGTTAAAAATAATTATCTTAAAAATATATCTGGGTTTAGTATTCAATTAGATTGGGGTCTACTTTTGATACTCCTATTTCTGGCATTGCTTTTAGTAAGTCCATAATGTCTAGTGTAAAATTATTTGCTGTTTTTTCAAAATGGCTTGGGTCAGAGCTTATGCTATACATTACACTTCCATCTGGAAAAGTGTGTTGGTATACATTTGCTGTTATACAATCTGTTATGTATGGTAATCTTCCACAATAATCTGCGTGTTTTCCTGGGGCAATTTCAGAATCTGCAAATCCTATGTATGATTGGCAATTTCCGGCAGTGTTTATATGTCCTTTACAATAAAGATTTACAGAAGTTGCTTTCCCTTTGCTGTATTTTAGCTTTACTTGTTGAGCAAAAATGTTTTGCTTTGCTTCTGTAAGAATTATAATGATGATATGAATAAAATATTTAAAATTTTTCTTATTTGATTTTTAAAAATATATTTTTTTATTTCGTTTTTCATTGCACACCTCTTTTGTTATTTGTTTAAAGGCGTGTTATAACTGCCAGTTTTGGTTTGCTGGAAGTTAGTACCTATCAATAAGAATAGCGTGATTTATTCGCAAACGAAATATCAAGCTTTTGCTTGCGTTTGTTGTATTCAATCACCTTCCAGCTTTGACGCTGGTCGGTTTTCTTATTAAAGGGTACTACGCCTTGGGTATGGATTTTCCATACTTGCTTTGAATTATAGTTTTTTTCTAATTTTTTTCAAGGTATTTTAATTTGTCCTTTTTATTTTCTTTCTTCTTTTTATATGTGCTTGTTTTATTTATTTTTTTGTTAAAAATTGTTGACTTTTCTTTTGGTGCGTCTATAATTAGCTATCTGAATTTTTATTTTATGATTTAATATAAATTTGGTTTTACCAGTTAATTGAAATAAAAGGTGTAAAATGTTTGCTATATTTAAAACAGGTGGAAAACAATATAAAGTTTCAAAAGGCGATGTTTTGGAAATCGAAAAAATTGACGCATCTGGCAAAGTTGAATTCGACAATGTTATGATGGTTGATGATAAAATCGGTAATCCAGTATTGAAAGGTGCAAAAGTTGTTGCTGAAATTCTTGAACAAACTAAAGCTCCTAAAATATTGGTGTTTAAAAAAATTCGCAGAAAAAATAGTAAAAAAATGAACGGTCATAAACAACCTTTGACTAAAATTAAAGTTGTTGATATCGTTGCTTAATAATTAAGGAGTATTCTAATGGCACATAAAAAAGCTGGTGGTAGTTCAAAAAACGGTAGAGATTCTGCTGGTCGTAGATTGGGTGTTAAAGTTTCTGGTGGACAAGCTGTAATATCTGGTAATATTATCGTTCGTCAACGTGGAACTAAATTCCATAAAGGTGAGAATGTTGGTATTGGTAAAGACCATACTTTATTTGCTACTGCTGATGGCGTTGTTGAATTTAAAACTAAGGCTAATAACAGAACTTATGTTAATGTAGTTCCTGTAAAATAGTCTCGTTTGTTCGTTTAATTTAATAAAAAGGCTGTCGTTATGTTGAAAACTGCTTTTATCTTTCCTGGTCAAGGTTCTCAAAAAATCGGTATGGGTTCTGATTTATATCAAAACTTTCAAGCTTTTAAAGATGTTTTTGATGAGGCTTCTGAGGCCGTTTCTATCGATTTGAAAAAAATTGTCTTCGGTAATGATGAAGCTGTTTTGAATAAAACAGAAAATGCTCAGGTTGCTTTGGTTGCTATGAGTGTCGGTGTTTTTAGAACTTTATTATCAGAACTTGTTTGGAATTTGAATAAAATGGCTGAAGATAATGCTTTCTTCGTTGCTGGGCATTCTTTGGGTGAATATTCTGCTTTGACTTCCGCTGGGGCTGTTGAACTTTCTGATATGATGAAGTTTATTCGTCAACGTGGCGATATTATGTCTTCCGCTGTTGCTGATGGTGTCGGTGGTATGATGGCTGTTCTTGGGCTTGATAAAGATTCTGTTAAGCAAATTGCTGAAAAAGCTTCTGTTAATGAAAATGATTTATGTGAAATTGCTAATGATAACTGTCCAGGACAGATTGTTTTATCTGGACATGTTACTGCTTTAAAACGTGCAGAAGTTATTGCTAAAGAAATGGGGGCTAAACGTGCTGTTATGTTAGCTGTTTCTAAACCTGCTCATTGTTCTTTGATGAAATCAGCTCAAGAAAATTTAAAGCCTTTAATGGAAGTTCTTCCTTTTAATGCTCCGATTTTGCCTTTCGTTTCAAATAATTCTGCAAAAGTTGAAAATGATGTTTCTGTTATTAAAAATCAACTTATTGCTCAAACAACTTGTGGCGTTCGTTGGGTCGAATGTGTGAATTTTATGATTGAAAATGGCGTTCAAAGATTTGTTGAAGTCGGTTCAGGTGCTGTGTTGTCTGGCCTTGTTAAGAAGATTATTCCTTCTGATAGCCAGATTGTTGTCGAATCTATTAATAATATTCAAGGAGTAAGTGATTATGTTCAGTCTATTAGGTAAAACTGCTTTAGTTACTGGTGCAACTGGTGGTATTGGTTGTGCTGTTGTGAAAACTTTGCATGCTGCTGGTGCTACTGTTATTGCTACTGGTAGAACTGCTGAAAGTTTAGAAGATTTTAAAAATCAATTCACTGATGGTAAAGATAGAATTTTAACTTTGCCTTGTGATTTGGCAAATCTTGATTCTATTGAAGAATTTGCTAAAAAAGCTTTGGAATTGGCTAATAACAAAATTGATATTCTTGTTAATAATGCTGGTTTAACAAAAGATACTTTGATGATGCGTATGTCTGATGATATGTGGCAAGATGTTATTGATGTTAATTTAACTGCTAATTTTAAATTAACAAAAGCTTTGCTTGGATCTATGATGAAAAATCGTTATGGTCGTATTATTTCAATTGCTTCTATCGTAGCTACTATGGGTAATGCAGGGCAGGTTAATTATGCTGCTTCAAAAGGAGGCTTGATTTCTATGTCAAAATCTTTAGCTGTTGAAGTCGCAAGCCGTGGTATTACTGTTAATACTATTGCTCCTGGATTTATTCAAACTGCTATGACTGATGTATTATCTGATGAAATTAAAGAAAATTTGAAAAATCAAATACCTGCAAAGGTATTGGGCACTCCTCAAGATGTTGCTAATGCTGTTTTGTTTTTAGCAAGTGATGAGGCAGCTTATATCACTGGTCAAACATTACATGTAAATGGTGGTATGTTGAGAGTTTAGTTTTTTCTTTTTTTAAAAAATTATGTAAATTCATAGAGATAAATTGTAATAATTTGTAATATTTGATTATTTATCTCTTGACATAATTGATAAAAAGTAATAATCTATGCTCCGTATAAAAAGTCAGTTTAACAATAAACAAGGAATGGTAAATAATGAGTACTTTTGATACAGTAAAAAGAATAGTTAAAGAAAACTTAAAAGTTGAAGATGAAAGCTTGATCACTATGGAAGCTAGCTTCATTGATGATTTAAAAGCTGACAGCTTAGATACTGTTGAGTTAGTTATGGCTTTTGAAGAAGAATTCGGTTGCGAAATTCCTGATGACGAAGCTGAAAAAATATTAACTGTTGGTGATGCTGTTCGTTATATTGATGCACACTCATCAAACTAATTCTTTTTAAAGAGTTATCTAAAAAAGTACGGTTATTGTTGAACCGTATTTTTTTTATTAAATCATTTTTTAATTTGTGATATTATTTTTTTAAGTTTTTAATTTTTTTCTTTTAAATTATTAAATAAAAATATAAAATTTGTCCGTTTATTATATTAACATTAAAAAAATATAAGGATTATTATGAAAAGAGTTGTTATTACAGGTATTGGTTTATTAACTCCATTGGGTAAAGGTGTTAAGGCTAATTGGGAAGAAGGTTTATTGAAATCAAGATGTGCAATTAGCAAAAATATTAAATTTGATGTTTCTGATTATCCATCAACTATTGCTGGCCAAATACCTTTTGGTACTGGTGAATTTGAATATGATATTGATGCAGTTCCTGCTCCTGATAAACGTAAAATGGATAATTTTATTTTGTATGCTTTGGAAGCTGCTGACCAAGCTATTTCTGATGCTGGTTTAGATAAAGCTGATGCTTTGACTGATGAAGAAAAAGAAGAAACTGGTGTTTATATCGGTTCTGGTATTGGTGGTATCGGTGTTATTGAAAAATCTGCTATTGTTTTAAAAGAACATGGAGTTCGTAAAATTTCTCCTTTCTTTGTTCCTGCTGCTTTGATTAATTTAACATCAGGTCAAGTTTCTATAAAGTATGGTTTTAAAGGACCAAATTCTTCTGTTGTTACAGCTTGTGCAACTGGTACTCATGCAATTGGTGATGCTGCTCGTATTATTAAATGTGGCGAAGCTAAAATTATGATTGCTGGTGGTGCTGAATCTGGTATATCTCCTTTAGGAGTTGCTGGTTTCTGTGCTGCTCGTGCTTTATCAACTTCTTATAATGATACTCCTGAAAAAGCTTCTCGTCCTTGGGATAAAGGTCGCGATGGTTTCGTTATTGGTGAAGGTGCTGGTGTTGTCGTTTTGGAAGAATATGAACACGCTGTTGCTCGTGGTGCAAAAATTTATGCAGAAGTTGTTGGTTATGGTATGAGTGGTGATGCTTATCATATTACTTCTCCTGCAGAAGATGGTAATGGTGGTTATCGTGCAATGGTTGCTGCTTTGAAAAATGCTGATTTGAAACCTGAACAAATTGGTTATATTAATGCTCACGGAACTTCTACTCCTGCTGGCGATTTGAAAGAATTTGCTGCTGTTAGAAGATTATTCGGTGGGGCAAATGGTGATTTGTCAAAGTTATCTATGTCATCAACAAAATCTTCTATCGGTCATTTGTTGGGTGCTGCTGGTGCTGTTGAAGCAATTTATTCTGCTCTTGCTTTGCGTGATGGTATTTTGCCTCCAACTTTGAATTTAGATGACCCAGAAGATGAAGTCGTTGATTCTAAAATTGATTTGGTTCCTTATAAACCTGTTAAAAAAGATATTGAATATGCTATGAGTAATTCTTTCGGTTTTGGTGGAACTAATGCTACTTTGATTTTGAAAAAGGTTAAATAGTTTATGAAGAAAAATAATTCGAAGTTATTTGTTTATTTTAATAAATTAAATTTTGAATTTATTTTTCAATCAAAAAAATTTAGAAATGCCACAATCATACTTTCATTTTGTTTGTTAGTTTGGTTGTGGCTTTTTTGTTGGCATTCTTCTTTGGATAAAGATGTTATTATTGATATAGAAAAAGGGCAGAATTTATCTATTCTTTCAGATAAAATGAAAAATGATGGTATCATTTATTCTGAAACATTTTTTAAAGGCTTGATGTTTATTACTGGTAATCTTAATAATGTTAAAATAGGTCGTTATAAAATTCCTTCCGGAGCTTCTTTATGGAAAATTAAAAATATTGTTTCAAATGGAAAAGTTTTTGAAGAACTTATTACTATTCCAGAAGGGCTTACAGTTAAGCAAATTATTGAACGTATTGAAAATGATACTAGGTTTACTGGTAAAATTACTGTTAATGTTTCTGATGGGGATTTATTGCCTGATAGCTATTTTATACGTAAAGATATGTCTCGTGATGACTTTTTGCTTATGATGAAAGATGCTATGCAAAAAGCTATTGATAAAGAGTGGAATAATAGAGCTTCTGATGTCTCTATTAAATCAAAAGAAGATGCTATTATTATGGCTTCTATTGTTGAAAAAGAAACTCAAATAGAAGCTGAAAGACCTATGGTTGCTTCTGTTTTGCTTAATAGAATTCAGAAACGTATGAGATTGCAAATGGATCCTACTGTTGTTTATGCTGTTACAAATGGTTATGGCCATATGAAAGGTAAGCCTTTATTGACTGGTCATTTAAAGAAAGATAGTCCTTACAATACTTATGTTATTTTTGGTTTGCCAAAGGGGCCTATTTGTAATCCTGGTATTTCTTCTATTCGTGCTGTTTTAAATCCTGCTAAAACTGATTATTTATATTTTGTTGCTGATGGAACGGGTGGGCATATATTTGCAAGCACTTTGGAAGAGCATCAGAAAAATCACGATAATTGGCGTAAAATTCGTAAGGAAAAACAAAAGCAAGATGATTTGAATAAATAGATTATTTAATCCATCTTCTTATTACAAACCAATCTTTTTTTGTTTTATTTTCTGGATTGTTAGTTGCTGTGTATTCTTCGGTTAATCTTTCTAATCTGTCTTTTATTTTTTCTATGTTTACTCCATTTTTATCATATACTGATTCTATTGTTTCTTTATCATTTAGTATGATTATTACGTGTGTCGGAGTTACAATTAAGTCTAAAGGTTTTAATTGTTTTATGATTTCATCTATGCTTTTATTTTCTATGTCTAATGCTTCTCCAAATGATTTTAATTTGCTTGTATTTCTTGGAGTATATCCATTTGTTGCTTCGTATAATAAACCTGAACAATCTAATCCTTTTAATATATATTGGTTAAAGTCTTTTTTTGATAGATTTTGCTGTGTTATATATTTTGTTGTTATTAATTGATTATAATACAAAATATTTTCAGGTATTCCTTTGTATATGTTTCCACCCCATATATATTGTATTTTTCCTTTTTTATTTTCTTCTTTTATATTATTTAGATGTGCGATTATTTCTTCTTTTGTTTTTGTTTTGAATTTTTTTGTTTTAGGTTTGTGTTTGTATTTTTTTACGTATCTGCTGTCTATAAAATATCCTTCTTTGCTTTTATAAGGATATTCTTCTGTTTGGATTTTTAGTATCTCTTGGTTATTGTGTTTTATTATTTGTTCTATTTTGAATAGTGTTTGAGGAAGAGCTATTGTTTCTAATTCTCTTATTAGTTTTTTGTTATCATATGAATTTAGAGTATTGTTTTTTATATCGAATGTTCTGTGTATTTGTTGAGTGTTATATATTGGAGTTGGTATTATTGATACTGCGTATTTAAATGGCAATTTATCATTGTAGTTTTTATATATTATTAAAGATGATATTATTGTGATGATTATCGATATTGAAATAATTTTGTTTTTATATTTCTTTTTTTTCATCTTAATATTTTATACCGATGCTTTAATATTGGCTGGAGGATTAGGATTCGAACCTAAATTGATGGTACCAGAAACCATAGTCCTGCCGTTAGACGATCCTCCAATATTGTTATTAAAATAGCACAATGATTTTGTAAAAATCAAGATTTTAAAATGGAAAATCTGTGATTTCTGATGAAAATGCGTTTTTTATATGTTTTATTTTTCTATCTGATTCATTTAGTATTAATATTACATCGAATCTTATATCGTAGTTTTTAAATTCTTGATTTTGTTTTATGAATTCTAGCGCTGAAATTATTATTTTATTTTTTTGTTTTTGAGTAATTGAATAATATAAGTTGTTTTCATTATTTCTTGATTTTACTTCTGTGAAAATTAATGTTTTATCTTTTAATGCGATTATATCTATTTCTCCTGATGATGACCCTTTTTTCTTTATTGGGCGATATCTTGTTTTTATTATTTTATATGATTTTGATTTTAGATATTTTATCGCTTCTTCTTCGGCAATTTTGCCTATGTAATCGCTGTTATTTAGAATTTTGATTTTAACCATATGTTTTATTTAAAATAAAACCTTTGTTTTTACAAAGGTTTTATTGTTATTGCAATTATTACAGATATTATTACCAGTATAAGTGCTGTTATAAATTCTTTTGATGGAAATTTTCCGTTTGTTGATGATTTTATATAGCTTTTTATAACTGGAATTTTTGTCCTTAAATGATTTATTATTAGTAAGCTTAATATTACTCCAAATAGTTTATGTATAGCCATAATATGGCCACGATTTAATCCCAATATTGTTATTGTTTTTGGAGCAAATACTATTATCAATATTGTTATAAATAATATTAATGCTGATAATAACATTGCTATTATAGATGTTTTATATGTATTTATTTTTATTTGATTTGACATTTTAACCTCGCTTTCTTGATTTAATTTTATCATAATTTGGCTTTGAAGCAATTATTTTATTTTGTTGTGCTATCTGCCTTTAAAGCTTGGTTTGGTTGTTTTATTTCTATTTTTTCAGATTGCATGTGTTTTACAAACTCTTCCATTGAGCAGTTTGTTGTATTTAGTATCTTTATTATGCTTTCCATTGATGGCCAGCGTTTTTTTCCTGATTTTTGGATTCTTTTACTTTTGTTGAATGTTGTCGAATCTAATCCAGATTTTTTTGCAAGCCTTGATACTGACATTCCGTTTTCTTCTGCTAGAATATCAATAGCTCTCCATATATTTTCGTGATCTATTTTATAAGATTTTTTTATTGCTATAATTGACACCTTATTTTTATTTCAAAGCATTTAGTAATTTTTATTACTTGTTGTAATATTTTATATATACAACTTAAAGTTGTATTAGTCAATATTTTTATTTTTATTTTAAAAAATCCTTATATATCAATATGTTATATTTTTTAATATTCTATTATAGGTAGAATTTATTGACTTTAATACTTCTGTATGTTATCTTTTGTTCATATAATGTTCTAGTTTTTGTAATTAGAATTTTTATCATTTAAATATATAGGAGGGTATGATGTTTAATTCTGTTGAAGAGATTTTATTTTGGTTTTTTAGATGTAAAACTATGCGTTATGAATTTTTTCAAAAACAATATTGTGTAAATGATAAGGTTTGCTCTGTTGATGATATTGATATTATTTTAAGCAGATTATTGTTATCTGGAAAATTAACAAATAATCACATTAAAATATTGATAAAATATTGTGAACAAAATATAATTCCTTCGTATATTAGAAATGATTATAATGATGTTGTTTTGTGGAATGATTTAATTTCAATTTTGAAAAACGTTTTCGTTGAAAAAGGTTTTTTAAATTCTTCCAATAATTATGATTGTTTTGCTATGAATGATAATATTGATGATTTGAAAAATGTTGGAAATGCTTAAAGTTTTTTTTGATAAAGTTAAAAGACTTTTTAAACGTTTAATTAAAAGCAATTTTTTTGCTTTTTGTTTTGCTGTCATTATTTCTTTTGTTTTGACAATTTGGATTTGGACTTTGCGTATTAAACGTCGTAATTTTGATTTATTAAAAACTTTAAAGAAAAATAACTCTGGCTATATATTATTGTTTTGGCATGGTAGGTCTATGATTTCTCCTTATCTTGTTCACGATACTAAAAAACAAGTTTATGGTATTTTTTCAAAACATTCTGATGGTCGCTTAATGGCAAATATTTTTAGATTGTATAATGTTAAGCCTATTTGGGGGTCTACTTCTTCTAGTAGCTTTGGAACAATTAAAGATGCTTTAAAAATTTTGAAAAATGGAGATGTCTTGGCTTTTTCTCCTGATGGTCCTATCGGTCCAAGATTTACCATTGCTACTGATAGTGCTTTGTATTTTGCTATGAAAGCGAAAGTTCCTATTGTCCCTTTGTATATTTCTGGTAAAAATGCAAAATTGATAGATAATTGGGATAGGTATATGATTATTAAGCCTTTCTCAAAAGTCGGTGTTAAGTTGGGCGAATGTTTTAATATTCCTGATAACTTATCTGAAGATGAATTTAAAAATGTTAAGATACAATTACAAAATTTAATGGTTAAAGAACAACAGGAATTAGATAAGGAATTTGGATTGGAAAAAATTGAGCCTGAAAAATTTGAGGAATCTAAAGCTTATAGAAGATTGAAAAGAGAAGGAAAAATTTAATATGTTTTTGTATAGAATTTTAAGTGTTATTTTATTCCCTTTTTTTAAGTTATATTTGAATAAAAGAAGAAAAAAAGGTAAAGAAGCTTCTGATGAAGTTCGCTTCAAAGAAAGATTTGGATATGCTTCCGTTGAACGTCCTGTTGATAAAAAAGTTGTTTGGTTTCATGGTGCTTCCGTTGGAGAGGTTAATTCTATATTATCTTTTGCTGATGATTTTTTAATTAAGTATCCTTCTGATGCTTTCGTTTTGATTACTAGCAATACTGTTGCTTCTGCTGAAATGCTTTCAAAAAAATTAAACGGTAAAAATAATATTATTCATCAGTTTGTTCCAATCGATGATTACTTTTCTGTAAGAAGATTTTTAAATCATTGGAAACCTGATATTGGATTTTTTGTTGATTCTGATTTATGGCCTAATTTGTTGATGATGGCTAAAAATAGAAATGTTCCTTTATTCTTATTGAATGCTAGGATTACTGATAAATCTTATTATTCTTGGTTGAAGCTTCGTTGGTTTATTAAAAAATTATTATCTGCTTTTAAAATTATATTTGCAAAATCTGATGATGATATGAAAAAGTTTTCTTTTTTAGGTGGACAGAATGTTTTGTGTTTCGGTAATTTGAAATATTCTGCTGAACCTTTCAAATATGA
This sequence comes from uncultured Pseudomonadota bacterium, assembly GCA_949283075.1. Lineage (GTDB taxonomy): Bacteria > Pseudomonadota > Alphaproteobacteria > Rs-D84 > CASDRH01 > CASDRH01. The sequence goes on along the minus strand of CASDRH010000012.1, from coordinate 12,556 downwards.
TCAATCTGAATTTGATTTTATGAAAAGTAAAATTTCTGATAGACATATTTGGCTTGCTTCTTCAACTCATTCCGGAGAAGATGAATTTATTATTGATTCTCATATTGATGTTTTGAAAGTTTATAAAGATTCTTTGTTGATTTTAATTCCTAGGCATACTAATCGTTTAAATGAAATTATTAAAAGTATTGAAAGATTTGATTTAAAATATGCCGTAAGGTCAAAAGGTGAAGTAATTTCTGATGATATTAATGTTTATGTTGCTGATACTATTGGAGAACTAGGGTTATTTTATTCTTTATCTGATATAGTTTTTGTTGGTGGATCTTTTGTTAATATTGGTGGGCATAATCCGATTGAACCTATGCAGTTGAAAAGTATTGTTATTACTGGTCCTAATTATCAGAACTTCCAAGATATGTATGATGAAATGATTGAAGAAAGTATTGCTTTCCGTGTTATGAATATTCGTGAATTATCTGTTTTGATTTTGCGTTATATGGATGATTTAAATAAAGTTGAAAAAGATAATATTATTAATAAAGCTTTTGATTTTGTTAATGATAAAGCTATGGTTAAAGAGAAAATTTGTCGTGAACTTTATGATGATTTAAAAAGAGTTTTTGGTAAGTAAAATATTTAGAGGTATTAATGCAACAACCTAGATTTTGGAATTCTGTTAATTTTATTTCTTTAGCATTGTTGCCTTTTGCTTTTTTGTATAATCTTGTTAGTAAGATTAATTTGTTTTTGCAAGGCTTGTTTGCTTATTGTTCTAATAAGTTTGTTATTTCTGTTGGAAATGTGAATATTGGTGGAACTGGCAAAAGTCAGTTTGTTTTGTCTTTGGTTGAAAAATTATCTGGTTGTGGATTGAAAGTTGCTGTTGTTATGCGTGGGTATAATGGTAAGTTATCTTGCAGTAAAAATGCGGTAATGGTTGATAGTAATATTCATTCTTTTTTTGATGTTGGAGATGAGGCTTTAATGATTGATTTAAAATCAAATGCTGATGTTTTTATAAATTGTAATCGTAAATTGTGTATGAATGTTATTGATAAAGCTGATTATGATGTTGTTGTTATGGATGATGCTATGCAAAATAATTCTGTTAAGAAAGATTTTTCTGTTTGTATTTTTGATGGTGTTAATGGTATTAAAAACGGCTTTGTTATTCCTGCTGGCCCTTTAAGAGAGTCTTTATATACTGGTGTTAAAAAATCTGATGCTTTTATAATTGTTAGAGATGATAAAACTAATTTAAAGCAAAAATTAATTAAAAATAATGTTGATAATAAAAATATTTTTAATGCTGACATTATTAGTGATTTTAATTTTGATAAAACTAAGTTTGATTTTAATTCTAATATTGTTGCTTTTTGTTCTATTGGTGAACCTGAAAAGTTTTTTCATTCTTTAAAAAAATTTGGTTTTAAAAATATTGATGAAGTAGTTTTTTCTGACCATTATAATTATTCTGAATTGGATATACAAAATATTATAAATTCTTCTGTTGATAAATATGGTAATGATGTTTTGATTTTGACTACTGATAAAGATTATGTGAAAATTCCTTTGAAATATAGAAATTTTATAAAGAATTTTTCTGTTAAATTAGATATAATGAACTTTGATAGTTTGATAAAAACTATCTTGCAAAAAATTAAAAGTAAGGTTTAAAGTTATGCAAATTGGATTTTTTAATTATATATTACAAACTTTTGATAATTATAAATTTCTTTATAGTATTGGTTATTTATATATTCCTTTGTTTGCGTTGTATGTTGTTTATATAAAACAATTATCTTTTCGTAAATTTATGTATCGTAATTTGATATTTAATATTTTATTAGGTTATTTTCTTAACTCTTCTATTATTGATTTTGATTTTCGACCTTATCTTATAATTTTATTTTTTGTTAATTTTGTATTCCTTATTATCGCTTTGTTTAGTAAATTTTATTATATGTCTGGTATTCGTGGTGGGCAGGGTAAGGCGACTTTGCCTTTGAATAAATGGATTATTTATCCTATTGAGTCTTTATTATTATTTTCTTTTTATGTTTTGGGAAGATTGATTCCTTTGAAAATTATGTCTTGGCTTGGTGAAAAAGCTGCTAGATTTGTTTCAAAGTTAAATTTAAAAGTTAATATGATTACTTTGAAAAATATTCGTAAATGTTATCCTGATTATTCTGATGAACAATGTCAGAAATTATTGACTGATGCTTGGATTGTTTTCTTGAAATTCTTATTTGAAACTCCGCAATTTAATTATTTTGCTAAAAATTATAGTAAGTTTGTTTCAATAGAAGGTATGGAATACTTGGAAGAATTAAAAGGTAAACCTTTTGTTGTTATGTTTGCTCATTATGGAAATATTTCTATTTTGATGCTTCCTTTTAAAGCTTTGGATATGAGGGTTTCTTTGGTTTACAGATTCCCTAATAATCATTTGACTGATTGGTTCTTTAATATTTCTATTAATCTTGTTGGGGGAACTCCTATACCAAAAGGTGAGGCTGGAACAAAGTTATTATTTAAAAGCTTAAAAAATAATATACCTGTTATGATTGCTGTTGACCAAAAGTTTGAAGGAAAAGGTTCTATTGATGCTACTTTCTTTGGAAGAAAGGCTCCTTCTGCTCCTGGTGTTGTTAAATTAGCTGAAACTTTTAAATGCCCTATTTTACCTATGCGTTCTTATAGATTAGATGGTGTTAATCAGAAAATTGTTATTGATAAGCCTTTCTTTTTAAAAGAATCTTCTGAAATTGAACAACAGCGTATAAATGATATTGTAGAAAAATGGGTTAAAGAAGACCCTAAACAATGGTTATGGCTTCATAATCGTTGGAAAAAGGAAAGTTAATTTTAAGAAAGTAAAAGAGGTTATTATGTCAAATATTATTATGCCAAAATATCAAAGAACTATTAAAAAAGAAGTTGTTATTAAAAGTATTGGTCAGCATTCTGGTAAAATTGTTGGTGTTAAAATTTATCCTGCTGATGTTGATAATGGTATAGTTTTTATTGATAATACTTCTGGTAAACCTGTTCGTTTGAAATTACAGATTGATAATATTTCTGCTGAGTCTGGTTGTACTAATATTGGTAATATTCATACTATTGAGCATATGTTGTCAGCAATCTTTGGTATGGGTATTGATAATTTAAATATTGAAGCTTTTGGTGTTGAAACTCCTATTGTTGATGGTTCTGCTATTGGCTTTGTTAAGCAATTTGAACGTGTAGGAATTGTTGACCAAAATGCTAAAAGAAAATATTTGAAAGTTGTTAAGCCTGTTGAATTTTATGATGAAAAATCTGATACAAAAGTTCAATTATTACCAAATGAAAAATTTAATGGTTTGCTTTGTGATGTTAAAATTGTATTTGATACAAAAGCTATCGGTATTCAAACTGCAAGGGTCGTTATTACTCCTGAAAATTATCGTAAGGAAATTGCTTTGGCTAGAACTTTTGCTAGGTTGAAAGATATTGAATTTTGGCATTCAAAAGGTTTTGCTTTGGGGGCTAGCCTTAAAACTGGTATAGGTGTTGATGATAAGCGTGTCTTGAATAAAGAAGGACTTCGTTTTAAAAATGAATTTGCTCGTCATAAGATTTTGGATGCTGTTGGAGATTTATCTACTTGTGGATATCCTGTGATTGCAGAGTATCATTCTTTTAAAGGTGGCCATATGCATAATAATGCTTTGTTGAAAAAGCTTATGTCTGATAAATCTAATTATGAAATTATTGAGCTTTAATTTGGAGGTTTATTATGAGTAATTTTTTATTTAAAGTTTATAAAGCTTTAATTAGTTTCTTGTTGATTTTTGTCCCTTTTAGTAAATTAAGAGAGTTTATTAGAATTTATGCTTATATTAAACGTGATGTTATGCCTATAAGTCCTTTTCATGCTTTGTTTTCTAAAATAATAAGAAATATGATAATTATTTATCTGTTTTGGCTTGTGCAAAAGATGAAGCTGATTATTTGCAGGAATGGATAGAGTATTATAAGTTAATGGGAGTTGAAAAGTTTTATATTTATGATAATGAAAGTTCTGATAATACAAAAGAGGTTTTACAAAAGTATATTGATTCTGGTTTGGTTGATTATACTTTTTGGAAAGGGCATAAAAAAGGTGAGCAGTTGCATATGTATGCTGATGGTATAAAGAAAATTAGAGGTAAGACTAGATGGCTTGCAGTAGTTGATATTGATGAGTTTATACAACCTTTGAATAAAAATTCTGTTAAAGATGTTTTATATGATAATAATGATAAAGTTCAAATATTGTCTCCTTGGTTGATTTTTGGAGATTCTTGGAATGATACTTTTGATGCTTCTGTAAAATATGCTGGTAGTAAGTTAGTGATTGAGAGATTTAATCATAGAGCTGAAAATTTTGATTCTTTGTTTAAATGTATTGTTAATCCTGATTTTGTTTATGCTCTTAATCCTCATTCTATGCGAGTTTTTGGTAAAACTGAGTTGATTTATGATATTAGAACTAATCATTATTTTTCTAAAACAAAAGAAGAATATATTAATAAAAAAGCTAAACGTGGTGATGTTATGGATTGTAATTCTTATAAATATAATTTAGCTTATTTTGATATTTATAATTCTAATAATAATAAAGTTTTTGATGATTCTATGAAAAAATATGCATATAAAATTAAAAAGAATTTAAATTTATCTGGGGGGGGGGGAGAGTGATTATTACAGATTTTATTTATTTAAAAACCCATCATTTATTTGATGGGTTTTGTTTTATTTTGTTCTTATTATTTTTATAAAGGTTTTACTGTTTTTATATACAACTCTCTTAATTGTTTTTCATCAATTTCTGATGGAGAACCCATCATTAAATCTTCTCCTTTTTGGTTTGGTGGGAATAAGATTACTTCTCTTAAATTTGGCTCATCTAATAATAGCATTATTTGTCTTTCAAGTCCGTATGCACAGCCAGCGTGTGGAGGTACTCCGTATTTGAATGCTGTTATTATTGCAGAGAATTTTGTGTCAACTTGTTCTTTTGTATATCCGGCAATTTCAAATGCTTTGTATGCTACTTCAACAGAATGGTTTCTTACTCCTCCTGAGCATATTTCGTATCCATTACATACCATATCGTATTGGTGTGCTAAAATATCAAGTGGGTCTTTGTTTAACAAAGAATCTAATCCTCCTTGTGGCATTGAAAATGGATTGTGGCAGAAGTCTATTTTCTTTTCGTCTTCATTGTATTCATAGAATGGGAAATCTACTATCCAGCAGAATTTAAATGTGCTTTGATCTATTAGTTCAAGTTCTGTTGCTAATTTTGTTCTTACAGATCCTGCAAATTTTTGTATTTCCCAGTATTTTGGTGAACCGCATACAAAGAATATTGATGCATTATCTTCTGCTTTGCAGATTGTTTTTATTTCGTTTATTTCTGCTTCTGTTAATTTTTTTGCGATTGGACCTTTTGGACCTTCTTTATCAAATGCTATGTAGCCTAGTCCTGCTGCTCCTTCTGATACTGCCCAGTTTCCTAATTTATCAAAAAATGACCTTGGCTTGTCTGCTGTATTAGGAGCACATATTGCTTTTACTATATGTCCTTTTGTTTTTATTGCATCTGCAAAAATTGTGAATTCTGATTTTTTGAATACTTCTGTTGTGTCCACAATTTCTAATGGATTTCTTAAATCTGGTTTATCACTTCCGTATTTTTCCATTGCGTCTGTGAATGTTATGTGTGGTATGTTTTTATCAATAGTTCTTTCTTTTCCTGATATGTCTTTAAATTCTTCAAAGACTTTTAATACTATCGGAGTCATTGTGTTTAACACATCTTCTTGTGTTGCAAATGACATTTCTAAATCTAATTGATAGAATTCTAATACTCTGTCTGCTCTTGAATCTTCGTCTCTGAAACAAGGGGCAATTTGAAAGTATTTATCAAATCCTGCTACCATTGATAGCTGTTTGAATTGTTGTGGTGCTTGTGGTAAAGCGTAAAATTTTCCTGGGTGCTTTCTGCTTGGAACTAAAAAGTCTCTTGCTCCTTCTGGTGATGATACTGTTAATATAGGAGTTATTAGTTCGTTAAATCCTGCTTCCCACATTTTATCTCTGTAAGATTTTATTATCTTACTTCTCATCTTTATGTTGTATTGTAGTTTTTTTCTGCGTAAGTCTATATATCTGTATTTTAATCTTAAATCTTCTGGGAATTTTTCATCGCTATTTACTAATATTGGTAATATATCTGATTCTGATAAAACTGTAAGATTTTCGATTTTTATTTCTATCTTTCCTGTTGGTAGGTTTTCGTTTATTGTTTCAGCATCTCTTTTTACTACGACGCCCTCTACCATTATTACGGATTCTATTCTTAATTTTTCTGCTTCCTTAAAGTCTTTATGTGATGATTCTATTACGCACTGTGTTAGTCCATAGTGGTCCCTTAAATCTATGAATAGTAGATTTTTATGGTCCCTTTTTGTGTTTATCCAACCTGATAGTTTTACTTTTTGTCCGGCTTCTTTTTCTGTTAATTCTGCACAAGTGTGGGTTCTGTATATAGACATCATTTCACCTTTTTATTATTCTTTGTTGTTTTATTTTGTTTCGTTATTATCTGATATATTTATTTAAAAATCAAATAAAAACTTATTTGCTATTTTATCATTTGTTATAAAAAAACCGCCATTTTCGGCGGTCTTTTATTATATTTTCTTTTCTTTATCTGTATTCAAATGTAACTGTTGATTCATCACGACATTGTGGAACCAATTCTGTTGCGTTTGGTTGTCCTGATGATGCGTTCCAAGTTGAACCGTTTACTGTGATTGATACTACACCTTCTTGTTTCTTTGTTACGAATTGTGTACAATCACCTTTTGTTACCATTGTCATTGTGATTTTATAGCTTAAACCATTTTGACCTTCTTCAAGAATGTATTCACCACCATATTGGTTTTTAGCTTTTGTTCCTTGTGAACCTGGTATTTCTTGCAATGTTCCCAATGAAATGAATGTTTCTGTTTTGATTCCTGTATATGTTCCTTCTGAATACAATGATTTTACTGATTGTTGAATTTTTAACAATTCTTCAGATACTCGACCTGATTTTAATGTGCTCATTGCCATATTGTATGCTGCAATTGACATTCCTGTGATGATTCCCATAATTGCTAACACACCTAACATTTCAATCATAGAACGACCTGAATATAATATTTTTGTTTTCATTTTTTCTCCTTTTAGTTTATTATTTTTGAATAATTTTATGCTTTTAACATACTTGCATTAGTATACTATAATTTTGGGGCTTTTTAAAGATAAAAAAAATTTTGTGGGTTTATTGATTATGAATCAGGATTTAAGTATAGAAAATAACAGAACTTTTAAAAATACTGGGGTAGAGGTTATTAAAAAAGTTTGGGAGAATGCTCCTATTACTCCTGGTGTTTACAGAATGTTTGATAAAAATGGTAGGTTGCTTTATGTTGGTAAGGCAAAAAATTTGCGTAATCGTATAAAAAATTATACTGATTTAAAAGGCTTGTCTCGCAGAATTCAAGATATGGTTTTATCTACTGCTAGTATGGAAATTGTGGAGGTTAAAACTGAATACCAAGCTTTATTACTTGAAAGTGATTTGATTAAGTCTTTAAAGCCTAAATACAATATTTTGTTGAAAGATGATAAAAGCTATCCTTATCTCGTTATTACAAAAGAAGATATTCCAAGATTACAAAAATTTCGTATATCCGGTATGGAGAAAAAGAAAACTGATGATAAGTATTATTTTGGACCTTATGCTTCTATCGGTGATATAAATGAAGCGGTTAAATTATTGCAAAAGGCTTTCGGTATCAGAATATGTTCTGATATAAGTCTTAAAAATCGTGTTCGCCCTTGTATATTGCATCAGATAAAACGTTGTATGGCTCCTTGTATGATTGGAAAAAATTTTTTTGCTTCTGATGATTTGAGTCGTGATGATTATATTTCTAGTGTGAAAAATGCTGTTAGCTTTTTATTGGGTAAAAGTTCTGATTTGATTGATGAGTTGAAAAAAGAAATGCAGAATTTTAGCAGTAAAATGATGTATGAACGTGCTAAAGATATTCGTGATAAAATTGAGCTGATTTCTTCTTTGCAACAACAGAAGAGCCTTTATAATTTAACTGATGATAATGTCGATATTATTGCTGTTTATAAAGATGATACTTTAAGTATTAAAAATTCTGAGTTTTTTTCTATTCATATAGTTTTTATCAGGAATTCTATGATTTCTGGGTCGTTTGATTTCTTCCCTTCTAATGCTGATAATGCTTCTGAATTTGATGTTTTGATGGCTTTTATAAATCAGTTTTATTCTGAACAAAATTCTTCTGCTTTGCCAAAAGAAATTTGGATTTCTTCCGATTTTGATAATTCTGATGAGAATAATTTGAATATTAAATCTGAAACTGAACAATTACTTGGGTTTAAAATTATTGCTCCTAAAATTGGGGATAAAAAATTGATTATTGATGATGCTGTTGCTCTTGCTAAACAGGCTTTGATTAAACATAGAAATTCTTTAATGAAAGATGAACAGTTTTTAATTGAAATTGCAAAGATTTTTGATATTTCTAAACCAATCAATCATATCGAGGTTTTTGATAATTCCCATTTGTTTGGTAAGCAAAAAGTTGGAGCTATGATTGTTTTTAAAAAGGATTCTGGCTTTACTAAAAAACTTTATCGTAAATATAATATACAATCTGATATTGCTGGTGATGATTATGCTATGATGCGGGAGGTTTTAGAACGTAGATATACTCGTGCAGTTGATGAAAATAATTTCCCTGATTTGATATTGATTGATGGTGGAAGAGGGCAGTTATTTATTGCTAATGAAGTTTTGTTAAAGCTAGGTGTTGAAATACCTATTATAGGAGTTGCAAAAGGTGAACATAGAAATAAACCAGAAGAAACTTTGTTTATGCGTGGAAAAGAACCTGTAAAGTTGGATTCTGATTCTCCGTTGCTGTTTTTTATTGAAAGATTGCGTGATGAAGCTCATAGATTTGTTATTACTACTCATAGAAAGAAAAGAGCTTCTGAAACCTTTACTTCTGAACTTGATGAAATTGAGGGAATCGGTGCGAAAAAGAAAAAGGCTTTATTGTTGCATTTTGGTTCTGTTAAAAATATAATAAATAAAACTGAAAGTGAAATTGCAAAGGTTGATGGTATTGATAAAAATCTTGCAAAAAGAATTTATGACCATTTTCATTAATTATTAAGGAGGATATTATGTTTTCTTTACCAAATATTTTGACTTATTTACGAATTGTTTTTATTCCTGTTATTTTCTGGATGTTAATGCAGTATACTGATGGTGGCAATATTGTTATGGCGACGCAATATGCTTTCTTATTATATGTGTTTTTGGCTTTAACTGATTTCTTTGATGGTTATCTTTCAAGAAAAATGAATTTAACTAGCGAAATTGGTAGATTTTTGGACCCTATTGCTGATAAATTGTTGGTTGTTGCTTGCTTGTTTGCGTTGGCTCAAACAAAGTTTTTGGGTGTTTTGGAAACTTCTTTGGCTACTGTTATTATTTTAAGAGAGGTATTCGTTTCTGGACTTCGTGAATATGTCGGTGGTTATGGTGTTAAAATTCACGTTACAAAGCTTGCTAAATATAAAACTACTTTGCAATTGATTGCTACTGGGTTATTGATTTTGGGAAATCCTTTTGGAAAGTTTACTATTAGATATGCTTTGATAAATGTTCCTGAACATATTTATACCGCTGGTGTTTGTGTTTTAGCTTTGGCTGCATTTATTACTGTTATTACTGGACTTGATTATTTCCGTGGAGCTTTGCATGTAATGCGTCAAGTTGATAGACAACGCAGATAATATATTTCGTCTTTATACTTTATTAATCCCTTTTATAAGGGATTTTTTATTCCTTGATTATTTTTTTGTTTTTTATTATCGTTTTTGATTATTTTTTTTTGGAGAATTTAATTTATGCTTAATTTTATGAAACTTATTTTATATTTTGTATACTTTTTATATGCTTTTACTCATATTTTATTTCCTTATCAAGTTAATCAAGATTTTGAGATTGAAAAAGGTTGGAGTATTTTTTTAGATAAGAATAATTATGTAGCTATGATTAATGGTTATGAATTAGATAATCGTAAAGAAGCTTATTATAATTATTTAGAGATAGATGATTCTGTAAAAGAAAAATTTATAGTGAAAATAATTAATGAGCGTTTTTACAAAAAGGTTATAGTTTATATTCCAGGAGCTTCAAAAGAGTTTGATAAATTGGAAGAGGCTTGGGAATTTTTAAGAAGAGTATATAAAAATATTTGATTTAGTTTAATTTAAAAGCCAGTTTTTATACTGGCTTTTATTTTTATTATTATGAATTTATTTGTTTTTGTCTTGCAATTTGTGCTTCTAATTTTCTTAAATAATGTTCTGCATCTAATGCGGCGATTGCTCCGTATCCTGCGGCAACTACAAGCTGTCTGTATTTATGTGCAACATCTCCGCAAGCAAATACTCCTTCAACATTTGTTGCTGATGTGTCTGGGTTTCTTATAATGTTTCCTGCTTCGTCCATATATATTTTTCCTCGCAAGAATAATGTGTTTGGAACTTGCCCGATTGCAACAAATAATCCGTCAACATCAAGTGTTTCTGTTTCTCCTGTAACTTTTTGTTTTATTTTTACTCCTGTTAAAGTTCCGTTGTCTGTTTTTAATTCTTCTAATTGTGATAGTGTGTGAATCTTTACATTTGATAATGTATATAATCTTTCAATCAATATATTTTCAACGCGGTTGAATGTTGCGTTTCTGTGTATGATATGCACTGTCTTTGCCATATTTGATAAATATAATGCTTCGTATATTGCTGTGTTTCCTCCCCCAACAATTGCTACATTTTTATCTTTATAAAAGAAACCATCGCATGTAGCACAATATGATATTCCTCTTCCTATATACTGTTGTTCGTTTGGAATTCCTAATCTTCTTGGAGATGATCCTGTCGCAATTACTACTGCTGTTGCTATTAATTCTTCTCCGTTTTCTAATATTATCTTTTTTGTGAAAAAATCATCAAAGTCAACATCTTTTACTATCCCGTTTATCATTGTTACTTTGAATTTTAATGCTTGTTGTTCCATTTTTGCCATTAAATCAAAACCTGAAATTGCTTCTGGAAATGCTGGAAAGTTTTCTACTTCTAATGAGTTTGTTATTTCTCCGCCTTTGATTTCTCCTGTGATTACTGCTACTTTATATCCTGCACGTGCTAGATACATTGATGATGTGAATCCTGCTGGGCCTGAACCTATTATTATTACATCATAGTCTCTTTTTATGTTTTGTAATGACATATTATATTTCTTCCTTCTTTAATTAATAATTTTGTGATTTTTGATGTTTTAATTTTATCAATATAATCTTTTAATACAAGTATTAATATTAAATTTTTTTATGTGTATATTTTGAATTTAATTTTTATAAAATTCTGTAATTTTATCCTTTTTTATAGTATAATCGTTATAATTATTATTTTATGTGAAGAGGATTGAATTATGATTTTGATTTCTGTTGTTACTAGTGTTTTTGTAATTAGTATGTTGTTATGGATTTATTACAGCATTAATTATGCTGATTCTATAAAAGGATTTAGCGGGTTTGTTAATGCTTCTCCTTATGATATCTCTGGTATTATTTTGACAATTGCTCTTCCTGTCATTTTGGCTTTGTTGATTTTAATTTTCTTTTATATTTTATTCTTTTTATTTAAAAGTAGGGCTTTTTTTGTAAAGCTGAATAATGTTAATACTAAAATAAATGATAATTTAGAAGTTATTGCTAGACGTATGATTGAATCTGTGAAACTGACTTATTCTTCTGAATTCTTTAAGGTGTTCCCTGTTGTTATGGAAACTTTTGCCGATGCTTTGACAGATATTATTACAAGATCTGGTATTGCTAGTGAATTGATAATTTCTTCAGAGATGGAAAAATATGGAAATAATCGTATTGTAGCGACTTGTAGAATTATTTTGAATGCTAAAGAAAATCAAGTGGATTTTGACGAAACTTTGCGTCGTTCATTGAAAAAAAATGAATCTTTGTTGGCGGCAGTTGAAGGATTTAAATCTGCTTATGATAGAGTTTTGGATGCTACAAATAGATATGATAGAGATAAATTCTTGTATTTATTTTTGGAAGAAGGGTTACTAGGTAAAGTTTATGTTGTTTTGACAAAAGCTTTGGATTCTGTAAAATAGCTATCTGATAAATTTTAATTAATTTATTAATTTGTTTTGATTTTTTCTTTAAAATCATATAATTATGTTTTCTTGTAATTTTGTTTATTGATAAAATAATATTTTAGTTTATTGTTTTTGTCAAAATCTTACATTTAAAGAGGTTCTGGATTAGTCAAAATGGCTAAATCCAAAAAATAAAATATAGGAGTATATATGAGAAAAATATTTTTATCAATT
>CASDRH010000011.1 GCA_949283075.1 uncultured Pseudomonadota bacterium | reverse complement strand
TTGTTGATATTTATAATGATAATTTTGGAAAGAAAGATTATGAAGTTAATGAGAAAGAAGAAGTCGTTAAAAATAATAATGATTTGAATCAATCTGCTGCTTTAATTTTAAATACAGAAAATAAGAAAGCTGGTAATGATGTAAAGAATAATGAAAGTCAAATTTCTTTAAATAATAGTAATTCTGAAAAATTGAATGTTGATAGTGATTTTGATAAAACTACTGCTGATGAAAATTCTTCTATTGATTCTACAAGACGTATATCTTTATTTGCTAATATGCTTGAACCTGGTTTTGGATTTGAATTTGGAACTAAGCAAAGACAAAACATTTATTTAAATTTTGGTTATACTAATATTAATTATGATAGTAAAATAAAGAAAAATTATTTGAATTTTATTAATAGTGATGAGTTGACAGTTAAAAATATAGGGCATGAATTTTCTTTTATTATTACTGATTATTCGTTATATGATAAAAAATATTTCAATTTTTATTTATCTTTAGGAATAATTTACTCTTTTTATAGTAAGACTATTGAAAAAGAGGGATATGGAGGTGATTTAGTTATTGATGGAATTTATTATAATTTAGATGGTTATTATAAGTTCTATACAAAAAGTAAGAGGATGATGGCTTCTCTTTATTTAGGAGTTGGCTTTGATTTAAATATAACAGATAGCTTTGGATTATTTACTACTGCGGGAGTTGGAATTTTGTCTTTATCTTATAATGATGATGATAATACCATATTTGATGTTAAATCAAATTATACATATTCTTTATTATCAGCTTATAATAATTCATTAAATAGATACTTAGATGGGGCTTATGAAAGAGCTTTATATAAAATTACTGCAGGCTTATTTTATAGGTTTTAGTTAGATATTTTTTATTTATCGTTTTAAATATTAGCAGATATAATTATTATTTATCTGCTATATTTTTTATATTAGAGGTTAATAATACTTGTCAATTTATAGCTTATGATTTAAAATTGTCTTTATTAATTTATAATTAGAATTTTATTAAGATTTTGAAAGGATTTTTTATGTCAAAAGTTATTACTATGATACCTGTTCGTTTGGCTGCTACTAGATTACCTAATAAACCTTTATTAGATATAAATGGTAAAACGTTGATTCAAAGAGTTTATGAAAATGTTAAAAATGCTATTGATGGTGATATTCTTATTGCTGCTGGAGATCAATTGATTATTGATGAATGTAAAAAATTTGGAGCAGATGCTGTTTTAACAGACCCTTATTTACCAAGTGGAACTGATAGAATTGCTGCTGCTTTGAAAAGCATTGATCCTGATGGTAGTAAATATGATATAGTTGTTAACTTTCAAGGTGATAATTCTAATGTTGATCCTTCAATATGTAATTCTTTAGTTGAGTTGCTTAAAAAAACTGATTGTGATATTGCAACTTGTGCGATGGTTATTAAAGATGATAAATTGAAAACTGACCCTAATGCTGTTAAAGTTGTTATGGGTATTAAAGATGGTGAAAAAGAAGCTAGGTGTTTATATTTTACTCGTGCTACTGTCCCATTTACTCGTGACCCTGATAAATGTAAAAATCAAGATTTATATCATCATATAGGTATTTATGTTTATAAAGCTTCTGCTTTGAAAAAAATGGTTGATTGTCCTGTTGGGGTTCTTGAAGATCGTGAAAAATTAGAACAATTAAGAGCTTTGGAAAATGGTATGTCTATTTATTGTAAAGTTATTGATAAAATGAAGCTTGTTGAAGAAGCTCCAGCTGATGTTAATACTTTGGAAGAATTGGAAGAAACTAAAAAATATATTAAGTAAAAAATTTTTTCACTTCCTTGATTATTTGCTTTAAAAGTATTATTATAATTCTGATTTAATAATTTTAATTTATTTTTGAAAGGAGTTATTATGGAAAAATTAACAATGGTTCATTATTTAGCAATATTTGGTGGAATTGTAGTTTTATATGTTATTTTAGCATATAATAGCTTGGTTGCTTTACGTCAGAATGTTAGAGAAGCTGTATCTGATATTGAATCTCAACAAAAACGTAGATATGATTTAATCCCAAATTTAGTTGAAACTGTTAAAGGTTATGCTAAACACGAAAGAGAAACTTTAGATGCTGTAATTAAAGCTCGTAATATTGCTATGTCTAATTCTGGAAATATTGCTCAACAATCTGCTGACCAGAATATGTTGACTGATACTTTGAAAAGTTTGTTTGCTTTGTCTGAAAATTATCCTGATTTGAAAGCTAATCAAAACTTTTTAGAGTTGCAACAAGAGTTAACTGATACAGAAGATAAAATTATGGCTTCTCGTCGTTTTTATAATTCCAATGTTAGAGCTATAAATATTGCGATTGAAAGTTTTCCAAAGAATATTATTGCAAAATTATTTGGTTTTAAAAAAGAAGACTTTTTTGAATTGGATGAAAGTGAAGCTGCTGCTGCAAAACAACGTCCTTCTATTAAGTTTTAAAATTTTGTTATAGGAATATTTTATGGCTGGAACAATTTATTCGCATATTAATTCTAATAAATGGGGAACTTTTTGGATTATCTTAATGTTCCCTGTTGCTTATATTATTTCTGCTTATGTTTTTTCTTTTTTATCTTATTTTATGATAGCGTTTTTAGATGATAAGCCTTTGTATTTTATTGATGGTATCATATTTTCTAATGAAATATTGATTTATCTTCCTTGGATTGTTTTTGCTGCTTTAATATGGATTTTTATATCTTGGTTTTTTGGTGGTAAAATTATTTTGAGAGGAGTTAATGCAAAAGAAATTTATAAAAAAGATAATCCTATGATTTATCGTTTGGTTGAAAATGTTGCTATTGCTGCTGGTTTACCAACGCCGAAAGTTTATATTATTGAAGATGAATCTTTGAATGCTTTTGCTACTGGAAGAGATCCTGAACATAGTATTATTGCTTTGACTTCTGGCATTATAAATAAGCTTGATAAGCAAGAGTTAGAAGGTGTTATTGCTCACGAAATGGCACATATTGGTAATAGAGATATAAGAACAATGATGTTAATAGTTGCCGGTATAGGATTTTTTACTTTTGTTGGTGCTGTTTTACTTCGCTCTTTAACTAGAAGACGTAGTAGAAATAGTAAAGATGGGGGTGGTGAACTTATAATTCTTTTAATTGCTTTGTTCTTTATATTCTTTGGTTATGTTATTGCTCCACTAATCCATTTTGCTTTATCAAGAAAACGTGAGTATCAAGCTGATGCTACTGCTGCTTTGATTACTCGCAATCCTGACGCTTTAGCAAATGCTTTGAAAAAGATTTCTGTTGATGCTCAGGTTGAATCTTTGCATTCAAATCCTGCATCTTCTGCTATGTGTATAGAAAATCCTTTGGATAAAAATAAAAAGTCTTTGTTCAGTATTCTATCTGGTATGAGATCTACTCATCCTCCGATTGAAAAAAGAATTGAGGCTTTAAAACAAATGGCTAGTTAATTTTAAAATTAAGGTGTGTAATGTTAAAAAAATTTTATTCTTTTATTATTTGTTTTTCTTTAAGTGTAAATTTTTCTTTTGCTAATGTTGCTGATTTTGTTGAAGCTCCTTCAACTATAGCTGGACAGGCTATCGTTATGGATTATGATACCGGTGAAGTTTTGTATGATAAAAATGCTGATAAGCTTGTTCCTCCGTCTTCTATGAGTAAGCTTATGACTATTTATGTTTTATTTGATAAAATTAAAAATGGTCAGATTAAATTAACTGATGAATTTACTATTACAAATAGTGTGAAAGCTAAAGCTATACAAATGGAACGTCAACGTGGTTCTCATATGGGTATTCACACATTAAATGTTGGTGATAAGATTAAAGTTGAAGACTTAATCAAAGGTATTATTGTTTTATCAGGTAATGATGCTTGTGTTTTGGCTGCTGAAAGTATTGGCGGAACTGAAGAAGCTTTTGTTTCTGAAATGATGGAATATGCTAAAAGACTTGGTATGAATAATACTTATTTGAAAAATTCTTCTGGTTGGGAAGATGAAGCTCATTTAATGTCGGTTCGTGATTTGGCTATTTTATCAAGTCATTTGATTTCTGATTTTCCTGAATTTTATCATTATTTTTCTATTAAACAGTTTGTTTATGATGAAAATGTTTTATGGAATTCTTATAATAGAAATGATTTATTGCGTTCTCAAGTTGGTGCTGATGGTTTAAAAACTGGACATACTGATGCTGGTGGTTATTCTATTACAGCAAGTATTAAATTACAAAATCGTAGATTTATTATTGTTGTTAATGGTTTGATGAATCGTAATGGTTTAAATTCTAGATTTACTGAAGTTAAAAAATTATTTAATTGGGCTTTCCAGAATTTTGATAATTATATTTTCTTTAAACCTGAAGATGAAGTTGTTAAAGCTAAAGTATGGTTTGGTAAAAAACGTGAGGTTGCTTTGACTGTTTCTAAACCTGTTATACTTACTTTGCCAAAAAATATGAAACCATCTGATGTTAAAATAAAGGCTGTTTATGATAGTCCGATAAATGGTGGCTTTTCAAAAGGTAAAAATGTTGGGCAGTTAGTTTTAACTTTACCAGATGGAGAAGAGCGTAAATTTGATTTAATTACAAAAGAAGCTGTTGAATCTATGAGTATTTTTGGAAAGTTTTTTGAAAATATTCGTCAGATTTTCTTAAGTATATTGGGGTAAGTTATGATAAAAAATAAAAAAGGATTATTTATTACTTTAGAAGGTGGTGATGGTGTTGGTAAATCAACTCAATTATCTTTGTTAAGTAAAACTTTTTCTGATTCTGGTTTTGATGTTATTTCTACTCGTGAGCCAGGACCTTTTTTGACTTCTGTTGGTGCTGATATAAGAAATATTGTTAAAAATAAAGATATGCATCCAGAAACGGAAATGTTATTATTTTTTGCTGACAGAGTTGAACATGTTAAATCTGTTATTATTCCAGCTTTAAATGATGGTAAAATTGTTATTAGTGATAGGTTTTATGATTCAACACGTGCTTATCAGGGGGTTAATTATGGTCAAGAAAATGCTGATAAGGTTGAATTGTTAATTAGACATTTTGTTTCTGATTGTACTCCTGATTTAACTTTATATTTAGATGCTGACCCGGAAAATGTTTTGAATAGAGCTGTTGAAGTTGGTAAATTCGAAAATAAAGATTTTGACTTTCATATTAAGGTTAGAGAAGCTTTTTTGAATATTGCAAAAGATTATTCTTATAGAGTTAAAATTATTGATGCTGAAAAAACTTTATATGATGTTTATCGTAATATAGTTGATGTAGTAAATCAGTCTTGTAATTTGAATTTACAATATTTATCATTAGATGATGTTAATTTAATTGTTAATAAACAATCTTAAATAAAATTGGTTTATTATGGTAAGTAATTCTGATAATAATTCGGTTAATTTTAAACCGATTAGCAATAAGGTTAACCCTTTGCTATTAGGGCATAAATCAAATGAAGCTGATTTTTTATCTGCTTTTAAAAGTGGGAATTTTCATCACGCTTGGTTGTTAGTTGGTGATAAAGGTGTTGGAAAGGCTACTTTTGCTTATCGTGTTGCTAGGTTTATTTTTGCAACTAGCCCTGAACCTGAAAATAAACCTATGGAATTTTGGACGCCTGTTAAAAGAGTGAAAAAATCAAAGTCAGCTGCTGTAAAAGAAAGCTCTGTTAAATCAGAAAATAAAGATGATATGTTGTTTGATTTAGATGATAATGATAAATCATCTTCATTAGATTTTGATTTAAGTGATGATTTAGAATTATCTTCTGATGATGAAAATATTGATAATGAGAATAATTTTTATGATGATGCAGATGATTTACATTTTAATAATCAATCAGAATCTTATTTGAATGAAAAAAGGTTGAATGCTTCTTCTTTGCAAATTGATGCTAATGATAAAATATTTGATCAAATTATTTTAGGAACATTTCCTGATTTAAAAGTTGTTGAACCAAATTATGAAGCTGGTAAAAGTGTTATTCCTATTGAAGATATTATTAATTTAAAAGAATTTTTTTCTGTCAGCTCTTCTTTGGGTGATTATCGTGTGGTTATTATTGATGCTGTTGATGATTTAAATGAAAAAGCTGCTAATGCTTTATTGAAAATTTTAGAAGAACCTCCAGCAAAAACTTTGTTTTTATTAGTTTGTCATAACTTACATAATATTTTAGATACTATAAAATCAAGATGTAGAATTTTAAAATTTTCTGCTTTAGATGATGAAGTCGTTGAAAGATTACTTGTTGATAATATACCTTCAATATCTTCTGATTTACTGAATGAATTGATTAATTTTAGTAATGGTTCTATCGGTTCTGCTTTTGATTTATACAGATTAGATTTTATGAATATTATATTAGATATGAATAATATTATTACTAATATTAAAAATTGCTCTGCTGTTGATTTAAATAAATTTGCAAATGATATAGCTAAAAATAATGATAAATATTTGATATTTAATTCTTTGGTTAGAAGGTTTATTGATTTTGCTATTAAATATAATTTTGATAGTAATTGTTTGAACTCTTTATCAAATGTTGATAAAAATATTATTAATATAATATCTGGTAATTGTTCTGATAAGGATTTAAATGTTAATAGGTTATTTGATATCAGAGCTTTTATTGATAATTTATTTAAAAAGACTTTGTTGGTTAATTTAGAAAAAGAATCTACAATTATTTTGACTTTGAAAAAACTTGGAGGTGTTGATGTTAGTTGATTCTCATTGCCATTTGAATTTTGATGGATTGAAAGACAGATTACCTGATGTTTTGAAAGCTGCTCGTGATAATGGAGTTGAGGGAATGCTTACCGTTTGCAGTTATTGGGGCGATTTTCCTGAATTGTTAGATATTGCAAATAAGTATGGTTTGTGGACTACTATTGGTATTCATCCTTATGATTCTAATGTTTCTCAAACTGATGATGAATTAAGACAAGTCTTTATTGATAATGTAAAGAAATATCGTAATAAAATTTTAGCAATAGGTGAGTGTGGTTTAGATTATTTTAATGACCCTACTGATGAAGAAAAACAAATTCAAAAAAGAATTTTTCAATTACAAGTTGAATTGGCTTTAGAATTGGATATTCCTTTAATGGTTCATACTCGTGAAGCTGGTGATGATACTTATCAAGTTTTAAAAGATTTTGTTAAACGTGGAGGTCGTGGAGTTATTCATTGCTTTACTGGTTTAGCTGATGAGGCTAAAAACTATATAGATTTAGGTTTTTATATAGGTGCTACTGGTATTATAACTTTTAAAAAAGCACAGGATTTAAGAGATATTTTTGCAAATATACCTTTAGATAGGTTGTTTGTTGAAACTGATTGTCCTTATTTAACTCCTGTTCCTTATCGTGGCAAATTGAATGAACCTTGTTATTTAAAATATGTTGCTGAAGAATTAGCAAGAATTAAAAGTGTTTCTTTTGAAACTATTTCTGAAATTACTACTAAAAATTTTGAAACTTTATATGGGGTTAAAGTTAAACCTTTATCTTTGTAAAAATGTTTTTGATTTGAATTAAAAAAAGCTCTTAAAAAGAGCTTTCTTATTTTTCGTTTTAATTTTATTAGAACATATATTTTATTCCCATTACAACTTGTGAAATGTTGTTTTTGTGGAAGTCCATATATCTATATTCTATATTTGCAGCAACTGGGAAAAATGGAACTTTTACCATTACTCCACCCATATATTGAGTTAATAAATTGTTTTTTGCTTCTGTTTCAAGTTTTACTTTTGTGTTTCCTACACCAACTCCTACATAAGGGCTTACAATTGGAATAAATGGAACAAAGAAATATGCATTTGCATTAAATGTTTTCATTGTGTCCATTTCTAGTTTGTTTTGAGAATATTCTGCTTCAATTGATAATGGAATTAAAAATGGTAATTTATATCCTAATGCAACAGACCAGAACATTGCATCTTTATCTTGTATTGTTTTTTCTAAATCTGCTTTTGAGTATCCTGATATGTTTGCTCCCATATAAAATCCAGCATTTGCTTCTTGGATTAATAATACTGTTGATAACGCTGTAATTATTGTAGTTATTTTTTTCATATTCATATTTCTTTCCTTTATTTTGCCTTTATTTTATTTTTTTCATAAAGTTCTGCCGTATATTATATTTATTTGTTTGTTTTTTACAATAATTTATTTATTGCAACATTTTTTATTTTTGTGGTAATTTATGAATTATGTCAAAATTGAATAATAAATTGTCTTTTAAAACTGGTTTGATTGTTGAAAATCGTAAAGCTAGATTTGAATATGCGATTTCTGATACTTTTGAAGCTGGTATCGTTTTGTTGGGCAGTGAAGTTAAGTCTTTGCGTCTGGGGCGTTGTAATATTACTAATGGTTTTGTTGCTCCTGATAATAATGAGCTGTTTATTCATAATTTGATTATTGCTGAATATATTAAGCAAAATCCTTTGTTTTCTCATAAAGAAAATCGTGTAAGAAAACTCTTGTTAAATAAAAGAGAAATTAGTAAGATTATTGGTGATTTTAATACTAAAGGTATTACTATCGTTCCATTGAAGATTTATTTTAATGATCGTGGAAAGGTTAAATTATTGATTGGTATCGGTAAAGGTAAAAAATTACACGATAAACGCGAAACAATTAAACAGAGAGATTGGAATAAGCAAAAAGCTAGATTGTTAAGTAATAAATATTGATAGCTTTTGTGAAGGGTAAGTTTGAATATGAATTTTAAATTGAATAAAGTTAAAATTGCTGGAAAAGAAGTTTGGCCAATTGTTGAAGGGGGTAAAGGTATTGCTTTAAGTAATGGTTTGACTTCTGGTAGCTTTGCTCGTGAAGGTTGTATAGGAACTATTTCTGGAGTTTTTGCTGATAAATATCGTCCTGATGGTTCCATTATTCCTTATTCTTATAAAGGAAAAACTAGACAGGAACGTCAGAATGAATTAATTGTTCAAGCAATTGAAGGTGGTATTTGTCAGGTTAAAAAAGCTAATGAAGTTCGTGGACGTGATGAAAATAATAATAAAAATGGTTTAGTCTTTTTAAATATTTTATGGGAAATGGGTGGGGCTATTCCTATTTTAGAAGGTATTTTAGATGGCTCAAAAGGTATGATTGATGGTGTCGTTTGTGGTGCTGGAATGCCTTATAAACTTGCTGAAATTTGTTCTAAACGTGGTATTTATTATAATCCTATTGTTTCTTCTGCAAGGGCTTTTAAATTGCTTTGGAAACGTGATTATTCTAAATATCCAGAATATTTGGGGGCTGTTGTTTATGAAGACCCTTGGTTGGCTGGTGGGCATAATGGATTGTCAAATTCTGATAATCCGAATCAGCCTGAAAAACCTTATGAACGTGTTAAAGAAATTCGTCAGTTTTTAAATGAAGTCGGTTTGAGTGACAAGCCTATTATCATTGCTGGAGGAGTTTGGCATTTATCTGAATGGACTGATTATATTGATAATCCTGAATTGGGACCTGTTTTATTCCAATTTGGAACTCGTCCGCTGGTCACTGTTGAATCTCCAATAAAATTGGAAATGAAGAATAAATTTTTTACTCTTGCTAAAGGTGATGTTAGATTACAACAATTTTCTCCAACAGGGTTTTATTCTTCTGCTATTAACAATTCGTTTTTACAACGTCTTTATATGAATAAACAGCGTCGTATTAAATATAGCGAATCTGAAAATTTTGATGATTTGTATACTTATCCTGTTGCTTTGTTTAATGGTATGATTGGAAAAATTGCTGAAAGAGCTTTGCGTAAGTATTCTGTTAAAAAAGCGTTGTTAGAAAAAGCTAATAATTATGGTATTATTGTTTATATAAATCCAAATGATAAAGAATTATATAAGCAATTTATTTATGATGGATTTGACCATATTTTAAAAACTCCTGATGGGTATTTGCAGTTCTTTGATGCTAATACTTATAAGATGATTATGCAAGATAGACGTGATTGTGTTGGTTGTTTATCTGGTTGCTTGTTTTCTGGATGGAGCCAAAGAGAGAATTTGAAAATATCTCCAAATCCAATGAATTTTTGTATTCAGAAAGCTTTACAGCGTGCTGCAAAAACTTCTGATGTTGAAAATAGTTTATTATTTTCTGGGCATATTGGTTATAGATTTGCTGTTGATGATTTTTATAAAGGCGGACAATTTATACCAACAATTGCTCAATTGATTGAACAGATAAAGAAAGGTTATTAATATGAGATTTAGTTTTAAAGGTTTTTCTGCTTTAGCTTTGACTTTGTTTTCAATTGCTTTGGTTGTTCCAAATGCTTTGAATAATTCTTTTAAAGATAAATTACCGAACTTTTTTAAGAATCATTTAATACCATTAGGATTGGATTTAAAAGGTGGAGCTTATATCTTATTAGAAGTTGATGTTAATGAGATTAAGAAAGATAAGCTTTCATTACTTGAAGATGAAGTTCGTTCTTTATTGCGTGGTGATAGAGATAAAAATCAAAAGTTGATTCAATATTCTAATTTAAGATTATTAGAAGATGTTGGTCAGATTTCTGTTAATATTCGTGATACCAAAAATATTTCAGAATTTAGTAATAGATTAAGAGATATTTTTTCTAATGATGTAGCTATTGATAATTCTGGTAATGGAAATTTGAAGGTTTATTATACTGAACAAGCTTATCAAAATATTCTTTCTGATTCTGTTGATAAGGCTATTGAAATTGTTCGTAGAAGAATTGATAGTTTAGGAACTGCTGAGGTTTCTATTCAAAAACAAGGCAATAGCAGAATTATGGTTCAATTGCCTGGGGTTGATAATCCTGAAAGAATAAAAGAGTTAATTGGTAAAACTGCAAAAATGACTTTTCATAAGGTTGATGAAAGTGTTATGAGTGCTAATGATAAACTGCCGGTTACAACTGAATTATTGCCTTCTTTTGATGAAAATGATGGATATATGACTCCTGTTTTAAAACGTGTTGAAATTTCAGGAGAGCATTTGAAAGATTCAAAACCTACGCAAGATAGTTATGGTCGTCCTGCTGTTTCTACTGTTTTTGATAATGTTGGTTCAAGACAATTTGCAAAGCTTACTCGTGAAAATGTTGGTAAAAGATTTGCTATTGTTTTAGACGGTAAAGTTTTATCTGCTCCTGTTATTCAAGAAGAAATTCCAAATGGTCAAGGTATTATTTCTGGTTCTTTTAGCTCTTATGAACAGGTTGCAAATTTGGCTTTGATGTTAAGGTCTGGTGCTTTGCCTGCTCCGTTAGTTGTTGTTGAAGAAAGATCTGTCGGGGCTGGTTTGGGTTCTGATTCTATTGAGGCTGGTAAAAAAGCCTCTGTGTTTGGCTTGATATTTGTTTTAATATCTATGATAATTTTTTATGGCAGATTTGGAATATTGGCAAATGTTGTTTTAATCTTGAATATGTTGATTATTATGATGTGTTTGGGATTATTTGGCTTTGTTTTAACTTTACCTGGAATTGCTGGTTTGGTTTTGACTGTCGGAATGGCTGTTGATGCTGCTATTATCATCTTTGAAAGAATGCGTGATGAATATAGAAAAGGTATGCCTGTTTTACAAGTTATTGATAGAGGCTTTGATAACGCATTTTCAACAATTATGGATTCAAATATTACTACATTAGTATCTTCTTTATTGATGTTCCAATTCGGTTCTGGTCCTGTTCGTGGATTTGCAATTACTCTTGGAATTGGTGTGTTGGTTACTATGTATTGTAATATTATTGTTTTAAGAATGCTTTTGGAATTTTGGGCAAGAAATTTTAAAAGTGCAAAATTACCATTTAAAGTTGATGAAAATTAAAGGGGTTTTATTATGATTGATGTTGTTAGATTTATTTCTTTTAAAAGAACTGTTAACTTTTTAAAGTTTAGAAAACTTGGTTATGTTTTTTCTTTTTCTTTGATTCTTGCTTCTATTATGATTTTGATTTTTAATGGCTTGAATTTGGGAATCGATTTTTCTGGTGGTATACTTCTTGATGTTAAATCAAATGAAGTCTTTAATCTTGATAAAATCAGAAAAGATTTATCTAAATTTTCTCCTGAATTGCAGTCTGTTGGTGATGGAACTCAGATTTCTATTCGTTTACAGGTTTCTGATGAAGCTAAACAGCAAGAAACTGTTGATGAGATAAAGACTATACTTGGCGGAGATAAAGTTGAATATAGAAATGTTCAGTTAGTTGGTCCAAAAGTTGGAGGAGAAATTATCCGCAAGGGTATTTATGCGGTTTTCTTTTCTTTATTAGCAATTGCTTTGTATATCTGGATTAGATATGACTTTGGATTTGGTATTGGTGCTATTTTATCTTTGTTGCACGACGTTATTTTGACGTTTGGATTTTTATCTTTATTCCGTATAGAGTTTTCTTTAACTACTGTTGCTGCGATTTTGACTATTGTTGGTTATTCGATTAATGATACTGTTGTATCTTATGACAGAGTTAGAGAAAATTTGAAAAAATTAAAAGGCAGAAGTTTATTTGATATTATAAATATATCTACTACTGAAACATTTACTAGAACTACTTTGACTAGCTTTACTACTTTTATAGCGGTTTTTGCTTTGTTTATGTTTGCTGGTCCTGTGTTACGTAGCTTTTCTGCAACAATGTTGTTTGGTATACTTATTGGTACTTATTCTTCAATTTTTGTTGCAATGCCAGCGTTGTTATTTTTTAATGTAAATCATTCAAATTCTGCTAAATAAGATTAATAAAATCCTTGTTTTGATTTAGTATTTGCTGTATATTTATATTAAGAGGATAACAAAGTAAGGAAAGGTATTTTGCAAAAGAATTTTATTACATACTTTCCGCGTTCGTTTTTTGCAAAAATTTTTATTTTTGTGTTCTGTTTTTTTACTTTTTTTCAAGCTGATTTATATGCTGGTTTTTTGTTCAGTCCAGAAGGTGATTTGGAAACTGATGAACAACGTTCTGTTCTTTCTCGTGATATGACTCCTCCTGATAGATTATATAAAAATGATAATGTTTCTTATGATAGAATGGAAGCTCAAAAAGAAGTTGAAATTATAAAAGATAAACCTGTTATTCAAACTGATAAAGTTGAAGTTCGTCCTTTGGATAGAAATGAAGCTATGCGTCAATATGTTAAAGATAACTTTGTTGCTCAGCTAAATCAGGATAGTAATTTTGATAGAAAAGCTTTTCAAGAAGTTATGACGGAAGGTTTTAAAAAAGTTTATAATGAATTTATTTTATCTATTTCTTATGAAACTATATTTGGTTATGCAATTGAAGCATTACAATATTATGTCCCAAAGTTAACCTTGACTCGTGCTGGTGGGCGTTTGTTGATACATAGAAATTTAGAATTGATTGGTACTTTTCCTTTACCTGATGATCCTAATAAAGTTGAACCTTGGGTTGAAATGTTAACTTATATCTTTGATAAATGTAGAAACTTTTCAAAGGATTTATTTAATGCTCATATGGAAGAGGTTTATTTTGTATTATTTACTTATTTATTGCAAAGTATTGATTCAAATTCTGAATATATTTATCCTGCAAAAGTTATTCGTATGAAAAAAGGTTATTCTGTGAATAGTAGTATTGGTATTACTTATCGTCGTGTTGAAGATGGTATACAAATTTTAAGTTTATTTGATAATTCTCCTGCTTTGTTATCCGGGCTTGAAGAAGGGGATTTAATTACTCATCTTTACGGTGAACTTGTTAAAGATTTAAGTGATGAAAAAATTGAATCAATACTTTACTCAAATGAAGATGCTATTATTCATATCGGTTATATTAGCTATAATACTCAAGTCTTTAAAGAAGTGTATTTAAGAACAAGTAAATTAAATTCTAGCACTGTTAAAGCTGTTTATAATAAGGATACTAAAAATTTAACTTTGACTATTCATAATTTTACAAAAGGAACTGCTTATGCTTTGGAGCAGAAAATAGAAGAAAGTTTAAAATTATATGATAATCAGATTGATGGTTATATTATAGATTTACGTGGTAATTCTGGAGGAATAGTTGAGGAAGCTCTTGAAAGTGCTAATTTATTTGTTAATGAAGGTATAGCAATGTTGGAAACTGTCGGAAAAGATGATGAATCAAATAAGATTTATCGTGCTTCTGCTGGTGATATTGCTAAAGGAAAGCCTATTGTCGTTTTAGCTGATGGAACGACACAAAGTGCTGCTGAATTTTTTGTTGCTATCATTCAATCAACTGGTCGTGGTATTATGTTGGGTTCTCCTACTTATGGGAAGGGAACTATTCAAAGAAATATTGAATTACCAAATAAAAGTATGTTGAGCTTATCTGTTGCAGAAGCTTTTACTGGTAATGGTAATGCTATTAATAGAATTGGTGTTTTCCCTGTTGTTTGTACTTCTACCATTTTGAATGATAAAGATTTAGATGTTTTTAAAACTAATGTTTTAAAGGATCGTTTCCATCTTCAATATGAAACTTTTGTTGTTAAAAAAGGTGTTGTGACTCCTCCTGATGTTATTGAAAAATTAAGAGAGTCTTGTTTAGGTGTTTATCCTAATTTAAAGTATATAGGATTTTTAAATAAAATTGCTGAAACAATTTTAGTTCAAAGCGATTTATATAATGCTTTATTGAAAAAACTTGGGGAGTAATTTATAAAATGTCTTTTTTTAATAATGATTTATTTGTTCAATGTAAAGAAATTTTCAATAATTTTATAACTGCATTATTTGATAAAAATATTTATGCTTTGTCTTTTGTTTTTGGTTGTGTAGTTTTCTTTTTAGTTTGTTTGCTTTATTTGAATTTGCGTTTTAAAAAAATTGCTGATGAAAAAATTGAAGCTTTATCTTTTGCAATTCGCTGTGGGATAAATGTTTTTTTAAATTATTTTAATAGAATATTTCTTGTCGTATCTATATTAGCTGGCTTTGTCATTTTTAAAGTTTTTGGTTTGGTTAATTTAGCTTCTTTTATTGGAGGTATAATCGTTTCTTATGTATCTATTATTATAGGGGTTAAATCTGTTGGTAAAGGTGAGGGTAGAGTTGTTATCGGAGCAAAAACTGATGAAAGTTCTGCTTTTTCAATTTCTTTTATGAGTGGATCTATTTCTGGTTTAGCTTTTTCTTCTTTGTCTTTAATTGTTATATCTTTAATTATGTATCGTATTGGTGATAATCTTGATATTATGAATAGCATTATTGCTTTTGCTCTTGGAGTTGCGTTGACGACTTTATTTGTTAGAACTGTTGGTGGAATGTATGCAAAAAGTGCTGATATTTCTTCTTATTTATTACAAGAAAGTTTGGTTGATAAATGCAGTAAAAATTGTAATAATAAAAGCAATATAAAGTCTGAAAATACTTATATTAAAGATAAATCTGATAATTTAAGTTTATCTTATATTGCTGATAATATTGGGGATTGTATTAATAATATTGCTGGTTTGGGTATGGATATTTTAGAAGCAAATATTTCTGCTGTTGTTTCTTCTATTATTATTGCTTCAACTATTACTGTTGTTGATATATCAAGATATATTTCTGTTGATATTACACGTGATTATTTAATATTTTTGCCAGTGATTATATCTGCCATTGGTTTGTTATCTTCTTTGATTGGTATATTTGCTTTTAAGTTTGTTCCTAAAAGTAATCCTAAAAAAACTTTGGATATTTTATCTTTATTTACTTCTGTAATATTTTGCTTGATTGTTTTTGCTGTGATATATTTTATGTATCCTTTGAAATTATTTATTCCTGTTTTGTCAGGTGCTTTGGTTGGCTTTTTAATTTCAAAATTAACAGATATATTTACGAATGGAGTTTCTATTAGACATATTTTAAGTCATTCTAAAACTACTCCTGCTGGTAATATTATTGCTGGTATTTCAAGTGGCTTTTATTCAATTATTATTCCTGTGATATTATTAATATCTACAATGTTTATATCTTTTAAGTTTGCTGGTTTGTATGGTATTTCTTTGGCTGCATTGGGATTGATTTCAACTTTTGCTTTTGTTTTAACTATTTCTTCTGGTGGACCTGTTTCTGATAATGCTCATAGCATTTCTATTATGTCTTTACAAAAAGAAAGTGTTAACAAAATTACTGCAAATTTAGATATACTTGGTAATACTAGTGCGGTTATGACAAAAGCTATTGCTATTTCTGCATCTATTCTTACTTCTTTAGCTTTGTTTGCTGCATATAAACAACAGGTTGAATTTTTTGCAATTAGCAGAGTTTTTATTGATGTTATAAATATTAATACTTTAATTGGTTTATTTATTGGAGCTTTGATTGTTATTATGGCGATTGCTTATATTGTAAGGTCTGTTGAGAAAATGGCTGATTTGATGCTTGATTGGTTGCAAAGGTCAAGTTTTGGTATTTGTGAAATTGTTCGTGATAAAGTTGTGTTGGGTAAAAATCCGATTAAGAACTTTTTTATGAAGAAAAAAGAATATAAGCAAAAATTAGAATTAGTGTGTGAAAATGTTTATGGATTTTGCGTTTATGATATTAAAGGATTTATGAAAAAATCTACTTTGCGTTCTTTTAGATATTTTATTATTCCTTTGTTATTTATTATATTTATTCCTGTTTTAGTTTATATTATGGGTGTTGAATTTGTTGCTGGTGTTATGATTAGCAGTTTTATATTCGGAACAATTATTTCGTTTTTTATGTATAATACTGGCGGAATTTGGGATAATGCAAAAAAAGCTGAATATTTACGTCGCTTGAATAATAAAAAATCAAAAGATAATGATAATTATTTAAATGATAATATTTTAGTTGGTGATATAGTTGGTGATTACTTTAAAGATGCTATTGGCCCATTTGTTAATATCATTGTAAAGCTGATATCTGTTATTGCTTTGGTTATTGCTCCTTTGATGTTAAAGTAAATTATATATTATTCCCATTTACCATTAGAATTTTGAGTAAAGTAATTTACTGTGTATTCTTTTAATTCGTTTTCTTTTAATTGAGATATTTTGTCTTTTGTATTTGTAAAGTCTTTATCAAAAATGAATATTATTCTTTTAAAATTTGTTTCTGTAAAATCGAATTTGTTTTCTGGTAATATTGAATAATCTATGTTTACTATACATAATATTTCTGATTGATTTATATTATATTCTTTTGATTTAGGAAATTTGCTTGATAAAACTATTTCTGAAATATCTGAATTTTCATCATCAGTTGTTAAATGTGGTAGCCAAGATTTATCTTTATATTCCCATAATAATTTATCTATATCTTTTTTTTCTTTTTCATTATTTATTACAATAAAGCATTTAGTTTTATCTGTAAATGCTTTTTCTAATAATCCTGTTAAGATTATTTTACTTTTATTTTGTAAGCATTTATAAAAGTCTATTCTCATTATGTGTTGTGTCCGTGTATTTTACCTGCTAACAAATGGAAGTGTAAGTGAAATACTGCTTGTCCTGCAAGTTCTCCGCAATTTGTTGATAATTTATATTCGTTTTCTTTTAATCCTAATGAGAAAGCAGCTTTTTTTACACTTTTGAAAAATTTTCCGATTTCTTCTTCTGTGCATTTTTCTATGAAGTCGTTTAAATCAACAACAGGTTTCTTTGGTATCAATAATTTATGAACATCTGCAATTGGGTCAATTGTATCAAACATTAATAAATTGTCATCTTCGTATAATTTATTTGCAGGTGCTTCACCACGTAGTATTTTTGCAAAAATGTTGTTATTATCGTATGTTTTTGACATTTTTCTTCCTTTTATATCTTTATTTTTTATTGTTTATATTTGTTGCATTATATTATCTTATAAGTTATCATAATTTATATTATTTTACAATATAGAATAAGTTTATAATGAATAAGAATACTGTTAATAATATCAATCCAATTGATGAATTTGTTGGTAATCGTATTAAAATTCGTCGTGGAATGTTGAAAATATCACAAGAGCTTTTAGCTAGTCAGCTTGGATTAACTTTTCAACAGATTCAAAAATATGAATCTGGAGCAAATAGAGTTAGTGCAAGTAGATTGTATATTTTAGCTAAAATCTTGAAGGTTTCTGTTTCTTATTTTTTTGAGTCTTTGGATAAAGATGAAAAAGTCTTAAATTATTATAATAGTTTTATAAATGATAATCATTCAAATGTTTCTGTTATTGCCGAAGATAAATTAGAATTTAATTCTTGTGATAAATCTTCTGATGATTTTATTGACCCTATGTTGCATACTGATAGTTTGCAATTGATTTCTAGTTATTGGAAAATTAAAGACCCTGATACTCGTAAAAAAATATTGGATTTAGTTAAAAGCTTGTCTAATTCAAATTAAAGTTAAACAATTTATATAATTACTATTCAAAAAAATCTGTTTCTTTTTCTGATTTTTCTTTTGGTTCTGTGATTTCTGTTGTTAGTGTTTTTATCTCGTCGCTTAATATGTCGTTTATTTGACCAACTCTGCTGACTATTTTTTCTAAAATATACACAGTTTCTTGGTCTTTCATATTTATTTCTTCTTTAAATTTATCTTGTCGATTTTGAATTTCTTGTGTCTTTGAATGAAGCTCTTCTAGCTCTTTTTCAAGTGATATTGCTTTTTCTCTTATTTTTAATGCTTCGTCTGTTATTACCATTCCTAACATTAATAACATTGTGTTTTCTGATATATCTGGATGGTCTGATATTATATTTCTTGCTTTCTTATCCATAAAGTTTGCAAGATTTTTTACTTTTGCTTCGTCATTTGGACTGCAAGCTATTGTGTAAACTTTGTTATTTATTCTGACGTCTATTGATGCCATTTGTATTTCCGTTGTTTTGGATTATGCTTTTTCTTCTATTAAGTTTTGTATTTTTTCTTTTAATCCAGATATCTTTGTTTTTATGGTTTCATTTTTTATTTGCAATTCTTCATTTAGCTTTTTTAAATCGCTTAATTCTTTTTTCATTTGCTCTTGAGTTTGCAAATCTCCAATTAATTTATTTTTTTCTTGCAAATCGTGTAAATTTTTAGCATCTTTGTATTGGACAAAGTTCATATAAAGCTCTTTTAAAGCTTTGTCGGTTGCTATCAATAAATCTGTAATTTTGTCTTGCATAATACTGTTAATTGTAATAAAAAAACACTATCTGGTCAATTAAATAATATAAACAAAAAGGTATAAAAAATGCGTTTAGGAAATAGAAATAATAATCAATTGCGTCATGTTAGTATTGTAACTGGTGTTAATAAGTATGCTGAAGGGTCTTGTTTGGTTTCTTTTGGCGATACAAAAGTTATGTGTAATGCTACTGTTGAAAAAAGAGTTCCTTTGTTTTTAAAAGGTTCTGGTAAGGGTTGGGTTACTGCTGAATATAGTATGTTGCCAAGGTCAACAGATCAAAGAGTTGAACGTGATGTTAAAAGAGGTGCTGTAAATGGTCGTGCTTCTGAAATTCAAAGATTGATTGGCCGTTCTTTGCGTTCTGTTGTTGATATGTCAAAAATGGGTGGAGAATATCAAATTATTGTTGATTGTGATGTTATTCAAGCTGATGGTGGAACTAGAACTGCATCAATTACTGGTGGTTTTGTTGCTATGATTTTAGCTTTTAATAAAATGGTTAAAGACAGAATAATTCGTCAAATACCTGTTCGTGAATATGTTGCTGCTGTTTCTGCAGGTGTTGTTCGTGATGAGTTGTTATTGGATTTAGATTATAATGAAGATTCTAATTGTAAATCTGATGTTAATTTTGTTTTGTCTGAAAATGGTGGAATTGTTGAAATTCAAGGAACTGCAGAAGCTGAACCTTTTTCAGAAGAAAACTTTATGCAATTATTCTGTATGGCAAAAGATGGTATTAATGATTTAATTCGTATTCAAAAAGCTGTTTTAAAAGATATTTTTTAATAGCTTTTTGTTTATTGTAAATTTATAATTGTTATGATATAAATGTCTTAATTTATAATATGGTTTGAAGGTGAGAAAATGGTTGATAAAAATAAAGATATGAATTCTGATAATGCAAGAGCTTTTATAAGAGAAGTTAATGATGAAATGTATGAAGCAAAAGTTGTCAATTTTTGGATGAAAAATAGTATTTTTGTTTTTCTTTTCGTTGTTTTTGTTATTTTAGGAACTGCTGGTTATGAAACATTTTCTTATTTTAAAAAGAAAACTATATTGAAAGAAGCAAAACAATTTGAAGAAATTATTGATTTATTATCTGCTAAAAAAGAAGATGAAGCTATTGCTGCTTTGGAGAATATGACTAAAACTGCAAAGTATGGATATAAGGATATGGCTTTTGTTAATTTATACTCTCATTATGTTTCTAAAAATAACCCTGAAATGGCTGTTAAGGTTTTAGATGATATGATTGAAAATGCTTATTCCAAAACTTATCGTCAATATGCTGTTATGCAGAAAATGTATATGTTATCTGATGGTATGACTTCTGCAGAATTGAAAAAAGAATTACAACCTTTGATTGATTCTAATAGTGGTTTTAAATATGAAGCTTTATATATGCTATCTGTGAAGTATATTGATGAAGGAAGTAATAGAGCAGAGCTTGAAAAAATTGTTAAAAGTTTAAAAGATAAAGATGCTGAAATTCCAAACTTTTTTAAAGCTGGTTTTGCTAGGATTTCATCATATTTGAATTCTGATAAAGTGCTTGATAATTCTCAAAAATAATTTGGAGGATTCTTTTGATATTTAATTTTAATAATTATTTTAGAAAAGCTAGTTTGTCTTTTTTGATTTTGTTGTCTGCCTGTGCTGGTGATGAAAAACTTCCAGGTGTCCGCGAAAGTATATTTAATATGGAAGAACAAAGTCAGGCAGAAAATGCTATAAATCCGGTTCAATTATCTGGAATGGTTGAGGCTAATGATTGGGTTGTTGAAAATAGGAATGTTAATCATACTTGTGATAATTTGATTTTTAGCAATGTTGGAGAATTAAAAGAAGATTGGTCTGCAAATATTGGATCTTTTAATAAAGCTTTTGAATATATCTCAACTCCTGTTGTTGCAAATGATGTTTTGTATGCTTTAAATGATGAGGCTGTATTATTTGCTTTTGATTTGAAAAATGGTAAAAGAATTTATAAAAAGTCTTTGATTGATTTAAAAGATAAAAGTATTGCTAAAATTGATTATTATGCTGGTTTAGCTTTTGATAATAAAGAAAATGTTTTATATGCTGTTATCGGAAATGGTAAAGTATTTGCTTTGAAGCCTGATAATGCTGATATTATTTGGGAAGCTGATTTAAAACAGCCTGTGAAAGCTGCTCCTAATTTATCTGATAATAATTTGTTTATTGCTACTGTTAATAATGCTATTGTTGCTTTGAACAAAGATACTGGTAAAAACAATTTTGTTGTTAATACTGTTTCTCAAATGACTGCTTTTGCAAAAGGTTCTGTCCCTGCATATCACAATGGTATTGTTGCTGTCGGCTTTTCAAATGATGAAGTTTATTTTATAGATGAAACTCTTGGAAATGTTGTTTATGCAGTTTCATTGTTTGGTTATGGTTCTGGATTAGCTGGTGCTCCAATTGTTGATATTACATCTAATGTTATTATTGATGATGATGGATTTGTTTTTGCAAATAATACTGAAAGCTCTTTAAAAGCTATTAAATTACCTGTTAAACCTGATTTTAAATCTGAAACTATTTGGTCTGTTAAAAATGGAGCTTATTCTACTCTTTGTGCAAATGGTAATGCTTTGTTTATGGTTAATAATCAAAATCAATTGACGGCTTTGGATAAAAAAACTGGTAAAATTATTTGGTCTTTTGATTTGAAACAACAATATGAGGATAATAAAAAAATATTTAATACTTTAGGTATTGTTTTGGCAAATGGAGAGTTGATTATTTCTAACAGCTTTGGTGATTTAATTTTCGTTGATGCAGAATCTGGTAAATTTAATAAAAAAGTAAATGTTGCTAGTAAGCTAATTACTGCTCCTATTGTTGTTAAGGATAGAATAATTGTTGTTGCTTCAAATGGAGATATTATTACTTATATGTATAAATAAAGGATTTAATTATGGTAAAGAAAAATAAAAAAAATACTGATAATAGTAAAACTGAAATTTTAAATAACTTGGATTTGCAAGAACAAGATGAGGTTGTGTCAAAACATTCTGGTAAAGTTTTATATGTATTTTTTATTATTATTTTATTGATTGCTTTATTTTATTCTTTTTCTAAATTATTTGATTTAAAACAACGTATTTT
This sequence comes from uncultured Pseudomonadota bacterium, assembly GCA_949283075.1. Lineage (GTDB taxonomy): Bacteria > Pseudomonadota > Alphaproteobacteria > Rs-D84 > CASDRH01 > CASDRH01. Next base: position 12,823 of record CASDRH010000011.1, on the reverse strand, counting down.
ATCTGTATCTTCTTCTGTCGTTATGTTGGAAAAAAAGTTTGCTCTTGAAAAAGATGAAGATTTTTCTGATAAGTTTGATGAATTAGATAAAAAGGTATCTTCTTTGGTTGATAAAAATAAATTGTATGATGATGATATTGCTTTGTTAAAAAATCAACTTAAATCTGTGCAAGATAATCAGTTGTATTATAGAGGGCCTTATTTGGTTGCTTTGACAATGCTTAATCAATTAAAGCAAAATGTTGATTCTGGTGAGCCTTTTATGGATGAATTGCGTATTATTCGTTCTTTGAAAATATCTGATATAAATCAAATTGTTGAGTTGGTTTCTGAATATGAATCTGTTGGAATTCCTACTTTAAATGAATTGCAGAATAAATATAAAAATTCTGTTATGAAAGCTTCTTTTGATGGTAAAAATAAAGTTCCTGAAAAGCCTAGTTTTATTAAAAAGCTTTCTTATAAATTTAAAGGTTTAATTAAAGTTAGAAAAGTATCTGTTAAAGATTATGATAATTCTATTGATGCTGTTTTAAGTAGAATTGAAACTTTTTTAATGAATGGTGATTTAGATAATGCTGTTTACCAAATTAATATTTTGAAAGATTTATCTGAATCTGCTTATTCATCTATTAAAGATATTGCTGATTTAATTGTATTAAAGCAAAAAATTGATAGTAAATTTTCTGCTGTATTTACTAATTTATTAGATAATATTATGAAAAAATTATAATTGTATTGGATATATTATGTTTAAAAGTACTTGGAAATTTTTTGTTATTATTTTAGTTGCTATATTAGGTGTTTTGTTATTTTCAGAAGAGCAGAAAGTTTTGATTTATGCTTTTGGATATGAAATTCAAATAAACCTTATTGTATTCTTAATATTAATGTGGGTTTTGTTTAAGATTATGCATAACTGGTTTATTTATCTTTCTTTTATTCGTAAATTTATAAAGAAAATTAAGGATAAATTTAAAAAGAATTCTAAAAAATAAATTATATTATTTCTGGATTAGTATTCGTTATATTTATAATTGTTTTTAACATATCTATATATGTATTTATACAGATTTCTTCAGTATATCTTTTATAATATGAATTGAATGCATTATTTGTTATTTCTTCTCTGTTAGATTTATCTTCTAAATTTGTTGATATTATGTCTGCAATATCTGTGTATATATCTGAATGTAGCATTAATCCGTTATATTTATCTTGGATTAAATCGTTTGTTAAATAGTTTTTATTACATATAACCATTTTCCTCATTTGGAATGAATCTAATATTGATTTTTGCATCTCTATATCGAAAAAAGGAAATATTGAAAATTCTGATATGTTTAAATATCCAGATAACTTATCTGATAGGTTTGTGAATCTTATTCTTGGCTTTATTCCTATATCTGCGGCAAGATTTTCTATTTCTTTTTTATCGCTGCCTCCGTATCCAACTAGTATCATATATAGTTCTGGTATTGTTGATAAAGCATAAAATAATGGTTGGAAATTATTTGCTTTATAAAATCCAGTTGCACTAAATATTATTTTTGACCTTTCTGGTATAAATAAATCTTTTTTTGTTATTACTGATGGTTTTAATTGTCTTACAAATGGAGGTATGAAAAATGATTTACTACCGCTCCAACCATTGTTTTTTAGAAAGCTTAATATAGCCTCAGAATTAGTAAATAAATAATCGCAATTATTGAATGATTTTAAATTACTTATGCTTTCAACAAATGATAAATGTAATATTGGAGTATGTATATTGGATATAAAGTTTCTTGCTTTTTCACCCCAAGTTATGATTATTTGTGGCTTATGTTGTTTTAATATTTTGTTTAATTTGAAGTTGAAGCCAAAAAATCCTTTTGAAAAAGGTAATATGTATTTTAATATTCCTGCAAAATTTAATTTATCATTTGCTTCATCTGATATTATTGTTTGTTGTATGCCTTTTGTTTTTAGTGCTGGTATTAAATCCGATATTGTTCGGAAATATGTTGTGAATGTTTTATTTGAAATAATATGTATTATTTTTATTTCTGTCATTTTTATCTATAATACTTATTATATTTGTTCTTATCAACAAAATTGTTCTTGATAACATTGTTTTTATGTATAATATTTTATTATGATTGATTTTGATTTATGTAAAAAGATTTTACTTAATGGTGGAGTTATTGCTTGCCCAACTGATACAGTTTATGGCTTGTTTGCTGATGCTAGTAATGATTTAGCTGTTAAAAGAATTTTTGATATAAAGCAACGAAATTTATCAAAAAAGCTTATATTGAATTCTTCTAGTTATGATTTAGTTAAAAAATATGTATGTTTTAATGATTTGTCTGATAAGTTAGTTAAGAATTTTTGGCCTGGTGCTTTATCTATTTTATTTAAGTTAAATGATTTTGGAAAAGAGAATATATCTAAATTAGTTTATTCTGATGATTTTAATATTGCTTTTCGTGTTCCGAATAACAAATACGCTTTGAAAATTTTGTCAGATATGAATGTTCCTTTGGTTTCTACTAGTGTTAATATTTCTGGTAGTGATGCTTTAAATGATTATAAATCAATTTATAATTCTTTTGTTGATAAAATAGATTATATTGTTGAAAATGATGATTTTCAATCTGATGCTATTTCTTCAACTTTGTGTTCTGTTGTTGATTTTAATAATCCTGAAATACTTCGTATTGGTAAGATTTCTCAATTTGATATTGAAAAAGTTTTAAAAGTTAAGGTTCTTGTTAATGATTAAAAAAGATTATCGTAAAGTTGTTGTTATTTGTGGCCCAACTGCAAGTGGTAAGACCGCTTTTGCTATTGATTATGCTTTAAATAATAATGGTGTTATTATAAATTGTGATAGTCAACAAGTTTATGCTGATTTGAATATTATTACTGCTAGGCCTAGCGTTTCTGATATGAGTGTAGTTGAACATAGATTATATGGATTTTTAAAAGGAACTGATGATATTAAGAATTTTTCTGTTGCTAAATGGTGTGAGTTAGCAAAAAATGAAATAGATCAATGTTTTGCTTTTGGTAAATTACCAATATTAGTTGGAGGAACTGGGTTTTATATTTCTGCTATTATTAATGGTTTATCTGTTATTCCTGATATTGATTTTAATATCAGAAATAAGGTTAGAATTATGAGTAATAAAGAAATTTATGCTGAATTGCAGAAATATGATTCTAATATCGCTGGTAAAATATTTTGGGGAGATTCTCAAAGAGTTCAAAGAGCGTTGGAGGTTTTATTATCTACTGGTAAGCCTTTATCTTATTGGCAAAATCAGCCTTTGAAAAAAGTTATTGATGATGTTGATTTTTTTATTTTTTATAAAAATCCTGATAAGGAGATTTTGCATAAGAATATTAAAAGAAGAGCAGAGTATATGTTGCAAAATGGAGCTATTGATGAAGTTAAAGCTTTTTTAGAACTAGGATATGATAGCTCTTTACCTATTTCAAAAGCGATTGGTGTTAAAGAAATATCTAATTTTATTGATGGTATTTGTTCGTATGATGATATGTTGAATAATGTTGTTATTCATACAAGACAATATGCGAAAAGGCAAAATACTTGGTTTAGAAATCAATTAAAATGTAATCAAATTATATTTTAATTAAATGGGTTTATTCTGCTGAAAAACGATTTTTCGTTTTCACCTTCTTTTTCAAATTCTTTTATTAACTCTTCTTGCTTTTTGCTTAATTTTTTTGGCATTGATATGCTTACATCTAAATATAAATTACCTTTTGATGTTGAGTTTATTATTGGCATACCTTCATTTGATATTTTTAATTTTGAACCTGGATCTGTTCCTCTTGGTATTTTTACGTTTAATGTTCTTCCGTCCACTGTTTCTATTTCTGTTTCTCCGCCAAGAATTGCTGTTGTGAATGGAACGTCTAGATTTGCTATTAAATCATTATTATTTCTTTTATAAAATTTGTGGTTTGATATTTCAGGATATATATATAAGTTTCCTTTTCCTGAATTGTTTGGACCTGCGTCTCCTTCACCTTTTACAACTAAACTCATACCATCTTGGATTCCTGCTGGTATTTTTATTTTCAATTTCTTTGATTTTGATATAATTCCTGTTCCGCTACATTTATCACAAGGATTTTCAACTTTTAATCCTGTTCCATAGCAATGTGGGCAGTCTTGGGTTATTCTGAAAAAGCCTTGGCCTGATGATACTCTTCCTGAACCTCCACAATGTGGACATTGTTTTGGAGGATTGCCATTTTTATCTCCACTTCCGTTGCATTTGTCGCAAGGTTCGTGTTTTCTTATTTCAACTTCTTTTTCACAGCCTGTGTATGCTTCTTTTAATGTTATTCTTATTGAATATTTTAAGTCGGCTCCTCTCATAGATTTTTGTTTTCCTCTTCCAGAACCACCCATAAAATCACCAAATATATTTTCAAATATGTCTGAAAAGCCTCCTTGACCTCCGCCAAAGTTGAAATCAAATCCGCTAAATCCGTTTTGATTTCCTCCAAATCCTCCGTTATGTTGTGAACCGTTCCCCATACCGGAGTTTGTGAATGTGTCGTGTCCAAATTTATCATATGCAGCCCTTTTTTGAGGGTCTTTTAATACATCGTATGCTGTGTTTATTTCTTTGAATTTCTCTTCAGCATCTTTATCACCTTTGTTTGTATCAGGGTGATATTTCATTGCCATTTTTCTGTATGCTTTTTTTATTTCTTCATCTGATGCGTTTTTATTTACGCCCAATATAGAATAATAATCTTTTTCAGCCATATCTTTTTCCGTAATTGTTTTTATGTGATATTTTTATATAGTTATAAATATATCAAAGTCAAGTATTTTAGAATGTTTTTAAGAATTTCAATGATATTGTATGGGCTGTTCCGTGATCCATTATATCATATGTATAGTTAAACTTTCCTACGATTGGCTTTCCAACAATTCTTCCAACTGATATTCCTGCTTCTAATGATATTATGTTTGCATCTCTGTTTTCGCTTATTTGTGTGAAAAGCTTATCTTTACCAATTGATGTGAAGTATGTATCAAATTCAACTGGGCCTGCAAAGAAGTTGTGTATGTATGATAGTCCAAATGATGGCATAATTAAATACTTTTCGTTTGGAGTTATAAATGGTTCTATGTATTCAATACCATATCCGACTCTTAAATCTATATAGCTTGTTTGTGTAACTCCTAAGCCAGGAATTTCTGCTGATTTTTCTTCAAAGGCATCTTGAGTTGTTGATGCGAATTCTCCAAATCCTTTCATATATATATCATTGAATACTCTGTTTTTATATTCTCCATAGATTGACATAAATGTTGATTTATAGTTTGCGGTGGCTGTTTCTTTTGATTGTGCTCCGTTTGTATCAACGATTATGTTTCTTTCTTGGTCAAATGATGTAGAGCCGTATGATAATATACCTGTTACCATTGATTTGCCCCATTCAAATGTTCCGTATAATGCCATTTGTACATTTGTTGCATTTATGTCGTAATATGATGCTTCAACAGAGTTAACTTTGTTTTCTGTTAATGATTGGCTGGTTGAGAATGCTGCTCCGTATGAGTATTTAGCAATTTCTAAATTCTTTAATTTTGTTTCGTGTTTTCTTTCAATACCAGCAACAAATCCGTTTGTGTTTACAGAGAATTTATCAAAGCTTACAGTTGCGTCTTTGTTTACAGTTGTTGATATTAAGTCAACCCAAACGTTGTTGTATGCTTTTGCTGGTTCACGGAATTTTAAAGCGTATTCTTGTTCCTCTTCTATTTGTTTTGCATCTATATCATTATCTTTTATAGATTTATTTCTTTTTGCTTTTGATTTTTGAGCTTTCTTACGGACTCTTTTAATCTTTCTTGCGATTGCTTCATTATCGTTTTCATTTTTACTGATTACTGCACTTTGATTTATCATATATCCAAGTTGAGCTTCTGCTGTCATTGGAGTGTAATCTAAATCATTTGCTTTCATAAATCCTAATGAATTTTGTACATTGAAGCCAGATGAGCTTTTAGCAATATTTTTTATAACAGTTGCGTTGAATGCATCGCTTGCTTTTTTTGCCATTGATACAGATGCTTCTGCTGTGCGTAGTGTTAATTGGTCTAATACATTTACCAATTCTGATTCTCCGGCTTTGTTTAATAAAAGCACTTCTACGAAATCAACTAATACATTTTCTTCGTTGTTTATATTCTTTACCCAACCTTCTTGTAGTGATTTGAATAAGAATGCTCCAACTTCTTTTTGGTTCCTGTTTTTACCAAGTGCAAATTGTGTTGCTTGGTCGTTTAATTTGAATTTTATTATTAAGTCGTTATTTATAACTTCTGTTGTGAAGTCTATCCATGATGGTAATTCGTTTATTAATATATTATTTGCATTTATTGTTCCTGTTAAATTATTTGAATCTATGATTTTATATCCGTCTTTATTTCCAAAGAAATATGTTAATTTATTTGTGCTTATGTTTAATTTTGTATTTAAATCAACTGTTGCTTTGTCTGCTATTATTAAAGCTGAATCGTCACTTTTCATTCCTGTGAATGATATTGTTATTTTGCTATTTGTTCCTTGTCCTTGTTGGAATGTTCCTCCGCCAACTTGAAGTTGTGAATCCATATTTAATATTAATTCACCATTGTTGTAAAAATTACCTTCTGTTTTTACTATGTTATTTGCTATTTCAAATTTTCCTGTGTTTTCTTTATCTTGGCTTTCAAATATTCCTTTTACATTTATTATATCTAATATTCCTTCTTCATTTAATACGATATGTCCGTTGGTATTATCAATTTCTGATATATATGTTCCATATTTATCTTTATATTTATTATATAATTCTTCAGTACCCATTCCTTTTAAGCTTGAGTCTACTGTTAGGTCGTTATTAACAACTAATTTTCCGTTTGTTTTATCTGTTGTTCCATTTGATTGTTTGTTTGTTCCTTCTTTGTTTTCTATTTTTCCTGTGCTTATGAACAAGCTGTTTGCTGTTACATTTATTTTTCCATAGTTTGTTATTTTATCTCTTTCATTTATCAATATAGTGTTTGCCATTGTTCCCAATTCTGCACGTATATTGTTATCAGATTTTCCATTAACAAATTCATTTCCTTTTTCTTTACTTATTATTGCTATTGAATTTTGTGTTGGTGTTTTTATATCTTGATATATTGTTAATCTTCCTGTGTTTGCATCAGCAGTTGAATTTGCCCAGTTTATATTTGTTGCGTTTGCAAATTTATCTTTTCCGACTACTGCTAATGTTCCATTGTTTATAAGTTGTCCGTTTTGGCTTCCTGTTTCTATTCCGTCTATTTGTAATATACCATTTTCACCAATTTCTATTATTCCTGATGCGTCATTCCAGAATAGGTTTCCATTTTCTGTTTTTACCCATCCGTCTTCTATTACTAAATGACCTTTGTTTGAATTTGCAGCTTTATCTGCCCAACCTGAAACTATGATTGCATTTTCTTGTTCTTGTTTTCCGTGTAATACTAATTTACTTCCTGTGTTATCGATTGTTCCTTCAACTATTTGTGAACCATCTTCTCCAGTTCCGAATCTATTATATATATTTCCGTATATGTGCAATTCTCCACCAGAAGCTATTTTTATTTCTCCTTGGTTCCATAAATCTTGACTAAACCCTTCTGTATATCTGTATCCTTCGCGTACTGGTGATAAGTGAACTACTCCTGATACTTCAACTTTTCCTTCATTTGAATATTCTTTTTGAGCAGCTAATCCGTATATATATATTCCTTTTGTTTTTCCGTCTTCTCTTACCAATGTTCCGTCAAGTGTAAGAGTTCCTTCTTTTTTATTCCATATAATTCCGTTTCCAATTGCGTTTTGCATTGGAGTATATGAAGATACTGAACTTCCTCCGATTAGGTTTTGTAATACGTTTGATACTATGTCGTATTTTGTCACAAATTGAGCATCTTTTTCAATTTCTAAAATAGTTCTATTTTCTCCAAACTGATTTAGTGATAATGGATTTGAATTTATACTGCTATTATTTACAACGTTTTTAACTAAAATATCTTTTGCACCAGTTGGATCTGATGGGTCTTTTACTGTTATTCCTGATTTTATTGTCATAATTGCATTATCGTATAATGGCATATTTACTATACCTTTATGTAATTCAATTGCAACAGCTTGTCCTTTTTTATCTATGTTACAAGGTTGATTTACATCTTCTGTTGTGCAGTATATGTTTCCAATATTTATTTGGTTGAAGTTATATATTTTTGTGTTTGTAAATTCATCTCCAAGAGGATTGCCATCTGTTCCTTTGTTTATTTCACCAATGTCAACTCTTCCATAGTTGTGGATTCCTGCACCTGCTTCTGAAAATCCTATTCTTGATCCTGTATCTAATCTTAATATTCCGTTATTTAATACTGAACCGTCTCTTCCTAATCCTTTCGCTGAACCTACAAATGCTATTTGAGAACCGTCTTTTAAATGCATTTCGGATGTTAATTTTGTGTATGTTCTTGTTCCGTTTGTTTCTCCAACAGATGATACAGTTACAGAGTTTTCTGGAGTTAATTCTATCCCTAATTCTTTTTTAGCTTTTTCTTTACATGTTTCGAAATCTCCTTCACAAGTCCAATCATCAATTATGTCTTTGTTTGGTTTTCCTGTGAATGTTGATGACCCTATTGTCATTATATCTTGTACCCAATTTAATCTTGCATCGACTGTTATATCTCCGTCATTTACAAAGTTAAATTTAGGATTGCTCATATCAACTTCTTTTACTGTATTTTGAGCACCTGCTGTTTTTGAGAATACCAAGTGTCCTTTGTTATATAGGACTTTGTTTTCTCCTCCAATAAAATTTATGTTGTCGAAGAATAACATTGCAGCTTCTCCAATCATTATATTTGAGTCAGCTACAATTGTTCCTGGTTTTACTGAATTAATTTTTTTGTTTTGTAAGTTGAATGAACCTCTTGTAAATATTAAATTTCCGTTTAGTGTTGCTGTTAGATCTTCTTCTGATTTGTTTAAATCAAATACGTTTATTACTGATGTATCACCAGCAGCTTTTGTTAAATCTGGGAAATATTCGTTTTCAAACATTACTGTGCTGTATGTACCGAACATACTTGTATTTTTTACTATGTTTATGAAAATTTTGTTAAAATATGCTTCATCCGTATCATCTGTGTAGTGAAATGCTGTTAATCCATTATTTACTATATTTATATTGCTATCATTAGTATTATTTTTACCATCAAACTTTAAAACTCCGTTGTTATAAAATGTTTTACCTTCATTCATTTGTAATTCAGAATTATATCCGATTATGAATGTTTGGTTTTTCATTTTATCAAATTCATATTTATTTGATGTTTCTGATTTTGTATATACTTGGTTTAAAAATGTGTTTAACAATACTGCTTGATATTTTGAATCATCTTTTTGATTTGGTTTTAATGATTGGTCAAATGCTTTTAGTATACTATTGTTTAAAGTTCCATCACCATTATAAATATCTGAATCTGTTTTTGCTATAAATCCTTTTGGGATTTGAGATGAATCTTTTGATGCTCCTCCAATTTCAACTGTTCCTAAATTTGCTGTTTTGTCTGTTGAAAATATTCCATGTATTGTGCTTGGAGTTGATGGAGTTTTTTCTGATGAGGTTATTTGTAAATATCCTTTATTTGTTAATTTATCGCCTCCATTTATGCTACCTATTATGTGTACTGAACCGTTTGCGTGTATAGTTGATGAACCTTTGTCATCTATGTTTAAATTTCCGCTTATTGTAAAGTCTGCTGGCTTTTCTGCACAGGCATATTGTCCGTTGACCATTTCACAATAACCTACGTTTAAGCTTCCTTCTCCTATTGTGAAATCAGAATCTACTTTTACAAAATCTTGAACTATGTTTAATGTTCCTGTTATAGGTTTATCTGTTGTTCCGTATCCTGATATTGTTGTAGCACCTGCAAAATTTGTGCCACCAAACATATTTATAGTTCCAACATTTTTTATTGTTCCAGCGTCATTGTTCAAATTTCCGTATAAACTTAATATAGAATCTTTTTCTATTGATATATTTGATTGGTTTGTTAAGTTGCCTTTTATAACTCCTATTGAACTTCCTGCTAAATTTAATTCGCTACTTGCTTGATTTGTGAAATCTTTTTCAACTTGGAATTTACCATTTGATAGACTTATGTTTCCAGAATTAGTTGTTGAGCCATAAACGAATAAAGTACTATTATTAACTGATATTGATGCTCCAGCACCATTTGTTAAATTTGATGCTGTTGTAGAATTACCTACTGTCATTTGGCTTTCGCCATCAAGTTTTATTGTTCCGTCTGTATTATTTAATGAGCCTTTTATTTCTGCTAATGAACCTGTGTTTAAAGTTATACTTCCTTTCCCAGAGTTTGTTAAATCTGTTCCTACTTGTAATCCTGATTTGTTAGATAAATCTATTGTTGATGCTGTATTTGTTAATCCTTTTTCAAATATAGCAAATGATGTATCTAGTGTTAATGAACCACCAGCTTTTATTGTAGAATCTTCTTTTGCTGTTATAGTTCCTGCTGATAAATTTATTTTTCCAGAGTTATCTAGTCCCTTAGATATTTCTATTCCAGATTGTGTTATGTTTATTGTGCTGTCTGCATTGTTTACCAATCCTCCTGTTAGGTTTGCAAGAGAGCCTTCTGTTAAATTTAATGTTCCTGAATTGGTAATGTTTCCTTCTACTTTTAATATTCCGCTGTTTAAATTGATAGTTCCTGCATTAGAGCTATCTCCTTTTATTGTTAATGATGCAGAGTTAATACCTAACGCTCCTGTTGTGTCAATATGGAATGCGTTATCAACCTGTATATAACCACCATTTAAATTTAAATTTCCTGATACTTTATTGCTGTTAGTTCCCCAATTTATGATTTTTGTAGGTGCTCCTTCTTCTGTTCCTCCAATCATATCGATTGTTCCAGCGTTTGTTAATGTTCCGCTTGTGTTGTCTAAATTTCCTCCGTTGATTGATAAAACACCATCTTTATCAATTGTTGTTGTTCCTTTGTTTATGAAATTACCTTCCTGTATTGTTAATTTTCCGCTTGTTATTGTTGTGGTTGCACCAGTGTTATTTGTGAAATTTGTCTTTATTGTTATGCTTCCACTTTTATCTATAACTAAAGATGAGCTTGATGAACCATCTCCGTTTATTAAACTGTCAAGATTTGCATTTCCTCCACTTATTGTTAATGTTCCATTCTTGTTATTAAATGATGTCCCTGTTAAGTTTCCTGAAATTGTAAATTTTCCAGAATTATCATTTGTTATTTCCCCTGTAACATTTACAGTTCCACCAGTTCCTATATTGAATTCTTTGTTATTGGTTAATTTTCCTTCTACAGTTACAGTTCCTCCATTTATATTTGCGGTGCCATAGTTAGTAAAATCTTTTTTGATGTTTACTTGTTCGCCTGTCATATCTATTTTACCGCCGTCGTTGTTTGTAAGGCTGTTAGTTATATCAATTTTTCCGTTTCCACTAACTGATAGATTTCCCGTGTTTTTTAAATCGATTGTTGTGACTGTTCCACCTGTAACATTTAATGTTGCGTCTTTATTATTTGTGATATTACCTTCGCTTACATTTAAATTTCCTCCAGAAACATTTATTGTTCCAGAATTATCTAAATTCCCAGTATCTGCTTTGTAAATTATAGAAGTTTTTCCATCTACTACTTTACATTTTGTTGGCTTTCCATCATCACCTGCTGATGCTGGATCTGGTTCGCACTTACAACCATTTTCAGCAGAAAGATCATCCGGTCCTGGGGTTTCGCATGCTTTTTTTATGTTTACTGTTGAGCTGCCCCCTATGTTTATAACACCTTTTCCTTCTTCTGCTTTTCCTGCGTTATTTGTTAAATTACCAGATATGTTTAAGTTTCCATTTTTATTTGTTGATAAAGTTCCAGAATTTACTAAGTTTCCAGTATTTAATGTTCCACTTACATTTACTTTTCCTGATTCACCAATATAAAAATCGTTATAAATATCTTTATTTGCATTTTCTTTTGTATTTATTGTCCCTTCTATGTTTAACGTTCCTGTTATACCTGAAGCGTGAGAATTTCCCCAACCAATTATGGAACCATTCCCATTCATTGTAATTGTTCCGTTATTTGTAAATGATGTACCTGTGTGATTTAAATTTCCACTGATACTTAAATTACCATTTGCGTTATTTTTAAATGTTCCAGTGTTGTTGAAATCTCCGCTTATTGTTACGTTTCCAACTTTACCACCTGAGCTTGAACCTATGGTTAAACTTCCTTTATTTTCAAAACTTCCAGATGTTAAAGTTCCGCCTTCTACGTTAACTTTTCCTGCTGTGTCATTTGTAAAAGAACCTCCATTGAATTTACCACTAGAAACATTTATTGTTCCTGAATTGTTTGTTGTTGAGCTTGTAAAACTTCCTCCAGAAACTGCTATTGTTCCTTTATTATCTGTTTTACCAGATATATTTGCAGCGCCAGTGCCTGATACACTTACAGTTCCATTTTCGCTATTAGTTAAACTTGAGCCGTTTAGAGAGCCACCGCTTATATTTATTGTTTTATCGTTTGTTATTGAATCAGTAAAATTTGCTGAACCTCCTGTTATAGTAAATTGGTTTGAATTTGTTAGAGAACCTGTTGAAGCTATATTTCCATTACTATTTGTGAAAGTTCCACTGTTTGTTAAATCCCCAGTTTCTAAAACACTATTATTTGTGA
>CASDRH010000010.1 GCA_949283075.1 uncultured Pseudomonadota bacterium | reverse complement strand
CAGTAAAATTTGCTGAACCTCCTGTTATAGTAAATTGGTTTGAATTTGTTAGAGAACCTGTTGAAGCTATATTTCCATTACTATTTGTGAAAGTTCCACTGTTTGTTAAATCCCCAGTTTCTAAAACACTATTATTTGTGAATTTACCTGTTGCATTATTATTTGTTATTGTACTTGATAAGTTTCCATTGTTTACTAATGTTCCGTTATTTGTTAGGGAATTATCTGCTTTTATACCACCTGTGTTAGATATAGTTAAATTTCCATTATTTGTTACTGTTGTTGCTTCTTTATTTTCACTTATTGTGTCTGTTTTATCATTTACTATTGGACCTTTTGTTGGTGTTTTTTCTTGAGCATAAGATGTTGTTATATTTATTGATAAAAAAATTGATAATAGCAATACGAAGAATTTTATCTTTTTGCAAAGATATTTTTTATGTTTAGTATTAAAAAATATTTTGTTGAAATTTTTTATACTCATCTCCTTTTTCTTCCTACCACAATTATTTTAGCAAAAAATAATTTTTTTTCAATTATTATTTTCTTTCTTTTTTGAATCTGGAAAAGGGATTCAGAGTATTTTTATTTGTTTAATTTAACATCTTGATTTGATTCATTATTTTTTATTTTTATGTGTTGAATAAGAAGTGGAATATATCTCCATCTTGGATTTGATATGTTTTTCCTTCTATTCTTAATTTTCCTTTTTCTCTTGCTGCTGCTTCGGATTTGCATTCTATATAATCATTATATGATATTGTTTCTGCTCTTATAAATCCTTTTTCAAAATCTGAGTGTATTACTCCTGCACCTTGTGGAGCAAGAGAACCTTTTTCTACGGTCCAAGCGTGTGTTTCTTTTGGTCCAACTGTGAAAAATGTTATTAGGTTTAATATCTTGTATCCTTCCTGTATTACTGTTGATAGTCCTGTTTGTGATAGTCCTATTGCTGATAAAAATTCTTGTCTTTCTTCTTCTGTTGGTAGCTCTGCTATTTCGCATTCTATCTTTGCACTTATTATTACTGCTTCGTTTCCATTAGCTTTGGCATATTCAAATACTTTCTTTGTATGCTCGTTTCCTGAAACTGCATCTTCTTCATTAGTATTGCATACGTACAAAACTGGCTTTGATGTTATGAGCTGTAATGAATTGTATATCTTCAATGCTGTTTTATCTTTTGCTTCTATGTCTTTTATTATGCTCCTTGCTGGTTGCCCATCTGATAATGCTTTGAATACTAATTCCATTATTGGTTGTATCTCTCCTGCTTCTTTATCTCCATTTCTTGCTTTTTTCCTTATATTATCTATCCTTTTTTCTATGCTCTCGTAATCTGATAAAATTAGTTCTGTGTTTATTGTTTCTATGTCTCTTATTGTGTCTATTGTATTATCTACGTGTGTTATATCTGTGTCTTCAAAACATCTTACTACGTGTAATATTGCATCTACTTCTCTGATATTTGCTAAGAATTTATTTCCTAATCCTTCCCCTCTTGATGCTCCTTTTACTAATCCTGCAATATCTACAAATGTTAACTTTGTTGGCATTATCTCTTTTGACCCTGCTATCTTTGCTAATTCTATTAGTCTATTGTCTGGTACTGATACTATTCCTATGTTCGGTTCTATTGTACAAAATGGATAGTTTTCTGCTTGTGCGCTTATTGTTTGTGTTAATGCATTAAATAGTGTCGATTTTCCTACATTTGGTAGTCCTACAATACCACATTTGAATCCCATATTTCTTATCCTTTGCTTTATATTTTTATTTTTTCGTTGATATTTAAAGCCTTTTTGTAATATTATTCAATATAATTTTTTTATTATTTCATTTTAAGGTTAAGAGAGGTCATTATGAGATTAGCTGTTTCTTTAGATAGAGGTACTAAGTTTGCCTTATTTACTTTGGCTACTTGTTTAGTCGTTTTGATGTTATCTGTTGCAAAGACTATTATTTTGCCTTTGATTGTAGCTGTATTATTTTGGTATTTGGTTCTTACTTTAAGAACTTTTTATTTTAACTTTTTTTCAAAGGTTTCTTTTTTATCAAAGTTTGCAAAGTATATTGCTATGCCTGTTGCTATTATTACTTTTGCTGTTGGTATATATTTGATTGGGTCAATTATGACTCATAATATATCTTCTGTTATGAAAGATGCTGATGCTAATCAAACACAGCTTTTGAATGGTATTCACGAAATTGCTAAAAAGCTTGGTTTTGATGGCGATTTTAAAACATCTGATTTTATTAGACGTGTTAATATTAGAAGATTTATTGCTAATATAGCTTCTGGTATTACTGCTTTGGCAAAGAATGCTGGTTTAGTTGTTGTTTATATGTTGTTTTTGTTTTTAGAGCAGAAATCTATTAGAAAAAAAATGAATAAATTATTTTCTGATAAATCTGATAGAGAAAAAGCTTATAAAATGCTTGCAAAAGTTGATAAGAATTTAAAAACTTATGTAGCAGTTAAAACATTTATTAGTATTTCTACTGGTGTTTGTGGTTATGTTTTGATGTCAGCTGTCGGTTTACAGTATGCTCCGTTCTGGGCATTGTTGTTATTTATTATGAATTATATTCCAACATTTGGTTCTTTGATTAGCTCTATATTACCAATTACTTTTGCTGTTATACAATTCAGTGATAAATTGATTATTCCTGTTATTTTAGCTTTTGGTTTCTTTTTTATTGAAATGTTGTTTGGTAATTTCATTGAACCAAAGATTTTAGGTAAAACTTTGAATTTAAGCCCTCTTGTTATATTGCTTTCTTTAGTCGTTTGGGGCGCTATTTGGGGTGTTGCTGGTATGTTCCTTTGTGTGCCTTTAATGTCTTTAATTATGATTGCTTTAAGTTCTTTCAGT
Organism: uncultured Pseudomonadota bacterium; assembly: GCA_949283075.1. Taxonomy (GTDB): domain Bacteria; phylum Pseudomonadota; class Alphaproteobacteria; order Rs-D84; family CASDRH01; genus CASDRH01. The sequence continues at coordinate 16,809 of CASDRH010000010.1, read as the reverse complement.
AGCACAAGAAAATATGCATTGTTATTATCTGAAAATGGAGATTTGCCAGATGAAGAATAATCCTTCTAGTCAGTATACTGCGAAAGATATTCATGTTTTGGAAGGTTTAGAACCTGTTCGTATGCGTCCAGGTATGTATATTGGAGGAACTGATGAAAAATCTATGCATCATTTGGTTTCTGAAATATTAGATAATGCTGTCGATGAAGCTGTTGCTGGATTTGCAAAAGATATTTGGATTGAGTTACAGGTCGGTAATAAAATTATTATTCGTGATAATGGTAGAGGAATTCCTGTTGATAATCACCCAAAATATCCTGATAAATCAGCTTTGGAAATTATTTTAACTACTTTGCATTCTGGTGGAAAGTTTACAAATGATGTTTATAAAACCTCTGGTGGTTTGCACGGAGTTGGTATTTCTGTTGTTAATGCTTTGTCTGAAAGTATGACTGTTAGTGTTTCTAAAGATGGATTTATTTATCGGCAATCATTTTCAAAAGGTATTGTGAAAAGTCCTTTGGAGAAGATTGGAAAAACTGAAAATGCTTCCGATTCTGGAACTTGTGTCGAATTTGTTCCTGACCCAACAATTTTTGGTAAAAATACTTTTTTTAAACCTTTGAAAATTTATCGTTCTGCTCGTGCAAAAGCTTTCTTATTTAAAGGAATTAAAATTCATTTTTCTTGTGATCCTTCTTTAATCACTGATGATTTAGGGATTAAAAATAATGAAACTTTTTGCTTTCCTAATGGATTGACTGAATTTTTGCAGGAAGCTGTGAAAAATAAAGATAAAGTTTGTAAATCTAAACCTATATTTGAAGGTGAAGCTGATTTGGCTGATGATAAGGGGAAAATTGAATGGGCTGTTACTTGGATAAATCCTGAAACTTATGAACGTTCTGGTTTTATGTCTTCTTATTGTAATACTATACCTACACCAGAAGGAGGAACTCACGAATCTGGATTTAGAGCTGGTATTACAAGGTCTTTAAAACAATTTGCTGAAATGATTGGTAATAAGAAAGCTGCTCAAATTACTGCTGAAGATGTGTTCGGAGAAGCTGGCGTTTTGATTTCTATTTTTTATAAAAATCCTGAATTCCAAGGACAGACAAAAGAAAAATTTTCTTCTTCTGATGCTGTGCGTCTTGTCGATAATGCTGTGAAAGATTATTTTGACCATTGGTTAATTTCTGATAAAAATAACGGTATTGCTTTGCTTGATTTCGTTGTTGAAAAATCTGATGAAAGATTGCGTAGTAGAAAAGCTAAAGAAACTGTTCGTAAATCTGCTACTAAAAAATTGCGTTTACCTGGTAAGTTAGCTGATTGTACAAGCAAGGATAGAACTGGAACAGAATTATTTATCGTTGAGGGAGATTCTGCTGGTGGTTCTGCTAAACAAGCGAGAAATCGTGAAACACAAGCTGTGTTGCCTTTAAGAGGTAAGATTTTAAATGTTGCTTCTGCTAGTATTGACAAAATGAATGATAATAAAGAAATTCAGGATATTAAAGAGGCTATTGGTTGTAATTCTTCTCGTGAATATAATGAAGAAAATTTACGTTATGATAAGATTATTATTATGACTGATGCTGATGTTGATGGTGCTCATATTGCTTCTCTTTTGATGACTTTCTTTTATCGTCAACTTCCTCAATTGGTTCGTGATGGTAAGCTTTATTTGGCTATGCCTCCTTTATTTAAAATTTCTGGTAAAGGAAAAACTTTTTATGCTTTCAGTGATGAGGAAAAAGAACTTATTATTGAGAAAAATTTTAAAGGTTTGAAACCTGATGTTTCCAGATTTAAAGGTTTGGGGGAAATGAATCCTGACCAATTGAAAAATACTACTATGGATCCTAAAAAGCGTATGATTTTGCAAGTTAAAGTTCCTTCTAATGCAGAAGAAGAATTGGAAGATGCTGAATTTACAAGTAATTTAGTTGAGCGTTTAATGGGTAAAAATGCAGAGCAGAGGTTTTTATTTATTCAAGAACATGCTAAATTTGCTACGAATTTGGATATATAGCTTATTATTCTAAGGATATTTATCTTATTTCTTGACATATTATATTATTAGTCTATGATTATCTTTCTATTATAATTTTTTGATAAAAATTTTATATATAATATTTTTTAGGAGGGTAGTATGCCTGAACATATGGGAAAAATGGATAAAGCTCAATCATTGCTTATGATGGAAGCTGACACAAAGGCTGCTGTTATTATAGCTGGAAATATTTCTAGCTGTAGTATAGCTATAAAGAGATGTTTTAAGAAATTAGAAATCTCTGTTAAAGATTTTGAGCTTTTAGAAAAAAATTTAAAAAGCAACTTTTTATTTTTTCTTTGTTTAAATAAAAAAGGGGATTTTTTAAATTCCCTGAAAAATACAAAGCTGTATAATGAACTTTCTGAGGATACAAAAAATAAGCTTGAAAGTTTAAAAGGAGAGAATTGTTTAAAAATAACAAACAATTCTTGTCCTGTTAGGGAAGAAGTAGAAAATATAAAAAAATTTTATGGAGATATAAAATGACTGATAAAGATAAAGCTTTAGAGATTGTTAGAAATCAAGATAATTTTTTAAATGAAGTTGAAAGAAAAGCTAGTTTTGAGAACATTAAGCTTTGCAATATTATGGTAAAAGCAAAGTTGGAGTGGAAGCTTTTTGCTTCAGATAGTTATAAATTATCTGATGAATTAAAAAGTGAAATCAGAACAATATTAGATATACTAGAAGATGCTAATATATCTGTTGCTTGCTCCCAGAAAAAGTATGGAAATATAGCAGATGTTATACTTTCGACTTTGGATGAAAAAAATGTAGCAATTTCATTAGATTTGAAAAAGATTATAATAAATCTTTTTCAGTTCAAATGCTTTTTTTTAAGGGGAAAATTTTTTTCTTGTCCTAGAAAAAACATTTATATAAGGGGCAAATTGCTTTAAAGTTTCTATCCTAATGTTATATCCAGTTGTTTTTTTACAGCTGGATTTTTCATTGATTTTTTTTATTTATGATATAGTAAATATACATTTATTTATAGGAGATTTTATGTTTAAATTTTTTAGTAAATTATTTAAATTAAACCAAATAAACCAAAATAAAAAATCTGATTCTGATTTAACTTCTGATAAGGAGTCTTTGATTTTTATATTTGAATTTGTAAAAATAGAAGAAAGAGGATGTTTCCTTTGTATTGCAAATATTTTAAAACAATATGTGAAAAAAAATCAGAATAATATAACTTCCGAACTAATAAAAGAATTACTGATTTTATCAGAAAAGGTTAGAGTTATAAAACAATTTTCATGTATACAAAAATCAGAAACTACTAAAATATCAGATATGTTATTTGATAATTTAGATAAAGATATTAAAATTTCTGATGAGGCTTTGGATATTATTAAAACATTATTTAATAGATGTTGTATATATAATAATGCTTTTGATAATTGTAAGCTTCTTGATGAGGCTAATAAAATTAGATTAACTATATTTAAATAATAGTTCTTATTATTTTTTAATCCAGTTGTATTTTTTTACAGCTGGATTTTTTATTTTATTGTTTCATTTTTTATTTTGTTATATGATTATGATAAATATATAATTTAAAGGAGTGATGTATGGAAGCTTTTTTAAATGATAATATTTATATAGAATTAATAAGGGTGCAATTATCTAATTGTTATTCAGAATTGCGACAAGTTATTACAAAAATTCTTTGTAAGTCTGATATCGATAATGATGTAAGATTGGATTTAATTAGAATTCAGATGTATTTTAATCCTAATCTTTTTGATTTGTTTTTCTTATGTCTGAATAAGAATAATAAATCTGTTGTTGATATGCTTGTTGAGAGTGATATTGTATCTTGTAAAAATAAAGTTAGATAACTTTTATACAAGTATTTAAAATCTGATAAATGCTTAATTGATTGTAGTAATTGCCCTAATTGCCCTATAAGTGATATTTGGGAGAATTTTAAAAAAAATTATGAAATTAATTGTTGTTGATAATTGCTATTTTAAAAACCAGTTTATTTATATATAAACTGGTTTTGTTTTTTATCTTTGTTTGTTTTATTTTATTTTATGCTTTGTTTTCGCTTCCTAATACATTTTTTATTTTGTGTTTATATAATTCTTTTAAAGCTTCTCTTGCAGGACCTAAATATTTTCTTGGGTCAAATTCCGCTGGGCTTTGATTGAACACTTCCCTTATTGAAGCTGTCATTGCTAATCTTCCATCTGAATCTATGTTTATTTTGCATACATTCATTTTTGATGCTTTTTGTAATTGTTCTTCTGGAATTCCTATCGCATCTTTTAATGCTCCGCCATTGCTGTTTATTATTTTTACTTTATCTTGTGGAACTGATGATGCTCCGTGTAATACTATTGGAAAGTTTGGAAGTTTTTCTTCTATCTTTTCCAAAATATCGAATCTTAATGGTGGAGAAAATAATTCTCCTTTATCGTTTCTTGTGCATTTATCAGGAGTGAATTTATTTGCTCCGTGTGATGTTCCAATTGATATAGCTAAACTATCTACTCCTGTTTTTGATACGAAGTCTATTACTTCTTCTGGATTAGTATAATTTGAATGCTCTGATGATACTTCATCTTCTATTCCTGCTAATACTCCTAATTCGCCTTCTACGCTTACGTAGTCTTTTTGGCTGTGTGCGTATTCACATACTGCTTTTGTTAGTGCTATATTTTCTTCGTATGGTAAGTGTGAACCATCAATCATTACTGATGAAAATCCGTTGTCTATGCATTCTTTGCATAGTTCTAAACTATCTCCGTGGTCCAAGTGTAATGTAATTGGAATTCTTACTTTTCCTTCTCCGTATAGCTTATCTGATAATTCGTTTGCAAATTCTACAGCTCCACGTGCCATGTTTTTTAGCAATACTGATGATGTATATGCTCTTGCACCTTTTGATACTTGCAATATAACTGGAGATTTTGTTTCAACTGCTGCTGTTATTATTGCTTGTAATTGTTCCATATTGTTGAAGTTAAATGCTGGTGTTGCAAATCCTTCTTTTATACATTTTGCAAATAGTTCTTTTGTGTTTTGTAATCCTAGTTCTTTATAGCTTATCATATTAGATCCTTTCTTTTATTCGAAGATTACTTCTTTTATTTCGTATTCTCTTTCTCCGGCTGGAGTTCTGACTACTATTTCATCGCCTTGTTTCTTTTGCAATAATGCAAGTGCAACTGGGCTTTCATTTGATATGAAGCCTTTTTCTAAATCTGCTTCGTATACTCCAACGATTTTATATATTTTTTGTTCGTTTGTATCTAAGTCTTGTAATTTTACTTTTGCTCCAAATGTTATTGTTGTGCCGGATAGTGTTTTAGGGTCTATTATTTGAGACCTTGATTGTATACCTTCTAGGTATCTTATTCTGCTTTCTATTTCCCTTTGTTTTTCTTTTGCTGAATGGTATTCTGCATTTTCTGACAAGTCGCCCAATGCTCTTGCGGCAGAGATTGCTTCTATAATTTCTGGTCTTTTGACTTGTTTTAAATCTTTTATTTCTGCTTCTAGTTTTGCAAAACCTTCGGGGGTTATTGGCATTGTTTGCATTTTAACACCTCTTTTATTGTTTATTTATATTTTTAGTAGTCTATGTAATATAGTTTTTTATCTTTAATTTTTCAAGTGTTCATATTAACTTTTATTTTATTTGCAAAATTTATCAAAAATTTTATAATGTTTATCAGATTATCGTTCGCGGTAATTCGGAAGCGTCAGACCTTCCTGTAAACAGAAAATAGGCATTCGGCTGGAAGGTGGTCGAATAAGCCTGTGATTTATTTGGCAATCTGCCTTATTTCTTGTGGTGAATATTCCACGCTATTTTGTTTACATAGTTCTGAACTTCCAGTCATAGTTAGCTGTGAGGCAGTTGATTTTGGCTTTTTATTTTTACAATTTTTGATTGTTTAATAAAAATTAAATACGAGGTTGTGCTATGAAAAACTTATATTTTGATGGGCGAATTGTGTCCAGATTATTTTTATTGATTACTTTTTTGTGTTTTATGTTTTCTGTTTTTGGAAGTGTTTTTTTCGTTGGTAATCTGATTGCTTCTGATAGAGATTTTAACGTCCAGTTTAAAAAGCTTGATTCTGGCGAATGGGCTTTTGTTTCTGAAACGGGGCAGATGTATAAGCCAAAGTGTTTGAAAACTGCTTGCGTTAATAGAAAAACTGATTATGGGTGTAGGAATGGTTATGCAGAAAGAGTTGATATAGGAAGAGATCATTTATCTAAGCTTAGATACTGTGAAAATATAGGTAATTATGTAAAATGTCATTATACTATTGAAAGAGAATGGGGAAGTGTTTGTGGTAATTCTCATACCTCTGACTACTCTGCTGATTTAAATGCTGCTAATGGTTGTTATAATAGACAGGGATCTTTTTGGGGAAATGTTTGGCACGGTTTGATAGTTAAATGTGAAGAAAAAGGTAGCATTATTATGAGGGCGGAAAAGTATATTTATAATGATACTTGTTTACAGACTGATTGTGTTGAATGGGAAGTTGATGAGATTGAAATTTTAAAGATGATGCCTTTTGTTGGAACGGCTAGTGTTGACCCTAATTTTATTGAATACTAATTTAATTTTTTATAAGAGGAGTGTTATGACAAAAAATATTTATAATCAAATTTATTTTAAATTCTTTTTATTATTTTTTATTGTTTGTTTTTATTCTTATTCCGCTGGGGCTGTTATGGTTTTGCGTAGAGTTGCTAATTATGAAAGTGTGAATTTTTCTAATGGTAAAACTTTGCAAAGTATATCTTCGGATACTAATAATATAGAATTATCTTTGGATAAACAATCTTATCAAGCTCCTTGTAAGCAGATGGGGAATCCTAGATGTTTGAATTGGGTTTTAGATGCTACGAAATTATTAGGTAATATTTCTGAATTAGCAAAGTATGTTTCTAATCCTGATTTGATTGAAGTTAAAGAATAAATGTTCGTAAAATGTTTCACGTGAAACATTTTGTTTTAATATCTATAAGTATTTGTTTTATATATTTTTTTATAATATTTTTAAAGTTTTGTCTTGAATATCGGTTGAAAATGCAGGCACTCACAAACCTCCGGCTTTTCAACCGGCTTTTTTTATGAATGTTTTTATGAATGTGAGAAGATTTCTACTTCTTGTAATCCTGACATATCCAATTCAATTTGCATTGGTAGAAAGTTAAAGCAAGCTTGCGTCATTTTCATTTGTTTTGTTTCTTTTAATTTTTGTTCGAAATATTCTTTTATTTCGTGTAAATATAATACGTCATTTGCCGCGTATGTTAATTGTTTTTCTGTTAACTCTTTTGCTGCCCAATTTGATAATTGAGATTCTTTATTTAATTTTACTCCGCATATTTCTTGAACTAATACTCCTAATGAGTGTTTTACTGCATTTCTTCTTATTATTTTTGATGCTATCTTTGTGCAGAAGACATTTTTTACATCTGTGTGTAAATTCATTTTTATTACTCCCATATCTGCTCTTGCATAATGGAAGATTTTTTCTATTTTATGGTCTTTGAATATGCTTTTTAAATTTGGACATTTATATCCTTTTTTTGGGTCTAGTTGTACTAATGCAACTTTTCCATCTCCGCATGATAGTTGGACTAAATACAAGTTTCCTTCTTGTAATTTTAATCCCATATATTCTGTATCTACTGCTACGGATTTATTTTTTCTTATTTTATCAAGTTCTGTTTTAGGTAAATCACCTTTATATAATTTATACATTTTTATTATTTCTTTTCTGCAACTTTTTCTTCGAGTTTCTTTATTAATGTTTCAATTTGGTCTTGTCCTGATGATGTTGCTGTATCCATCACAGATTTGAAATCGTTTCTGTATGTCATTACCATACTGATTCCTGCAATTGTAACATCAACGATTTTGAAGTCTTCTCCAGTTTTCCTTAACCTTAATTTTGAATCAACTTTGTTTGATGTGTCTTCTTTTCCTGATGGATATATTACAAAATTTACATACATTTGTTTTTTATCTTTTGCATCTTCTGTATTTAGTATGTCTAATTTAGCGTTGCTGTATCCTGAAAATTTATCGCTATATGAATATAAATTTATTTCTTTAAATACTTTTTGAAATCTTGATTTTTGGTCGTCTGTCATTGTTCTGTAATTTGCTCCAAGAACGAATGATGATATGAAATCAAAATCTATTTTTGATATTAAGTTTTCTTTTAAGTTTTCTAATTTAGCTTCTTTTGAATTTGCTGGGTCTAAAATAAAATCAAATGATTTATCTGCAATTTGATTTACAAAATCTTTTCCAGAGCTTATTTCTTCAGGAGTTAAATCTGATGCATCGGCGTAGAAAGCATATCCTATGCATAAAGCAAGTAGTATCAATGATATTATTATGAATTTTATTCCGAATTTTACGTAGTCTGTTTTCATTCTGTACATTTTAGACCTCTATGATTTATTGCTTCTTATACTTGTTATCAGACCACAGTTTTATACTTTTTGCAAGGAATTATTTGTTTATTTATATATTGTATGCTTCGTTTATGAATGCTTGTTTTAATATATCTTTACAATCGTTGGTATTTATTCCTCTTGATTGTAGGAAAAATATATCTTCGTTATTAAATCCTGATAGCGAAAATCCGTGATTTATTCTTGCTTGTTCTGTCCCGCAAATTATATTTGGATTACTTATTATTTTTGCTGTGCTATCTAATTTTAAAACTTTGTGTAATTCGTATCCGTTTATTTCTGTTAGCTCTTTTGGAGATGATACTTGCATATTTATTTTGCTGGTTGATTTTTTATATATTATTCCTTTTGCAAAAATTATTGATTCTGATTTTGATTCTTTATGTTCAACGTTTATGTTTATTGAATAGTTTGATTCTGTATCATTTATATATGCAAGATGAGTTTTTAATTTTGCGTTTTCGTATATTTCAAAATTTATATTTGTTGATATATTTGATTTGTTTTTTGATAATGCTGTTATTAATATTTTTTGGTCAATATTTTTTGATATTTTTATATTTATATTTTTTGTTATATCTGTTTCATTTGTTCCAATGAAAATTATATGTAATATATCGTTTGATTGATTATTTATTTCAGATATTAAATCTGATTTATTATTTATTATTTTTAATTTATTTGATGATAATTTTTCTTCATATTCGTTGTTTATAAATACAATTGTTTGAGATTGTATTTCTGGTATGTTTAATTCTTTTAAATCTAATATGCTTATTTTATTTTTTGTGTTTGTCATATTTTTATCTTTTATTTTAAAAATTTTTCAAATCCATTTTTTGTTATTTCTTTTGCAAGTTCTATATTACCGCTTTTTATTATTTCTCCTTTGTTGAATATGTGGACTGATGATACTGGTATTTTTTCAAATAGCTTTTCATAGTGTGTTATTATTAAAAATGATGTGTTGAATTTTTCTATACAATAATCTATTGCTTTGCTAATTATGTTTACTGCGTCCACATCTACTCCTGAATCTGGTTCGTCTAATATTGATATATTTGGTTCTGCCATAAGCATTTGTAGCATTTCCATTTTCTTTTTTTCTCCTCCTGAAAAGCCTACGTTTACTTCACGTGATAACCATTCTTTTGGTATTTCTAACAACTTTGAATATTCTTCTATTTTTTGGAAAAATTGTATCGCGTTATATGGAGTTAAATTTCTTGCTCTTCTTATGCTGTTTACAGAATGTTTTAATAATGTTGAAAATGTTAATCCTGCAATTGATACAGGCATTTGATATGATAAAAATAACCCTGATGATACTCTTTCATATGGTTTCATTTCATTTATTATTTTATTGTTAAGGGTAATTATCCCGTTTGTTATTTCGTATTTTTCTGAACCTGCTAATGTCATTGCTAGTGTTGATTTTCCAGAACCATTTTTACCAAGCAAAAAATGCACTTCCTTTTCTTTTATTTCAAGGTTGAAGTTTGAAATTATTTGTTGTTTTGTTTCTTTTAAACTTACTTTTAAATTTTCTATTTTTAACATTTTATTCTTCCAATTTTATGTTTATTAATTCTTTTGCTTCCATCATAAATTCTGATGGTAGCTTTTTTATTATATCATTTGCAAATCCGCTTACGATTAAGCTTAAAGCTTTGTCGTCATCTATTCCTCTTGATGATAGAAACATTAATTGATCATCTGATATTTTTGATACTGATGCTTCGTGTTCTATTGTCGTGTTTTGTCCGTTATCTTCTATTGTCGGAAAAGCATTACTTGATGCTTTGTTACCGATTATTAAATTATCGCATTTTGTATAATTTCTTACGTTTTCTGTATTCCCAGTTGTTTTTAATAAGCTTCTGAATGTGTTTCTTGAATTACCAAGAGATATTCCTTTTGATATAATTGTTGATTTCGTATTCTTTCCAATGTGAATCATTTTTGTTCCTGTATCTGCACATTGGTAATTGTTTGTCATAGCAATTGAGAAAAATTCTCCGGTTGAATTATCGCCTAGTAAAATACAAGATGGATATTTCCAAGTTAATGCTGAACCTACTTCCATTTGTGTCCAAGATATTTTGGCGTTTTTGTGTGCTATTCCTCTTTTTGTTACGAAGTTATATATTCCGCCTTTTCCTGATTTATCTCCTGGATACCAGTTTTGAACTGTTGAATAGTTTATTGTTGAGTTTTCTTTTGCTATTAATTCCACCACTGCTACGTGTAGTTGGTTTGTGTCGTATTGTGGGGCAGAGCATCCTTCTAGATAATTTACTTCTGATCCTTCGTCTGCAATTATTAATGTCCTTTCAAATTGTCCTGCTTCTTTCGCATTTATTCTGAAATATGACCCTAAATCTATTGGGCATTTTATTCCTTTCGGTATGTATACAAATGTTCCATCTGAAAATACGGCTGTATTTAATGCTGAATAATAGCTGTCTGTTATCGGAACTACTGAACACATATGTTCTTTTATTAATTCATAGTGGTTTTGGATTGCTTCTGAAAATGAGCAGAAAATTATTCCTAGTGCTGCTAGTTGGTCTTTATATGTTGTCGCAACTGATACTGAATCAAATACTGCATCTATTGCAATTTTTGATTGCTGGTTGCTTTTGTTTTCTTTTGTTTCGTTGTTCGTTTTCTTTATTCCTGCAATTAATTCTTGTTCTTGTAATGGGATTCCTAATCTGTCGTATACTTTTTTTATTTCTGGATTTATTTCTTCTAAACTTTTTGGGGAGTTTTCATCATTTGTTATCGGTGATGAATAATATGTTATTTTTTGATAGTCTATTGTTGGAACTTCGAAATCTGCCCATTTAGGCTCTTTCATTTCTTTCCATTTTTTGAATGCTGATAATCTTAATTCTAAAATATCTTTTGGTTCGTTCTTTTTTTCAGATATAAGTTTTATTATATCTTCATTTAATCCCATTGGGATTTTATATGTTTTTATATCAGATACAAATCCAGCAGAATATTTTTTATTTGCAAGTTGTTCTATATCTTTTTTTGTTTTTTCTTTCATAACATTACTCTTACATTTTTTATAATTGTGTTTGTATCTCTTTTACTTCTTTTATAAATTGTCTTAATGAGTTTATGTCTTTTTCTTGTTTCTCTGATGCCATTTTATATATGTTCCTGTTATCGTGTAATGATGCTATCGCTGCAAATGTTATTAGCTCTGATTTGCTTACTTTTGTATCGGATATTTCGTTATAGTAATCTATTACTTTATTTGTGAATTCAAATCCAAACATATTAGCTTTTGCCATATTTGCAAATTCGCACGCTACATTTGAAGCAACAAATGCCTCACCGAAATCTATTACTCCAAGTTTTTTGTTTTTAAAATCATATAAGATGTTTGATATTCTTAAATCATTGTGAATGAATGCGATTTTTGAATGTATGTCTTTCATATTATCAAACTTTTGCATTTCGTTATCAAAAAATTCTTTTAGTTCTTCATCAAAAAATGGATCAAAAAATTTTAAAAACTCTGTGCGTGATTTTCTGTAAATGCATGAGCAATTATCAACTTGGTTTAGCATACATTTTCCGTCTTCCATTCCGTATTGCCAAAAATCATCTGGTGGAAGAGAGTGAAGGTATTTTAAAAAATATGCTAAGTTTTTTGTTATTTGATTTTGTGTTTTGCTGTCTAATGCCAAGAACATTTCTTTTGTTAATATCTCTCCTGATATGAATGAATTTATTGCTATGTCGTAATCATCAACTTTTAATAATTTTACTGTTGGTATGTTTACGTATTCGTTTGTTTTTTCTCTGTCTAGTTTATTTAATATTGAGTATTCTTTTTTTGATGCTATTCTCCACCAGTTTTTATAAATTGGGCTTATGTTTAATGGAGTCTTTATTACAAAATAACCTTTAGGGCTTTTTATTTTAAATGAATATGATGTCCTTCCTGAAAAAAATACTGATACGAATTCAAAATCTCCGCCAATTTCCGATTTGAATTCTTCTGATGATTTTAAAGTATTCCATAAGTGTTCGTTATTTATCATTATTTATCCTTTTATTCTTCATATTCAAAGTGCATATAATCGGTGGGGGAATCCCATTCTCCTGCCCATGTTTTGAAGCCAATTTTCTTCATTAAGTCAATTATTGGTTCTACCATACCATATTTTATTTTGTTTCTATCTTTATATTCTTTTCCTTTTTCTGGAAGGGTTATTCCTCTTCTTATATATGGGTTTTGTATTGGGTTTATATCAAGAGTGTTTCCGTATGAATGTTTTGATAAAATATTTTTTGAATATGTTACTGGTCTGCAATGAAAAGCATTCGTATTATTTGCTTCCATTGATTTTTTATCATCTCCATCAAATTCATATATTGGTTTTACTGATTGTAATGGAAATTCTATTTCGTATAAAGCTTTGAATGTTTCAAGAAATGTTCCTGCGACTTTTCTGTTTACAATCAATCTTCCGTATTCTGTTTGTCCTTTGAAATTTTTAAATGTTATCTTTAATGCTTGTAAGTCTTCTATACCAACTGGACATTTTGGATTCCAAGAGTTTGTTTCTATTAATTTGGATTTGTCGTAATCTGATAGCTCTTCTATTTCGAAAATTAATTTATTTTCTGTTTTTTTATGTTGAGGATTTAGGCTTAATATATAATTAACAATTGGCTTGTAATTTATTAAAAATGTTCTTGCCGCTATTATTAGCAGAATTATTAAAATCAAGCTTTTTATTGGCAAAATTCTCATAAATTTCATATGCGCGATTATATATTAATTTTATTTTTTTTCAATAAATAATCTGATTTGTTTTTTTTAGTATTATTTTATTATTTGCAAAATTTATCAAAAATTTTATAATGTCTTTAAGTCATTGTGAAATGGCCCGAGGTGTCAGAGCCTTATCCTATAAAAAGAAGCCGACCAGTGCAATGCTGGAAGGTGGTAAAATAAATCATTTTGTCGTGCTTTTGTGCGATGGTTTCTGTGGTGAATATATCACACTATATTATAGGATAGTTCTGAACTTCCAGCTGATTGCTGAAAGTGGTGGTCAGCTTTTGTTAAACTAAAAAAACAAGGAGTTCATGCTATGAAATATAATATGATAAATATAAAAAATATTTTTAAAGTTAGTTTATTATCATTTGTTGTTTGGCAATCAAGTTTGTTTGATGTTTTTGCTGCTGATGCTAATGACCCGAATTTAGTTGTTCCTGTTGTATGTGCTGATGGTAATAGTAATCAGAAATATGAACAATGTGCTAATTCTTGTAATAATGTTAGTGGAAGTCAAGTGAGTAGACAAAGTTGCTCGATGCATAGTGGTGGAGAGAATTCTAACTCTGGTTCTTGTAGCGGTTCAGATATATATCAATATATGACTACAAATAGTATTGGAGTTTCTTTTAGTCAGACATGTGTCGGAAATGGAAAGTGTAATCCAATTTTTAATTGGAATGGCTCTAAAGATAATGATAAAGAAGTTAGAAATGCTGTTATAAATAAATGTAAAGCATCTTGTGAATTTTTTAAGAATCAGTGTTCTTCTTATGTAGTTAGGATTATGGATTTGATGTCTGCTATGCCGGAGATTGGTATTTCTCGTGTTGACCCTAATTTGATTGAGTATTAATCAGTATCAGTTTACTGGTGGTTTTGTTGCTTTTATTTTTATGTGTTTATTTTTACTTGCTTTTTCTGTGTCAGTCTTGGAAGTTTTTTAGTCATAGCACAACCTCACTATTTCTTCTTGGACTGGCTTTTCTTTTTATTTTAATATTGACAAAAATATATTTTTGTTTATTATAGTGTTTATAATAAAATAAATTTTCGGAGTTTTATATGACTATGGTTTTAAAACAAAAACAATTAAATATTTTTATAATATTAGCTTTATTTGTATTTTTATCTTTATCTGTAAAATTGATAAAAGAAAGAAATATTAAAATAGAAGCAGAAAGAGTTAAAGCAGAAGCAGAAACAGCAGAATATGAAAAGCTAAAAAGTAAAGCAAAAAGATTTGCTTCTTCTTATATTCCAGAAGAAGCAGATGAGGTTTTAGGGTTAAATGCTCTAAAACTAAAAAATATAGCAGCTTCAGTAGCTGCTGATGCTGTACAAAAAAATCTTATTAATGATATTTATGAGGTTGATATTAGAATTAAATTAACCTCTGATATCAAAACAGAAAGGGATTGGCTTATCTATTTGATAGATGAGAATAATAAATCTATTTTAGTGAAGGGAATGCCTTTGATTTTTAAAAAAGGTAGTCAATTTACCTTCCATATCGCTGAAAAAACGATTGGAAAAGTGAAGCGAATTGTAGTTTTTAACAGAGTTTTAAAAGGAAATTCTGTGAAAAAACAGGGGATTGCAGAAATCCCCATAGAATTTTAAGTTAATTATTAACACTCCTGAAATATGGAGTGTTTTTTATTGTTTTATTTGTAAATTTATTTTTCTTTTATTTTTCTTTGTGATGATATAGAATGCTATTAGTTTATTTTAATTGAAATTGAAAGGAATTTTTTTATGACAAGTAAATTCAATGCTAAAGTTGTTGGCATTACAGATATTACACCTGAAATTAAAGTTTTTAAAATTGTCAAAGATGATGGAACTAAATTTGAACATAAAGCTGGCCAATTTGCTGTGCTTGGTTTGCCTATGGATAAAAATAATCCTGATGGTGAATGGGTTCAAAGAGCTTATTCTATTTCTTCTGTTTCTGGTTCTGATACAACTGAATTTTATATCGTTTTAGTCGAAAATGGTAAATTAACTACTAGATTATTTGCTTTGAAAGAGGGCGACCCTATATATATGGCTCCAAAAGCTGCTGGGGTTATGGGCTTTGAAGATGTCCCTGATGATGTTAATGTTTTGTTTTTAAGTACTGGAACTGGAATTGCTCCGTTTACTAGTATTATTAGAACTTTTAAAGACCAGTTGTTAAATGGTAAACGTAAAGTTGCTCTTTTCCATGGGGCTAGATATGAAACTGATTTAGCTTATTTTGATGAGTTCCAAGGTATGGAAAAAGAATTTGAAGATTTTGGTTATTTCCCTGTTGTTTCTCGTGCCGATGAACAATGGCACGGATTGACTGGACACGTTCAGGTTATTATGGAAAAAGAATTGGATAGGTTTTTGCACCATTCTCCTTTTGATCCAGAAAAAACTTATGCTTTTATTTGTGGAAATCCAAAAATGGTTGAAGAAACTGCAAAAATGTTTTTGGATAAAGGATTTAAGCATCACAATATAAAAGAACACGGAAATTTAAGATTTGATAAACATTAATATTTTCGTTTTTTTATTTATAAAAAAAAGCCCTTTATTAGGGCTTTTGTTTTATGTGTGTAATTTTTATATTTTAGTATTCTATCAAGTTTGGGTCTATATTTGCATTGCCAAATTGGACGTTGATGTCCCATTGAGAGCATATTTCTTCTGTCCTATATGCTGTTCTATATTTTGTTACCTTTTTCTCCTTTGGATAACAGTGAAATCTGCATTTACCTGCACAGTCTCCTGTATCTCCATATCCTTGGTATTCACATCTTTGATCTGATCTTGGGCTTTTATTGCACTCCCAACTCCAATTACTACCACATACATTTTCCCATCTTCCACTTTCTTCCCAATCTTCGTATGCTTCTTGATATGCAACATGTACTTTTGTCCTGTCTGTGCACTTTAATGCATTACTTTCATATTCATTGCAAAAAGATGCTTTTAATTGACAATCATTTCCAGAACAAAACTCTTTCTTTTTTACACATTTTACTACTTGGCTGAATGATGTGTTTGGTATTGTTATTACACACATAAATGTTAAGAATATGCTGCCCAAGAAATGGACAGACTTATTGAGTCTATTCATAGCACAACCTCCGTTTATTTTTTTAGCACTCACTTTTTTTCAGAAGAAAACAGCTGTCTTGAATAAACAGCAAAATGTCAAAGAAAATGCTTCTTCGCATATCTTTTGTTTTTTGCACAACCTCTGCATTTGCAGATTAATATTTATTACGTTGACAGGAGTTTACTCCTTGATTGATTTTTTTATCAATCTGCTTGTTATTATAAAGTTTTTTATCTTTTTTGCAAGTGTTCAGATTTTTGTGAAAACGTTTGATTTAATATTGTTTTTTTGATATGTTTGTTTATTATTAAATTAATTTTTTTAAAGGTAGGTTAAAATGAAATATTCTTTTATAGCTTTGTCTATTTTAAT
>CASDRH010000009.1 GCA_949283075.1 uncultured Pseudomonadota bacterium | reverse complement strand
CCTACAATTTCGAATTGAAATGTGAATTTATCTCTTACTTCATTTTGAATATCTCTAATAATATCGATGAGATTTTCGCGGGCCTGGGAAACCCTTTTGCTATGCTTTGATATGTACTGATAATTATATGACATAACATATACCTCCAATAATTTTTCCCAGTCCGACCATTTAGTGCGCTTACTAAATCATTTCATTATAACAGAAAAAAGTATGTTGTCAAGAGATTAAATCTTTGTGAGAGTGTGTATTAATACAGAGACAAACCTTTGAATCCCCGGGCAGGCGGACAACTGGTCTGAAATACTTCAATAAAATTCAATTAATAAGCGAGCCGTATGCTGTTTATCTAAATTATAAAACTTCTAATATTTGGTCTATTTATGTTTCTGTTGCATTCTATTCCGATAATGACTTATACTTATTAATTTTATAAGGTCTATACTTAAAATTTCTCACAGATCATATACCTGTATTATCATACAAAATGTCAAATATAGTTTCCCATTTGTATGCTGACGGTAACGGCTCGCCCCTCTTATCAAAACAAGCTACCTGATAATAATCTGTTATTTCATCATATAAATCTGCTAATTCATCAATAGAGTAATCTTTTTCATTATCTAAGTATATATTTATACTTTCAAGCAGGCTTAATTGCTCTTCATTATATAAATTCCTGATATTTTTCATTATTTCTCCTTATTTTGTCTTTTGTTTTCAAGTATAAAAATTCATCAATAATAACATTAAAAGCCGTTATATCTTTTTTCCATTTCTTTAACAATAGATTCCAGTTTTACCAAAAAATCTGCATTTACAATATTTTTAGGATTATTATCCTTATTTATATAAGGTCCGTCAACTAAAAAACGGCAGGTTGAATCATTTTCAAATAATAAAGAATCGGTTTTCACATCTTTGCTCTCAGATTCAACTGGATACAGCAGCCCTGAAACCAAAACATGACCACGGCTTTGCAAATAAGATATATATGTGTGAATCTGAAAAAAGTCTTCTCTGTCAACATCAATGCCCCTGTATTTCATTTTTTTATATTTTGCATCGAAAACGCAAAAATTACCGTCTTTTTCCAAAACAATATCAGGAATAATCTTTCTTTTGTAGAACATTTTATTGTAAACAGTGAATGTTGAATTTATTAACTTCCAACCGCTTAAACTAAGTTTTCTTTCTATGATACTTCTTACATAACATTCCCAAACTTCTGCCATATCAATCAAAAACCCGGAAACATTTAAGCTGCTGGTTTTGATTTGAGCTCCTGTTTTTAATTTTATTATCTGCCAGGAAAAATCCACAAGATCTTTATAGGCTTGATAAATCGGATGGTAAGAGATAGACTGGTAGTCTTTTTCGGTCACATTTGCTCTATCAAAACTATGAGCGATATTTTCTATATTCCGAATAGCTTCTGTTGAATTTCTTGGTAAAATTTTAGAAAAGTCATCAAATGCATAGTCGTTCTTTAATATTTTATATGCCTTATTAATTATCGCAATAATAGTTTTGTCATAAGTCTGTTCAAAACTTTTTGAAATTATAGTTTTGTTTTTGTTATAAGAAAAAACAGACGGCCTCACTAAAAGATGACCTTTTACTTCATAACCTCGACTAATCTTTGATTCCTTTTTTCTTGGCAATCCGTGCCTTATAGATGATGAAAGCTTTTGCTGCCAAATATAGCAAATCAAAATTTTTATATAAAATGATGATGAACCGCCGAACTCTGAACATCCTTGGGTGAATTTCAAATTGAAAATTTCCGCAAACATATCCATCAATATTCCTCTTCCGAATCTCGGAGATATAGATATAGAGTATTGCGTTTTACCGTTTCGCCATTCAACATTACCAATATAACGGCCGGCTTTCCACTCCCTGCTATAATAGTCATAATATACAACAGGTTCTGCTTCCTTTTCTTTATTGCTTTTATCAAAGGTAAAACAACTGACACTCTCGGATGAATTCATAATATTCATTAAAAATTCATCGTTAGGATCCGTCAATATTTCTTCTTTTTCATTAGATATTGTTAAGCAGTCACGCGCCTCATATTTATTACTTTTTTTATTCTTGCCCATTATATATTTTTTCCAATTCCCCAATTATTTCTTTTTTTCTTTGTGTATCAATATTGTCAAGATAAGCCTCAAGCATTGGGAGAATAGATATTTTCCAAAGAACCTGTAATGCTCCGTTTGGCATAGCAAATTTTTTATTTGAACGCTTGTATAAATTTTTATCGCTAAATTGTGGACTCAAATCATTTATTTCTGCAAAGAAAACATGTCCAATTTCATATTGCTCGCCCAATTCCTGTGTATTTTTAATTTTATCATTAAGTTTTACAACTCGAGAAATAAATTCTTCTTTATCTTCTTCTTTTTTACTAATTTCATCGGATACCATATTTCTTAAAGTATCAGCATCAAAGTTATGTTTAAACCAAAGGAATCGTCTTCTCAAAGCAAAATCAAGACGCTCTAAAGAAAAGTCAATTTCGTTCATTGTTCCTATAATATACAGGTTTTTAGGAACACAAAGACACAACGGATTGCCGTCGTTATCTTTGTATGGCAAATCGATTTTATCGCCCCTGTTTTCAATTCCCGAGAATGCTTCGCCAAATAATCTCGCCAAATCAACACGGTTTATTTCATCCAAAATAAGAATATACGGATTTTCAATGTCTTTTCCAGCTTTTTCACAAAAATCAAAGAAATCGCCTTTAACAGTTTTTATGTTACCATTTAATATTGTCTGTCCTACAATAAACTGCTCATAACTATAATTAGAATGCAATTGCAGTCTTCGTATATATTTTTCGGAACCAACATTATTATTAAGATATTCTTTGAGATTTTCTTTAAGATCTGAACTGCGGTTTTTAATTTTATTAAGCGCAATAAATGATTTTGCTAAATGCATTGCGGAATATGTTTTGCTTGTTCCTGGGGGACCGTAAAGAATAATATTTTTCTTGAATTGCAGTGCCTGAAACTCATCATAATCACCGCTTTGAGAACTAAAATCCCATAATAAACGCAATCTCTTTGTTTCATAATAATCAAAAGCTTCGTCAATAACCTTTTTAGATAATTCAAGCTCTCTAATTATTTCAGATAATTTACGCCTAATTTCAAGTAATTTGTCATCAAGTACGTTATTTTTATCAACATCTATAAATTCCGAAAAACATTCTGCTATTCTTTTTTTGTGATCATACGAAACTATTCTTTCGTACTTTTTTGGATTTGATAAATACAATAATATTTCCGTCATGGGACGCTTTCCAGAGTCTTTTTCTACAACACTATAATTTTTATAATCATCATAACATTCTTCCTCTTCCTTATATTTATAACAACGGCAGATGTCTTCAATTTTTTTACATATAAAATTATAATCTGGCTTTTTTTCACACTCTTCACAAATATCAATTAATGCTGAAAATAACAGTAAAACAAAACATATTTCATCGTATTTACTTGTTAGATGCCTTTGTCCGCCATTTGCAAAACCTTGTTTTACTTTTTTATTTTTTTCAATGAAAATCAAATTGCAGTTTTTAGTTTCATTAACTGAAAATCCCCATAACCATATAGCGTGTGAAAATACAATCCTTGCTCCCTGTGATGCATTTTCAAACTGTTTTTTCGCCTTTACATCAAACTTTTCGTTACTTTCGTTGGGATTATTAATAAAACGTTCTATACATTCTTCTACATTTTGTTTAGTAAAGACTTCTTCATCTGAATCTTCTAAATAATTTTTTTTATCAATTATAAAATTATTTATAAAGCTCTCATACATCTCATAGATTTT
>CASDRH010000008.1 GCA_949283075.1 uncultured Pseudomonadota bacterium | reverse complement strand
TGATGTTTTTAAGAATCAATGTTCTTCTTATGTGGTTAGGATTATGGATTTGATGTCTGCTATGCCGGAGATTGGTATTTCTCGTGTTGACCCTAATTTAATTGAATTCTAATCAAGTTTACTGGTCGGTTTTGTATGAAGGTTCTCGTATTTTTATGATTATATTTTTAAATGTTTCTATATTATCAGTCTGAGAGTTTGTAAGTTCATAGCACAACCTCCTTATTTCCTCTCAGACTGGCCACAAAAACAAATGTTCGCAAAATGTTTCACGTGAAACATATAATAAATTTATCTTTATTATCAATGAATTATATATATTTTGCTGGTGTTTTAGTTTATATCATATCTAAATCAAATTTTGCTTCTTCTGATAGCATTGAAAGGTTCCATTTTGGATCCCATACGACAGATACTTTGACTTGGCCAACTCCTTCTAAATCTGCTATTGCATCAGCACAAGCTTGAACCAAGGCATTTGCATAAGGGCAGGTCGGTGATGTTAATGTCATTTCTATATTTACATCTCCGTTATTTTCTATTTCATATTTATATATTAATCCTAAATTATATACGTCTACCTTTATATCTGGGTCTACTACCGTTTTTAATGCATTTATTATCGCTTCTTTGTCTTTTAGTGTTTTTTCTTCCGGTGATAGCTTCTTTCCAGCAAACTTTTCAATTGCTGGATATTCTTCTGGTAAAATCTCCTCAAATGTTTCCCATAGCTCTTCTGGAATTTCTTTTTTTATATCTCTTTTGTCTTCGTTTGCCATTAAATTAACCTTTGTATATTCTTTTGTAATGATGCAAAGAATTTATCTATGTCTTCTTTGTCGTTATATAATCCAAATGATATGCGTATTGATGGTTTGCCTTCGCAGATTGATTGATGTAATGGTTCTGCACAATGAAAGCCTGTTCTGACGCAGATTTTATCGTTTCCTAGCAAATTACCTATATCAAATGATGATATGCCTGTTAATACAAATGATATAAGTCCGCTTCTCTTTTCTGGGTGTTCTTTGCCGTATCCTATTATTTGTATCTTTCCAATTGATTTTTCTAAATCTGATATTTTTTCAAATGAGTATTTGATTAATTCGTTTTCAATTTTTTGTATGTTTTCATATCCAAAGTTTGACACAAAATCTATGGCTGATTTGCTTGCAATTATATCTGCTATGTTTATTGTTCCTGCTTCGAACTTTTCTGGAAGCTCTGCAAGCTCACAACTGCTGAATGTTGCTGATTTTATCATATCTCCGCCAAAATCAACTGGAGAGTATCTTTCAAGCAATTCTTTTTTTCCGTATAAAACTCCAACCCCTGTTGGTCCGTATAGCTTATGCATAGAAAATGATATGAAATCACAATCAAGTGCTTGAACATCTATTTTTGAATGGCATATTAATTGTGCTACGTCAACAGCAGTTAATGCATTATATTTTTTTGATATTTCTATTACTGATTTTATATCTTGTATTGTTCCAATTACGTTTGATAATCCTGTAAATGATACTATTTTTGCTCCTGTTTTTTTTATCATTTCTTCGAATTTATCAAGCTGGATTTCTCCAAATTCATTTAATGGTATTTTTTGTATTTTTGCTCCTGTCATTTTAACTATATTCTGCCAAGGTAATATGTTTGAATGATGCTCAAATTCTGTTATGTATATGTAATCATTTTCTTTTATTATTCCATTGAAAAATAACAATAATGATAATTTATTTATGCTGTCTGTTGTTCCTCGTGTAAATATTATTTCTTCAGCATATTTCGCGTTTATGAATTCTTGAATTGATTTTCTGCTATCATCTACTAATTGGCTTGATTTTATAGATAAATCATATGTTCCTCTGTTTATATTTGAATAGTATTTTGAATAATAATCTGTTAGCGCATCAATTACTTGCTTTGGTTTTTGAGCTGATGCTGAATTATCCAGATATATTAAATCAGGATTATTTTCAAATATAGGAAATTGACTTTTTATTGTATTCATATTCTTCTTTTTTTTAAATTGACATATTTTTTTAAAATTTGTATAGTCTAGCAGTTTTATTTTGATATTTTATCAATTGAAATATTAAATACAAATAAAATTTTATTCAAAGAGAGAGGTAAGGTAATGAAAGAAATAAACGATAAAGATTTTAAAAATTTTATAGAAGAAAGTGATAAGCCTGTTTTGGTTGATTTTTGGGCTCCTTGGTGTTCTCCTTGTCGTGCCTTGCTTCCTATTATGGAAAGTTTGTCAGAAGAATTAGCTGATACCATCACTATCGTTAAAATGAATGTTGATGACAATTCTAATACTCCTCAACAATTTGGTATTAGAAGCATTCCTACATTAATGATTTTTAAAGCTGGTCAGTTAGTTGATCAATCTTCTGGTGCTAGAACTAAAGAAGCTTTAATTGATTGGATTAAATCTGTTGTTTAATTATTAAAAAAAGGAGTATCGTTATGGAAAATAAAGTTATTATACCTGAAGGATATGTTCCAACAGAAAATGAAGAATTTATGAACCCTGTAATGCTTGAATATTTTCGCCAAAAATTATTGGTTATGAGAGAAGAATTATCTTCTCAATTAAATCAGATTATGGGAAATGTTGTTGATTCAACTATTGGAAGTGGTGAAGAAGTAGGGGATTCAATTGATAAAGCAAATGATGAAACTTTACGTCAGTTGGATTTAAGCACTACTGATAACTTACGTGTTAATATTGATAAAATTGATTTAGCTTTAAAACGCATACAAGATGGAACTTATGGATACTGTGTTATTACTGGTGAACCTATTTCTGTTAAACGTCTTGATGCTAGACCTTTATCTAGTAAAACATTAGAAGCTCAAGAAGAGTTCGAAGAAGAAAACAACTTGTAATATTAAGATTTTGTATTTACGAATACATCTAATCTTTTGGTTAGATGTATTTTTTTATAAATTATTGACTATTTATATTTTTTGTTTAGAATCAATATCTAAAAATAATATTTTGGAGTTAAAATTTATGGCAAAATTATATACAAATTTGGATGCAAGCTGTTTAGGTGAAGCTTGCTGTATTTGGTCCAGTATCAAAAATAATTTAAAGATAGTAAATCGAAATAATGATTTATCTATAATTAAAAATAATATAGCTATACCAAATACTAGGCCTTTTTTATTAGGAAAGACTGTATATTTAGATAAATCAAAGAAAGATTTTACTTTAGGGTTATATGCTGATAATGGCTGTGGTTTTAATGTTCAAAGAAAAGATCCTAGTGTTAAATCTAGATTTGAAATAAGTGCAGATGGATGTAAAATCGCACTTATAAATGTAGGAGATGTTCTCGAAATATTTTTTGATATTAAGAGACAAAATAAAAGATATCTAATTCTTACAGATAGTGGATATAAGTCTATAGAATAAAAAATATAAAACAAATAGGTTCTGATTATTTCAGGACCTATTTTTTTTATTTTTTACTCTTGATTATTTTTTTTTACTTCCTATATCTGTATCGTAAGCAAATAAAAAAAAAGTAAATAGGGAGTTTTTACTCCTTATTTGCGAAAGTAATTAAGTAAAGGAGTACGATTATGTCTAAAGTAATTGGAATTGATTTAGGAACAACTAATTCTTGCTTTTCTTTTATGGATGGTAAGGATGCAAAAGTTATTGAAAATGCAGAAGGA
>CASDRH010000007.1 GCA_949283075.1 uncultured Pseudomonadota bacterium | reverse complement strand
CATTATTTTGGCACGTGTTGCACAAAAGAGTGTAGTTCTCTTGGAGATCAAAAAAATGATGTATATAAACATATTTTACCAACAGGTGATATAATGTATAGTGAGTCCTCAGATCCATATCATTTTACAGGTAGCGGAGATAGTCCAAGTCTGTGTAGAATGGGAAACTTTAATTGATCCAATAGCTTTGTTATCTGCTTTTCCTTCAATTGGACAATCTAGAATAGACCCAAATTTAATTGAATATTAGTTTAAAAACCGGTCGAATCTTTATTTTTGGGAATTTATTTTTAATGTATCTTAATACTATATATTGTTTTTTCGGTTGGAAAATTAGCACTCACAAACCTCCTGATTTTTCAACCGGCTGATTCATTAATTTTTAAGAATCTGTCAACTAAAATAAAAAATCTTTATATTTTATATACATTTAAAATTTTTTTTATAAATGTGTTTGACATCGATATTGATTTAAGTATATATTGTTTGCGATATCAGTTATTAGATACTATATATTGTGTTTTGGCTAGTGTTCGTAAAGAACAAAGGTTTTTTATTAGTATAAACTAACAATCAAATTGTAAAGGAAGGGGAAAAATGAAAGTCGTTAGTGTTGATCATAAACCTATTAATGAAAAAATATTTTTGGGCGATTATGGGCATTATTTACGTATTGATTCTATTAGTCACGAAGTAGCAAGAACTTTAAAAGAAGCTAGCGAAGGTAATACTTGGTTTTCAAAGGAGATTGATTATAAATCTGATAAAACAAAATTTTCCTCTTTACCAGAAGATGTGCAGAGAGCTTTTAAATTAAACATTGCTTATCAAACTTTAATGGATAGTGGTGTTACTAGTGGTATTAGTTCTATTATGAATAGAATTGTTACAAGTCCTATTTGGTCTATATTATATTCTAGAATTGCAATTGAGGAAACTATTCACGCAGAAAGTTATTCTTATGGTTTGTCAGAAGTTTTCGGTCATCAAGCAACTGAAACTTTGGATTTAGTTTATAATGATGATTTTGTTAAAACTAGAATGGCGAAAGAAGTTGAATTGTTTGATTCTGTTGATAAGTTGAATTCAAATCCTATGGAAAATGTTTTTGATAACGATATGACTGAAATGAAACAAGCTATTTTGAAATTGTTGTTTGGTATATATCTTTTGGAAGGTATCAAATTCCCATTTTCTTTCTTGGTTACTTTTGTTATTAACGATAATTATGATAATGCTATTGCTGGATTTACTAGAACATTAAAATTGATTGCTCACGATGAACTTAATGTTCACGTCCCAACTGGTCTTGCTGTTATGCGAATTTTAAAGTCTGAAGAAGAACAAGGCTTCACAGAATTATTCAAAAGTGGTTGGTTTGAAAAAATGGCTCTTGAAATGCTTGAAAAAACTGTTGATGAAGAAGTTAAATGGGGTAAATATCTTTTCGATGGTAAAAATGTTAAAGGTATTAACTCTGCTGTAAGTGAAAACTTTATCAAATATTGGGCTGGCCAAAGATTGAATGCTCTTGATATTAAAACAGAATATTTAAATGTTAAAAAATCTGATATCGTTGATTGGTTTAATGATTACAGAGATATTAATAAACAAAATTCTGCTTTGCAGGAAACTACTAATACAAGTTATCAAAAAGGTGTTTTGAAAAACGACTTGTAATTACTTTTAGGATTAAATAAACACAAAAGGAATTTTTTTAACAGGAGGAAAGGAGTAAGGTGATGGAACTTGCTAGAGGTAAAAAGCATATTATTATTAAACGCGATGGTCGTGAGGAACCTTTTGATATTCAAAAATTAAGAAAAGTTGTTATGTGGGCAACTGATAATAATGAAGCTTATACAAATAATATTCTTGAATCATTGGATATTAAAATTAACGACAGAATGCGTGTTGAAGCTTTGTATGATGAATTGATTAGTACTGCTGTTAATAATATATCTCGCTTATATCCTTTCTATGATGAAATTTCAAAAAGATTATTGTTATTAAAAATATATAAAGAAACTGCTAAATTAAAAAGAACTGGTGAGTATCCTCATTTACAATCTATTATTGATCAAGGCGTTTCTTTCGGTGTTTATGATAAAGCTGTTGCGGATTCTTTTTCTGCTGAGGAAATAGATGAGCTTAGCCGATATATTCAGCCTGATAGAGACTTTTTGTTTACATATAAAGGTTTGAGTATGTTTAATAATAAGTATTGTAAGGCTTTTAATGGTAAGAAATTTGAATTGCCTCAGATTGCTTATATGGTTGTTGCTATGTACTCTTTCTTTAATGATGATAAAAGCAAAAGAATTGAGTTGATAAAGAAAACTTATGATATGTTGTCTTTGCAAAAAGTCACTTTTGCAACTCCTCGTGTTTTGCATAGCTTTACTAATAATCCTCAGTTAGCTAGCTGTGTTTTGAATACTGTTGCTGATGATACTTGGTCTTTGAATCAAACTGATGCTAATATGGCTACTTATTCAAAGTATGCTGGTGGTATTGCTTATGATATATCTTATATTCGTGCAACTGGTTCTTCTATTAGAACTAATAGAGGTAAATCTAATGGTCCTATACCTTTTATTAAAAGAGCAGAACAAACAATATCTTCTTTTGACCAAGGTGGCGCTAGAAAAGGGGCTTGTGTTGTTACTTTCCCTTGGTGGCATCTTGATGTTATGGATTTAATTATGTTGAAAGATGCTGGTGGAACAGAAGATAATCGTGCTAGAAAATTAGTTTATGCAGTTAAATTAAGCAATATCTTTAAAGAAAGAGTTGAAAATAATGAGGAGATTTCTTTGTTCGATCCAAAAGATGTTCCTTTATTAAATACTACTTTTGGAAAAGAATTTGAAGAAGCTTATGTTAATTATGAAAATACTACTTCTATTAGAAAAAAGAAAATACCTGCAAAAGAGCTTTTATTGCATATTTTAAAAGTTCGTCAAGAAACTGGTAATTTATATTTAACTTTTGTCGATAATATAAATAAACAAAATATGTTGAATACTTTTGTTGGAGCTTCTAACCTTTGTCAGGAAGTTGTTGTTCCTTCTTTTCCTTCTGAATTAATTGATGAAAAATATATTATAAATGAAAATGGTGATTATGAAATTATTCAACGTAAAAAAGCTGGTGAAATTGGTATTTGTAATTTAGTGTCAATCAACCTTGTTGAATGGGTTAAAATGAATGAAGATGAAAAATCAGATTTCTGTTATACTTTGCTTCGTGGTTGTGATAATGTTATCGATACTCAATATTATCCTGTTAAAGAAGGTAAAATTTCCAATGTTAAAAATAGACCAATTGGTGTTGGTGTTTTGAATTATGCTAATTTATTGGCAAGTAATAAATTAAAATATACTGACCCAGAAACAGAAGAATTTACTAATAAATTATTTGATGATGTTTATTATCACATTTATAAAACATCTAATCAATTAGCTGTTGAACGTGGTCCATTTTCTACTTTTAAAAATACTAAATGGGCTGATGGTAAGACTCCTTTACATATGCAAAAGTTGCCTGATAACAATATTGATATGACAAAATGGGATGAGTTGGGTGCTCAAATTAAACAGTCTGGTGTAAGATTTTCTTTGCACGCTGCTATTGCTCCAACTGCTACTTCTGGTAAAAGTATTAGTGCAACTGAATCTATTGAGCCTATTGTTGATTTGTTCTTTATTGAAGAAGGTATTCAAGTTTTGCCTTCTTTGGCTCCTAGAATTAAGGAAAATGGTCCTTATTATCAAAGATGTTGGGAAATCCCTGCAAAAACAATTGTTAAATTAGGGGCTATCCGTCAACAGTATATTGATCAAGCTCAATCTATGAATCTTTATTATGTTCGTCCTGAATCTGCTCGTGAGCTTTGGGAAGATATTAAAATGGCAATGGAAAATGGAGTTAAAACTTTGTATTATATGAAAACTCCTAAAAGTAATTTTGAACTTGAAGGACAGTGCGATAGTTGCACTTAATATGTATTAAAACAAAGCTTTTATAGTTTGTTTATCATTATTTTATGATATAATTTTATAATAATGAATTTCGATTATAAAAGCTTTATATTTTTTTTATTTATTGTGTTTATTTCTTTTTCAATAAAAGCACAAGAGCTTCCTTTACAAGATAATCAAGCTCAGCAAGCAATTCAATATAGTGATGTTAACTATGCAAGTTCTGTTTCTCAAGCTGATTCAGGACAAGCTTTACAGTCATCTGTTGGTAATTCTGGACAGAGTGTTGCTCAGGTAAGCCAAAGTTCTGCTTCTGTTCAAAATCAATATAGTTATTCTGATGTTGGACAAGTAGCTAATATACAAAATGCTAATTATAATCAATATCAATCCGCTGGTAGTGTTGGTGTAGTTGATAATTCTGTTAATGCTGAAAGCGTTATTTCAAATCCTGTTCAAAATCAGGCTATTTATAATTTAGGGTTGTCTGTTGGTGCTGTTCCTGTTTCGCAAACGTATGAATTGCAAAATCAAAATATGCTTGATGATTCTTCTAAAAGTGAAATTGATTTACAAAGAGAAGCTTATCAGAATATATTTCTTAAATATAGGCAGAAAGATAATAATGATGCAAAGTTAAAAAGAAATACTGATAAACAAAAAAAACTTTCTCAAAAGCAACAACAAGAAATGTTGGAAGCTCAAAATCTTTTAAATTCGAAAAATCAACAGTTGCAGAAATATGCTCTTGCATTACAAGAAGCTGATGCTTTAGTAAAACAATTGAAAACTGGGAGGGATACAGCTTTAGTTCAGTTAAATGATATGAAAAGGCAGGCTGGTAAATCTTATAAAGATTTTTCTTTGGCTAAAGAAAGGCTTTCATCTGCACAATATAGATTGAAACAATTATTGATTGAATTTACAAATTTGACCTCTGGAATAGATAATCTTGATGAAAGTGTTAAACAAAATAGAATGGATTTGATAACAAAAAAGCAAACAGAAATGCAACAACAAACAGCAAATGTTCAAAAGTTGCAAGAAATTTATAATTCCGCAAAGGATGCTAATGACAATTTAGATAATCAAGTTAATGCTGCTTTGAAACAATTTAATAATATTAAAATTGAGTTGAGAAAAGCTGAAATTAATTTAATTAAAGCTGATAAAGTTTATAAATCAGCTAAAGATGAATTAGAGACTATACAAGCTGATTTTAACAAGAAATATCAATAAAAAAAGAATGCTTTCACATTCTTTAATTCTTTTGTAATTATATATTTGTATTTTTTTAATACATAGTTGAAAAGATATGTTTATATTTTTTCAAATCTTCTAATGCTCTTCCAGTGCCCAAAGCAACGCATTTTAAAGGGTCGTCAGCAATTGATACTGGTAATCCTGTTGAATGTCTTATTGCGTAATCTAAGTTTCTTAATAAAGCACCACCACCAGTTAATACTATACCTTTATCAACAATGTCAGCAGCAAGTTCTGGTGCTGTGTGTTCTAATGCTGTTTTAACAGAATCTATGATTGTTGCAACTGGTTCTGATAAAGCGTCAGCAATTTCTGCATCTGTTATTGTTAATTCTCTTGGAACACCATTCATTAAGTCTCGACCTTTAATGCTCATAGTTAAAGGGTTTTCTACGCTATCAGGAACAGCACAACCGATAGTTTTCTTTATATTTTCTGCTGACGATTCACCGATTAATAAATTATGAACTCTGCGAATGTAGCTTATAATTGCATCGTCTAGCTTATCTCCTGCAACTCTTACTGATCTTGAATATACGATGTCTCCAAGTGATAATACTGCAACTTCTGTTGTTCCTCCGCCAATGTCCACAATCATTGAACCTGTTGGTTCAAATATTTGTAATCCTGCACCGATTGCTGCGGCTACTGGTTCTTCTATTAAATAAACTTTTCTTGCTCCTGCAACTTCTGCTGCTTCTTGGATTGCTCTTCTTTCAACTGCTGTTGAACCTGATGGAACGCAGATAACAATTAGCGGAGCAATTAAATTCTTTTTATTATTAACCTTCTTTATGAAGTATTTTATCATATCTTCTGCAACTTCGAAATCAGCGATAACTCCGTCACGTAATGGGCGGATTGCACGGATTCCAATTGGTGTTCTTCCAAGCATTTGTTTTGCTTCTGCTCCAACTGCGAAAACATCTCTACGCATACGGTCGTCTGATATAGCAACAACAGAAGGTTCACTTAATACGACCCCTTCACCTTTGATATATACCAAAGTGTTTGCGGTGCCTAAATCAATTGCAATGTCTGCAGAAAAAGCGTTTAATAATCTTTCGAACATAAAAAATCCTTTTAATTCCTTTATTTTTGATAAAAAATTACGTTTTAGATTATAAAGCAAAATGCGTTTTGTATCAATAAAAAATTTCTTTAATTTGTATTTTTTGCCTTGTTTTGTTTGATTTTTTTATTTGTGTTTATTTTTTTATAGATTTTGTATGTAAACTCGTCTTGCAAAAATTGCAAAAAAAACTATAATGCAAGACAAGTCGTAAAGACCCGAAGGTATAGTAACCTTTTTGCTCATATAACCGGCCAGCGCAATGCTGGAAGGTGATTGAATAAAATCAAGCGGAGATAACTTCGGTTGTTTTTCGTGCGTGGAATAAATCACACTATAATATGTAGCATAGTTCTTAACTTCCAGCTGTTTGTTTTTTAACGGCTGTTTTTATTAACTATTAAAAAAAAGAGGTGTGCAATGAAAAATAAAATAATAAAAAAATATATTTTTAAAAAATTTTTAATTTCAAAACTTTACATATTGGAAATGCTTTATTTATCAATATTTTTATTTTGATGATTATGTGTTTTTCTAATATTAATTTTGTTAATGCTCAGTCCCCAGAATTAAAAAAAATTAAGGTTAAGTTTGATTGTACTCTTGATCAGTTTCAAATTAAAACTGTAAAGGTTGAAAAATATTGTGAAGGTGCTAGGCAGAGCTATGATCAAAATTTTGTTGATAGAATGAGTGCTCCTAATGTGAATTGGAATGGATATTGCTGTATTGATGATTCGCATTATTATAAAAATGATATATACAAGCATACTTTGAGTAATGGTAGTGTTATGTATAGTGAGAGTTCTTCTAATACTCATTTTAATAAAGAAAGTACTTGCGAAATTTCTTTTGATACTATGGATATTTTGAAAGCTATGCCTAAGATTGGTGTTTCTCGTGTGGACCCTAATTTAATTGAATATTAGTTCAAAACCGGTCGGATTTGCTTTTTTGACCGGTTTTTATCTTTTTCATCAACCGATGTATTAGCACTCTTAAACAACCTCATTGATGCATCTGTTGGCCTTTCCTTAATTATTTCTTGATTATAATTTTATTATATATACAATTTGCTGTATGCCTACTTTAAAGCACAATCATAATAATAAATTTCTTGGTATCCCTGCGGATTTCGATTTAGTTTCAGATTTTAAACCTTCAGGAGACCAGCCTTTTGCTATTGCTGATTTGGTTGATGGTGTTTTAAAAAATAAACGTAATCAGATTTTGCTTGGTGTTACTGGTTCTGGTAAAACTTTTACTATGGCTCACGTTATTCAGCAGTGTAAAGTGCCTGCTGTTATTATGGCTCCGAATAAGACTTTGGCTGCTCAACTTTATTCCGAAATGAAAGAACTTTTTCCAAATAATCATGTTGAATATTTTGTTTCTTATTATGATTATTATCAGCCAGAAGCTTATGTCCCAAAAACTGATTTATATATTGAAAAAGATGCTAGTATAAATGAACAAATTGACCGTATGCGTCATTCTGCGACTCGTAATTTATTGGAATATCGTGATGTGATTGTTGTTTCTTCCGTTTCTTGTTTATATGGTCTTGGCGACCCTGCAAGTTATGGTGATATGTTATTGGATTTGCAACCAACTTCTGTTTCTGGAAAAACTATTAACAGAGATGATATTATTAAAGCTTTGGTCGATTTGCAGTATACAAGAAATAATATGGATTTGTCTCGTGGTACTTTCAGAACAAATGGCGATATTATTGATATATTCCCTTCTCACCTTGAAGATAGAGCTTGGCGTGTTATGATGTTTGATGATGAAATTGAACAGATTTCTGAATTTGACCCTTTGACTGGTGCCGTTTTTAATAAGCTTGACAGAATCGTTGTTTATCCGAATTCTCATTATGCTACTCCTCACGCTACTGTTAGTCAGGCGATTTCTCAAATAAGAGCTGAACTTGATGAAAGAGTTAAATTCTTTGAAAATAATATGAAATTATTAGAAGCTCAAAGAATACGTGAAAGAACGAATTTTGATTTGGAAATGATGGAATCAACCGGCTTTTGTAAAGGTATTGAAAATTATTCTAGGTATTTAACTGGGCGTCCGGCTGGATATCCTCCTCCTACTTTATTTGAGTATCTTCCTGATGATGCTTTGTTGTTTATTGATGAATCCCACGTTTCTGTTCCTCAAATACGTGGTATGTATAAAGGTGATGCTAGCCGTAAGCAAACGCTTTCTGATTATGGGTTTAGATTGCCAAGTTGTAAAGATAATCGTCCTTTGCAATTTGAAGAATGGGATGAAATTCGCCCTAAAACTATTTTTGTTTCTGCTACTCCTGGGGATTGGGAATTAGAGTTAACTGATGGTAAATTTGCTGAGCAGATTATTCGCCCAACTGGATTGGTTGACCCTGTATGTGAAGTTCGTCCTGTTAAAAATCAGATTGATGATTTAATGCACGAAGTTAAAGAAACTGCTTTGAAAGGATTTAGAACTTTATGTACTACTTTAACAAAGCGTATGGCAGAGCAGTTGACTGAATATTTAATTGAACACGGAATTAAAACAAAATATATGCATTCTGATATTGATACGTTAGAGCGTATAGAAATTATTCGTGATTTGAGACTTGGTAATTTTGATTGTTTGGTCGGTATTAACCTTTTAAGAGAAGGTCTTGATATCCCTGAATGTGCTTTTGTTGCTATTCTTGATGCGGATAAAGAAGGCTTTTTAAGGTCTTCTAGAAGTTTGATACAGACTATTGGTCGTGCTGCACGTAATGTTAATAGTAAGGTTGTTTTGTATGCTGATAAAATTACTGATTCTATGAAAGTTGCTCTTGAAGAAAATGAACGTAGACGTGCTAAACAATTACAATATAATGCTGAAAATGGGATTACTCCAAAAAGTGTTGTTAAGAAAATTGCTGATTCATTGTCTAGTCCAGAAGAGCAGAGTTCTTCTGTCGGTGGACGTAGACCAAAGCAAAAGCATAATAAATCTTTTGATGCTGAATTTAATGTTTTAGATACTGTTGGTAAGTATAATTTGGAAAGTTCTTCTCATAAATTAAAGCCTGATCAAATTCAAAAACAGATTGCTAAATTAAAAAAGCAGATGTTAAAACATGCTGAAAATTTAGAATTTGAACAAGCTGTTGTCTTGCGTAATCAAATCCAAGAGTTAGAAAAAGTTATGTTGGAATTGATGTAATTTATTTATCTTGATATTTTCATTTTTTTGTATATTCTTTCGTATACAAATTTTTTTTATGAGAAATAGATGAAAAAATATATTTTTAATGAAATTATTATTTGTAAAACTAATAATTTATTAGAGGCTGAAGGTTTAATGACAGAAGGAGGAATTCCCCTTGATTGGCGGAATGTCAGAGGTGAGCTTTTAGTAGATGAACTTAGGTTAAGCGGTAAAGAAATGCCGCTTCAAATCTTTGAAACAAAGCTTGGATTGCTGGCAGGTAAACAAAATGTATTTATAGTTTCTGATAAGAATATATCTCAATTGTATAGCATACTCGCATTATGCGGGTATATACAAGATATCCCTTTGAATTATATGATAGCATTGATTTTATCGGGTTACACATATAAAATAACTCCGGCTAGATTAAGGGAAATTCCATTAAATGTTATTAAAGAATTTAAGCATTATTCTAAAAATAATACATTAGTAGGTTCATTGGATGCATTGAATATGTTAATATGCAATGCTAAAAATGAAGCAATTGCAAAAAATGAAATTAGGCTTATGTGAAATTTAAAATAATTGTTTTTTCAAGAGCTACTTTAATGAAAATTAGAGTAGCTTTTTTGTTTTTAAATCATATGTTGCAAAATGTTCAGAAAATTTTATAATTGTTGATAAGTCAGATACAGTGTCTGGCCTGAAGGTGTCGCAACCTTTGTGAACAGGAACCGACCAGCGCAATGCTGGAAGGTGGTCGAATAAAAATACGAACGAAAGCAATTTCGATTGCTTTTTGGGCGTGGAATAAATCACACTATACTGTTCATAGTTGCGAACTTCCAGCTGATTGCTGAAAGTGGTAATCGGTGTTTATTTGTTAAACAAAAAATAGGGAGTGAAAGCTATGAAAAATAAAATTAAAAAAACTTTATATTTATCTTTATTTTTAACTACTTTTTTATCAAGTAATGTTTTTTCTCAACAAAATGATTTGGAAATTATGGCAAAAGTTGTTGGTGATAGTTTAACATTATATGCAAATAATTTTGATTATACTGCTCAATGTTCGGGTAGAGTATTTGCAACTTCTGTAGAGCATTATTGTAATGGAAAAAATGTTTCTGAAAATGCTAACTTTAATGATTCATCAAATCCTCCAGCTTTAAGGGGTGGTGATTGTGCTTGTTCATCTGGAAGTGATGGTGGAAAAATAGGTTGGCAATGTAAGCATAACGTATATAAGCATATTTTGAATGATGGTAGAGTTATGTATTCTCAAAGTAATGATGCAAATCATTTTAATGATGGAAAGTGCTTATTATGGAAATTACCTGCTGATAAACTTTTATCTTTAATGCCTGATATTGGTTTAGCAAATATTGATCCTAATTTAATTGAATATTAATTCTTTCTGGTCGGTTATTTTGTTAAGGTTCTATGCTTATAATTTAATGTTTATTTTTATTGATTTTATTATCAGTTGGTAAAGCATTTTGCACAACCTCGTGCTTTATCAACTGGCTTTTATTCTTGTATTTCGTTTATGATTTTTTTGATTTTTAACATATCTATGTATGTTTGTTTTTTTGCTATTGGATTCCTTAATAAATATGATGGATGAAATGTTGATATTACTTTTAATCCGTTATATTCGAATATTTGCCCTCTTATTTTTGTTATTCCTTCTGTCGTGTTTAATAGTCCGGTTGCTGCTACTGCTCCGATTAAAATTATCATTTTTGGTTTTATAAGTTCTATTTGTTTTCTTATTATAGGCATACAGATTTTTATTTCTTCTCTTGTTGGAGTTCTGTTGCCTGGTGGCCTCCACTTTATTATGTTTGTTATGTAGAAATTTGTTTCTCTTGATAATCCTATTGTTTCTAATGCTTTTGTTAATAATTGTCCACTTACTCCAACAAATGGTTTGCCTTGTATGTCTTCGTCTGCTCCTGGAGCTTCTCCTATTATCATTGCTAATGGAGATTTTTCTATACCTTCTCCAAATACAAAGTTTTTAGCATATTTTTTTAATGTGCAAAATGTTGATGCTTCTGTTTTTTCTTTTAGCTCTTTTAATGTCTTTGATTCATCTGCTATTTGTTGAGCTTGTTTTTCTGCTTCTATTGTTGCTTGGATAAATTCTTGGTTTTCTGTATTATTTATTTTTATGAATAAATCCGCTGGTTGTTCTTTTGCTTTATTTTCGTTTGTTGTTTCTTTATTAAAATTGAAGCTTGTGAAATTAAAGTTCTGCTTATCAGTTTTATTGATATTAGCTTCTTTTATTTCTGGTGCAGTATTTACTTTTGCTTTTAATAGTTTTTCTGATTCTTTTATGAAGTTTATTGAATCATTTTCGATTATTGTATCAATTCCGTATGATACATACAACTTTATGATTTGTATCAATTCATTTTTAGTTGTCATTTGGGATTATAATTTGATTTCTTGATAATGGTATATATTCATTTGCTTGTGGCATTTGTTGTGGTTCGTCAAATTGAGTAAATCTTCTTTGTTGTGCTTGTTGATTTTGATCTATTAAATTTTGGGGATTGGTATTGTTATTAGTTGATTGGTTTTGTTGTTGCATTGTAACGTTTGGATTAGCATTGTTTCCGTTTGATGCTCCTGTTTGTATTTTTTGTAATTCTTGTTCAATAGGTGATGTGTTGTTAAAATTTATTTGTGAAGCATTATTTGTGTTGTTGCTTTCTTGTAATGGTATCGCTTTCATTTGATTTTGGTTATTGTTTGTTATACCAGATTTTGATTCAAGCATTTCAATTCTGTTTAACAATTCTCTATATCTTAATTCGTTCATTTGAATTGCATTTTTTAAGTCTTGCAATTGTATACCTACATCTTTTATTAAGGAATCTGCATTGTTTCTTATAGTTGTTAAATCTTGCATGTTTTTTGACATAGTAGGTGCAAAATTATTTATATTTTTTTCTATTTTTTCAATTCTGTTTATTAAATCTGCATTATCTGCACTTATAGTTTTTGCAACTATGTTTGATGTTGATGTAGCTGCTTTTGTTGATTTTGCATTTTTTTCATCTTGAGTCTTTATTGATAATGCAATTATGTCATCAATGCTTTGAGCTGTTGATTGCACTTGGACGGGTTGTCTGTCTGGATTTTGTTGTGGTGGAAATGATTGCGCGTTAGCATTTATCGCATATAATGAAGTAATTAATGTTAAATATATTTTTTTCATTTTTTCCTCCTGTGTATATATATGCTAGGAGATTTTTTATATTTTTACAATATATTTTTAATTTTTTATGAAAAAATTTGTATAAAAAAACGCTACCTTATAATAGATAGCGTCTTTTCGAATATGTTTATGTTATTGAGCAATAACAGTTACATCTCTTCTGTTTCTTGACCATGCACTTTCATTTGATGCTGGATCTAATGGTTTATCTTTACCATATGAAACAGTTTGTATTCTGTTTGCTTTGATTCCTTGAGCAATTAAGAATGCTTTTGCTGCGTTTGCTCTTCTTTCACCCAAAGCGTAGTTATATTTTTTTGTTCCACGTTCATCGCAGTGACCTTCAATAACTATGCTTACGTTTTCGTATTGTTTTAACCACAATGATTGTAGTTTCAATACTCTTTGAGCTTCTTTTGACAAGCTGTATTCATCTGTGCCGAAGTGAATCATATTTCCTGCACGTGCTACTAGGTCTTCTTGAGTACCTTCTTTGATGCCACTTTTTGCAGGTGGTAATGTTACAGTACCAGTATATTCAACAACATCTGTTGATGATTGTGGTGTTTCATCACCGCAGGCAGTCAATGCAACAGCAATTGCGCATACAGCCAAAAGTTTAAACATTTTATTCATTGTTTCACCTTTTAGTTAATTAATTATTTAATCCAATCTGGTGTTGTGTTTGTTGTAGTTGTTGTGTTTGTTTGTGTGTTTGTGTTTGTTGCTTCTGTTGAATCAGCAGGTGTTTCATCTCCACAAGCAGCTAATGATAATGCGATTACAGCAACTGTTAATAATGATAATACTTTTTTCATTTTTATACCTTTCTTAATTTTATTTATTTATCTTTTAATTTATTATTACTTTATAAGTAATTTTTATATTTTCGATTATATTTTAGTTATAGACAAAATGCAATTGAAAAGTTATTTATTTTTTTTATGTGATTTTTTGTATTTTGTTAATTATTTATTTGATATTTCAATTTTTTAAACGTGTTGAAATTTTTTTTCAAAATTATATAATTGTGTGTGAAATCGTTTCGGCGGTTTTATTGAGGTGTGACAACCTTACAAGAATAGCCAACCGGCAAGTAATTGCTGGAAGGCGATAAAATAGCTATCTGTTGGCATTTTTTTAAATGCTGTCTTTTGGTGAATATATCGCACTGCATTCTTGTATAGTTGTCAACTTCCAGCATCTTTGTTTGGAATGTGTTTTCAAATATTTGATGCATTGAAATTGTAAGTTTAATTTATCATATAGGAGGTTTGTGCTATGATAAAAAATTTTGATTGGAAGTTATCTTCCAAAGTATTTTTATTGCTTGGTTTATGTATTGGTTGTCATCATTCTTTTTCTTATGCTCAACAGTCATCAGCATTGAAAAATGTTGAAGTTAAAATTGATTGTAAAATAAAAGCTTCTCCCGCAAATGTTATTCAACATTGTAAATCAGGTAGATATGGTGATTATGTTTATTTGCATGAGTTTAAAGATTCCTCAAATGCTCCAGCTTTATCTGGTGGTGGTTCTTGTTATATAAATCCTGGGCATTATTATAGGGAAGCTGTTTTTAAGCACACGTTGAGTGATGGAAGTGTAATGTATAGTGAATCTTTTGATCCATATCATTTTGTAGGAAGAAATACATGTGCAGAGTATAAAGGCTCATTTAATCCTATGGATGTATTAGAAGCTTTGCCAGAAATTGGAATTTCTCGTGTTGACCCAAATTTAATTGAATATTAAATGTTCGTAAAATGTTTTACGTGAAACATTTATGAATTTTAATAATAAAATCATATGTGTTAATTGTTTTTAGGTGTTTATTTTTATTGTTTATGAAATATCGGCAAAAGGTATTAGCACTCTTACAATCTCTGTTTAACCTTTTGCCGACTGTTTTTTATTTTAAGATTTTGCTTGCTCTTCTAAACGAGTCATTTTTAAGAATCTGTCTTGTCTGTGTTTTTTTATGTCGCTGATTTGTAAAAGTCTTTTTAATTCTGAATAAACTTTATCTCCAACATCTTGGATTG
The DNA here is from genome assembly GCA_949283075.1 of uncultured Pseudomonadota bacterium. Classification (GTDB taxonomy): domain Bacteria; phylum Pseudomonadota; class Alphaproteobacteria; order Rs-D84; family CASDRH01; genus CASDRH01. Next base: position 33,613 of record CASDRH010000007.1, on the reverse strand, counting down.
CTTTTTTTGCATCTCTATGTGCTCCGCCTAATGGCTCTTCTACTATTTCGTCTATTATTCCTAATTTCTTTAAGTCTTGAGCGGTTATTTTTGATGCTTTTGCTGCAAGCTCTTTTGCTGATGCTGATTTCCATAATATTGCTGCACATCCTTCTGGTGATATTACTGAATATACTGAGTGTTCAAGCATTATAACACTGTCTGATGTTGCTATTGCTATTGCTCCACCAGAACCACCTTCGCCGATTATTACTGATACTATTGGTGTGTTTGAATCTAAACAAGCTTGTATTGACCTTGCAATTGCTTCTGCTTGTCCTCTTGCTTCGGCGTCTATTCCCGGTTCTGCACCCGGTGTGTCAACAAATGTTATTATTGGTAATGATAATCTTGACGCTGTGTTTATCAATCTTTTTGCTTTTCTGTATCCTTCTGGTTTTGGCATTCCGAAGTTTCTTATTTGCTTTTCTTGTATTGTGTTTCCTTTTTCTTGTCCGATTACCATTACTGGTATGTCTCCTAGAAATCCTATTCCTCCAATTATAGTATTATCTTCGCTGAAATTTCTGTCTCCTGCCAATGGGGTGAATTCGTGTATTAATGTGTTTATATAATCAATTGCGTGTGGACGGTTCGGATGTCTTGCAACTGTTTGTTTTTCCCAAGCCCCTAAATTTGAATAAAGTGCTTTTAATTCTTTATTCATTTGCTTTTTTAGCTCTTTTAGCTTTTCTGTTGATTTACCTGGAAAACATCTTCCCTTTTCAACACATTTTTCAAGCCTTTTTTCTATGTCTTCTATTTCTGCGTTTAGCTTTAATAATTTGTTTTCAAATTCTAGTAAAAACATCTTTTTTCCTTTTATTAATTATTTCATATTCCTTGCTGTGAATAATACTTTTAATATCTTTCCTAATGTTTCTTTTAGTTCTTTTCTGTCAACTACAACGTCAACCATTCCGTGGTCTTTTAAATATTCTGCTGTTTGAAAGCCGTCTGGGAATTTTTGTTTGATTGTTTGGTCAACAACTCTTTGTCCTGCAAATCCAATTTTTGCTCCAGTTTCTGCTATGTGTATATCTCCTAACATTGCGAATGATGCTGGAACTCCTCCAAATGTTGGGTTTGTTAGCAATACTATATATGGCAATCCTGCTTCGTTCATTTTGTTTACTGCCATTGTTGTTCTTGCCATTTGCATTAATGATAGCATTCCTTCTTGCATTCTTGCTCCACCTGATGCTGGTAATACTATAAATGGGCAGTGTTGCTTTATTGAGTAATCTACACAGTGGATTATTGCTTCTCCAACTGCTCTTCCCATTGAACCTCCCATGAATTCAAAGTTAAATACTGCTACTACAACTGGGACGCCGTTTATGTTTCCATATGCTGCTGTGATTACTTCGTCTTGTCCTGTTTGCTTTTTATATGTTGCTAACCTGTCTTTATATTTCTTTAAATCTTCAAATTTTATTGGGTCTTCTTCTACTTTTGGTAAGACGATTTTTTCGTATTTCCCTTCGTCAAACATACTTTTTAATCTTGCTTCTGTCGGCATTGTCATGTGGTAATTACATTTTGGACAGATATACATATTATCTTTGATTTCTTTATGGTATAAGATAGCTTCACACTCTTTGCATTTTTTCCATACGTTGTCTGGAACTTCTATCTGTGAATCTATTGATGTCTTGATTTTTGGACGTGATTTGCTGGATAACCAACTCATTTTATTTTCCTTTCTTTATTCTTTTGATTTTTCTTTTTAACCAGAAAATTTTTAGATTTTTTGTTATGCCATATCCTTTTGCAAATAATCCTCCTGCAAAAAATGATATAAATGATATTATAAATGTGAATAAATATAATGGCATATCAATTACGTAATCTGTATCAAGTATATATATTGATATTTCTTGAGTGTTTGCTATTGCGAATAATACAAAAGCGATAATGCATATTATTGATACAATAATTCCAATAAATTTTGAAATCATATTTGTGCCTGTGATGTTCTTATGAACCTTTGTTTAATTTTTTGAATAGCATTTTTCCAACTTTGAAGTGGATTCCAACTTTTTCTGGAACAACTAATTTTACTCTGTTTTTTGGGTTTATTGCTATTCTGCTTTTTTTTGATTTTGGAGAAAATACTCCAAAGTTTCTTAATTCTATTCTGTGACCTGCTGCTAGCTTTTCTTTCATGTATGTGAAAACTGTATCAACGATGTTTTCGCATTCTGATATAGTTAATGATGGATGCTTTTTTACTAATTTTAATATTAAATCAGATCTTTTCATTTTATATCCTTTTCGATTTTTAATTTATGTATTTTTTATCAGTTTATTGATTGAATTTCAAGAATTTTTTTTGTTTTTTTATTTGCTTTTTTTGAGTGTTTACAAAATGCTTTTATATCGTTATAATTTAGTCAGACATTGTTTTTGATGTTCGAGGCTTAAGAACCTCTTTTGATAGATAAATAAAAAACGACCGACCAGTTGCTATGCTGGAAGGTGGTAAAATAAATCAGTTATCGTTTTTTAACGATTCCTTTTGTGATGAATATATCACGCTATTATCTATCATAGTTCTTAACTTCCAGCATTAGAGGTTGTGTCAAATAAATACGGTTATCGTATTTGATTTTTAATAATAAGTGAGTGCTATAAATTAAACGGAGGTTGTGCTATGAATAGACTCGATAAGTCTGTCCTTTTGGGCAGTGTTTTGCTTACATTTATGGGTGGTTTAACTTCAAGTAAGGCTGTGATAGCTTCTACTTTTGAATGTGCTGAAACAGTATCTTTTTGTGTGAAGATGAATGGAGATAAGGAGTGTGCTGAAAGATTAACTGTTTGTAATAAATATAAACAAGATGTTTTAAAGTGTGAACAGTGGGTTGATGCTTATGATATTAGAGTTGATTATAGGAATACTCATAGTTGGTCTTGTGGAAGTAGTTGGCATTGTACTACTAAGAAATCTTGTTATGGAACTCCTGGTAGATTAGCTGAATATAAAGGCAGGTATGGCTCTGGCTGTAGAGTTGGTGAGGGTAGATGTGAAGTTGCTGGAACTTGTCCATTACCATATTATACTCGTGTTAATGTAAAAGTCTGTTCCAGATGGGATATAAATGTTAAGTTTGGTAATGCTGAAATTGACCCAAATTTAATTGAATATTAATTTTAATTTTAATTTATTTTTGTTGGTTATTTTTATTGTTCTTACTTATCGACTGGAATTTTCTTTTTTATTACGTTGACTCTTACAATTCCAGTCGACTTTTTATTTCTTTGTTTATTACATTACGTTTTGAATTTGGTTCTGCATGTCGAATGTTCCCATAAGAACCCAACCGATGATTGTTGTAATTGCTAACAATGCTATTGTATTTAACAATCCTGCTTGCTTTTGTATATTCTTTATACTTTCTTCCAAATATGTGTTTGCAAGTTTATCTATTGCTCCTTCAAAATCGTCTAGTTCAGAATATATACTTAAATCTCCGATAATTTCTCGTTCTGGGAAGCCTAGGTTTGCTTTTTTTAATGCGAATCCTAAATTTAATCCCATTTGCATATATTTTAATGCTGCGTTTAAATTGTATGCTAGGTATCTTGAACCGTTGTCTCGCAAAACTTCCATTGCTTTTGTTAATGGTGTTCCTGCTCTAACCATAGCTGATAATGACATTAGCCAGCTTACTCCTGTGAACATTCTGAATAAGCTCCAAGGTGGGTAGTTATCAAGCGCTGCTCTTATTGGGCCGTTTAGATTTTGAAATGATATTAATATCAGCATTATGAATGATGTGAAACCTACTGGTAATATGTACCAAGATGATTTCATAAATGTTGATAATGCTACTAATGAACCTGCCATTCCAGTCCATTGTGCTCCCTTTGTGAATCCTGTCATCATCGGAACAAGGTATAATCCAACTGCAACTATCATACCCATAACAAGTAATAATAAGAAAAATGGGTAGGCTAGAGCAGATACTAATGGGTCTTTAATCCTTTTTGTTCCTTCTGTTACTTTGATAACGTTGTTTAATGCTATGTCAAGTTTTGAAACGTCTCCTACAACTAACATCAACTTTTCACTGGTCGGCACCCAGCCATCAACTGCGTCTGCGAATGATTTTCCTCGCTCCATTTCGTATGTCCAAGATGATATTGCGATTGCTCCTGGTTCGTCTGGATTTTTTCCGTCGTTTGATTCAATTCCCCATACTCGGTCAAATGAGTCCATTAATGAAAAGCGGTTTGCTAATAATGATAATAATTTATAGTATATTTTTAAGCGTTTTTCTCTGTCCCTTTTGATTGACCATTTAGCAAATTTTAAGTTTAATGGGTTTACTTGGCTTATGTGTTTCATTGATTTCTCTTTTCAATTTTTTCGTTAGTATACTGCACTTTGGTCTATGAAACCACACCAACGTTCAACTTCTTCAACATCGATTTTTCCTTGAAGCATTTGTTCAATTGCGGATTCTTTTAATGTTCTTCCTTCAAGTGAATCTAACCAGTAATTTATTGCTTCTAATCTGTGGTTTTCTAATAATAAATCTAAAAATTTTGAATCTGGCATTATGATTTCACCGCATACTGTTCGGCCTTCAATTCCTTTACCTTTGCAATGGTCGCACCCTGGCCCTGTTACGTATGTTTGGTTTATTCCAAATTGGCCAAGTGCTTTTTCTACCCGTTCGTATGCTGGGTTGCTTGGTTGTTCTGATAATGGTATTCGGCATACTGGGCAGAGCTTTTTGAAAAGTCTTTGTGATAGTAATCCACGGACAATTTCTGCATCTTTTAGTTTGAATTTATCAACACCCATATCCAGTAATCGTGATAATATTGCAGGGGCAGAGTTCGCGTGGATTGTTGTCCATACGTTGTGTCCTGATAATGCTCCTTTGAAAACTAGTTCTGCTGCGGATAGGGTTCTTGTTTCTCCGACCATTATTGCGTCTGGGTCAGAACGAAGAGATGCTGCAAGAGCTTTTGTAAATGCTATATCTTTTAGCTCTTCTGTTTCAGCGTTTGTAACTGGCATCTGTCGAGCTCCAGGAATTGGATATTCTGGTGGGTCTTCCACTGTGATTAGGTTTAATTCGTAATTCTTTTCTTTCAACATTTTTATCATTAAACGTTGTAATGTTGTTGATTTTCCTGAACCTGTTGGGCCTGCAATAACGCACAATCCAACCGGAAAATTACGCATTTTGAATAGTCTTTTTGTTTCGTATGTTGTGTATCCTAATGCTTTTAAACTTTCGCTGTTTACCGATGATGAGTTTGCATATAGTAATCGCATAACTAAATATGCTGAACCGAATGCAATTGGGTTGAATTGTAGTCGGATACCTAAAATATTTGATGGTAAATATAGGTTTTGTTCTCCTCTTAACGGAGTTGAACCAAGTTTCTGTGCTGCTTGGTATTCGTTTGCAGAATAGTTTGAGTCTGATATATCTGCTGATGCGAAAACTGCTCTTACAAATGTGTCGCCCCAAGCTTTATCGTATTCTAGTATGGTTTTCATACTTCCTGATATTCTGAACATAACACTTGTTTGGTTTGTTCCAACAACTACGTGAATATCTGATACTCCGATTTTTGCTGCTCTTGTTACGATGTCAACAAATTCTCTTTGCATTTGGTTGTTTACACCACCTGCTGTTCCTACTCCTGCTCCGCCTTCTGATGCTCTTTTATATGTTGCGTATAAGTTCGCAATGAATGACATTGGAACGTATATAGGGTCTTGTAATTCGTAATCGTGTCTTTTTGCTAGTGTTTTAAATGCGTATACTCGTCCGTCCCATCTGTGAGTGTCTGATACGAAAAATAAACCGCTGTCGAAAAATGCAAGTAATGTTGCTGTATCGTCTGATACTGCAACTGGTGATGTTTTATCTGCCGTTAATAATTTTCCGGCAACGCTTACGATTGTATTTATTGCATCTGATTCCGCTGTTCTGTTTATGAAGTCTTCATTTATTTCTATTTGACCAGCTTCTTCTTCTGATGTTTCATCTGTTTTTAAGTCAAGCTTTTCAGGCGCTGCAACATCTTTGTCTTGTTCTTGTGATGCTTCTTTTTTTTCCTCTTTAAGATCAGCCATTTTCCCTCCGCAAAGACTATCTTTATGATTTGATTATCTTACATTTAAGTATAATGTTTTTACTTCATCACCTTTTGTAAATACAACAGATTCTGGAGAAATTGATGATACTACAAATCCATTGCTTATGTGAGTTCCTTCTTTTACTTTGAAACTTTGAGCATTTAATTTATTTTTTACTGTCGCTATTAACTCACCTTTTATACCGATGATTGAGTATACTTCAAGTGCTCGTTCTAATGCGATTTTTTGGTCAACTACAACTGACTCTGCTGCTTCTTTTGCTTTGTTTGCTTTTTCTTCTGCAATCATAGCTTTCATTTTATCTTCAATGAATTTTAATTCTTTAGGAACAACGTTGTTGTTTTCTGCTTTTATCATATTTAATAATCCTGTGTAATCTTGTTTAGGATTTTCTGCAAAAGCTTCAGCAACTTTTGTTATTAATTTTTGTTTACGTTCTTCTATCATTTTTTGCTTTTCTAATTCAGCATATTTTCTTTGTCTTTCAAGTTCTTCTTCCGCTTCTTTTTTAGCAATTTCTCTCTGTTCTTTATCCCTTTTTAATTGTTCTGCTTCAAGCTTTGCTGCCATCTGGTCTTTTTCAGATTGTAACCTTTGTAATGATAATTTTAGTTTTTCTTGCTCCATTTGTAGTTTAATTAACATATTTTTTCTTTCCATATCTGATATCATTTGAAACAAATCAACTTTGTTTACATCAATTGTTTCTAATGATGCTAATGGGTCTTCGCCAGGATTGTCGAATTTTGCACTTTCTGCTGCTTGGCTTGCAATTACTTCATTTGTTTGTTCTTCTTGTCCTGCAGGTTCTGTTGTTTCTTCTGCAACTTCTTCTGTATTGTCGATTTCTTCGTCTTCAATAACTTCTTCATCTTCAACAACTTCTTCCTCTTGTGCTTTTGCAACTGAGTATGGAAGAATGCTAATGTTTAAAAACATTGAGAATATCATTAAAATTGTTAAAAAAATTATATTTTTATTTTTTAGCATAGACAATTCCCTCATAAGTCCATTTAATCTCTATATCGTTTACATTATCGCATTTTATTGAAGTAAATTCAAGCCCAGAAAAGCTTTTTAATAAATTCATTACGTCAATTGGATTACGTTTATTTTCAAAATAAAACTTTAAATAAGGAAAGCTTTCAGATTTATTTGCTTCTGGCAGATTTACTGTTTTTGAACTTTCTGTCGTTTTTCCATTTTGCATTCCATAGTTTTCAAACCAGTCTGCGAGTTTGTTTTTTAAATCTGCCATTTTTATGAATGGTTCACCGCGGATTTGTTGTAATTCTTTTTCAGAATATTTTATTATTCCTGTTGCCTTGGTTGCGGTGATTTCTTCAAAAGTCATTTCTGGTGGGATATATCCTTCTATCTTTGCTTTTTCTTCCAACCAGTCGTTTTTCCCCATATCTCCTCTTACCCACTCGACTTTTACTCCTGTTTGTTCACAGGTTATTGATTTTAATCCCCAACCTGCAAATATTTGGAAATTTCTTCTGACGTGTTCTATGCATACCTCTGTAAACTTTTTTGGGTCTATTATTTTTTCCCATGCTGGAGGTACTGGCATATTTGCTAATCTTTGTTCTTCTTCTTTCTTTTTTCTTTCTTGCTCCATTTGTATACGGCGCGCTTCTTCAAGTTGCCTTTGTAATTCTGCTTCTTGTTGTTTTTTCTTATCCATTATTATTTTGAAGCCTACACCTGCAATTCCTGCAATTACTGCGAATATTATTAGGTGAGTCATTGTGTTATCTAGATTTTGTAAAGTTATGTTTGGTATTTTACCAGTTAATAATTGTTCGATTGGTATTTCTTTAGAATCTGGAACTTGCCAAGATTCTGGACAAATTCTGTATCCCCAATCTGGAACTGTTAACATTGCTGTAAATGCTTTTTTTGCTTCTTCTTCGTCTGTGAAAATTTTATCTTCTTCTGGTAAGATTAAGTCGTTCCTGATTACAACCATCCACCAACCTATGTTTACTTTGAACATTGATACGGATGATGATTTATCACTTAATACGTTTGCAACTGCTCCTGCTCCTGTTGCCATACCTGATGAATAGCCTTCTTTGGTTGATGCAAGCCCATATTGAGGTATTCCTTTATTTTTTACACAGAATAAATTTGTTTTATTGAATTTTGATGCTTCTTTTATTTCTGCATTTTTTGCTGATAAACTTCTGAATGGCTGCCATAATATACCAACGGCATATTTTTTTTTGCCAACTGTTATGACGCTTTTATTTTTAGGTGCAACAGTTTTGGCTTTTTTTGCCTTTTCATTCTTTTGTTCTGTTGCACTTGTTGCATCTTTTGGCTTCTGGCTGATGAAAAGCATACCTTTACCCGTAATCCTTTTTATTCTGTTACTTCTGATATACCGTAGTTGCTTCCAGCTCGTTTATCAGGGTGCATTGATGATTTCAAAATTTGTGGTGTTAAAATTACAACCAATACTTCTTTTGTGCTTGATGTTTCACGGCTACCACCAAGAGCTTTGAAATCTGGGTTTCCAAGTCCTACATCATTGTTTTTGTTTACGTTCTTTTCAAATCCTGTCAATACAACTGTTTGTCCTGATTGTAGTATCAATTCGTTTAAGAAGCTTCTGTTATCTATCTTTGGTAACATAATTAAGTTCTTTCCTGTACTATCCGCTGGGGTTAGTTCTATTAATTCTCTTAATGTTAATCCAAACATAAGTAATAAGCGTCCGTTATCCAAAATATTTGGTAATATTTGAATTGATAGACCTGTTGATTCTGATTCAGTTCTTACGTCCGTTGTTGCTGTTGTGTTTTCTGTTGATGTTGCCATAGATGCAACATATTTAAATTCTTGTAACATGTTAAATGGGAATACTCTTCCATTTCTTGTTAGTAATGTTGTGTTTGTAACATATGATACTCTTCCTTGCTTTGATAAAGCTTGTACTGCTGCTTCTGAGCCAGCAAGAGCGTTTAAAGCACCTGTTGTGTTTAAGATTGTGAAGCTTAAATCTCCGTTTCCATTACTTGAATTTGTTGTTGATGCTGTTGTTGTTCCATCTCCTGTGCTTCCGCTAGTTTGTCCACCTGAACCTGATGCTATTTGGATTCCACTTGCTGATTTAAATACTGCGTTTAAATCTAATCCCATTGAATCTGAATCTTCTAATGAAACTTGAACTATTTTTATGTGGATTGCAACTTGTCTTGTGAATCTTCTGTTAATTGAGTTTATGTATTTTTCAATAGTCCTTAATTTTGGTAATGATGCTGTTACTGTTACAGTTCCTGTTGGACGTGATATATTTACACTTGCAGCAGCTTCACCAGCAATCATACTTTTGATTGTGTTTTCAATATCTGTCCAATTTTCTAAATTTACATCTGTTGTTATTGTTGAGTCTCCTTTTGAGTCTCCTTTTATCTTTGATGATAATTTTGTTTCTGTTGCTAATGTGTATAATGAAAATGTTTTTGTTCTTGTTGAGAAAATGTTTATTACATTTCCTGTGTATTCCCAAGATACACCTAATTCATTTGATACCATATTTAACAATCCGCTTAATGGTCCTGAATATGATACGTTTATCTTTTTTGCTTTTATTGCATCTGTTATATCAAGAACTTTTACTTGTATTCCTGTTAAGTATGTGATTTGGTTAGCAAGTCCGAATATTCCTGTTTTTTCTTTTGATGTTAATGTGATACCGTAGTCTGTTTCAAAATCTTTTGGTAAAGGATTTAAGTATTCCAACATAATACTGTCGTGACCAAGGTATAAATCATCTGACATTGTTACTGTGTCAACTGATACTGTTTCACCTGGCTTTGTTGACATTTCCATTGCGTTTTCTGCACCTTCAAGGTTGCTTTTTACTTTTGCATCTGTTGATGCTGCACGTTCTTTTGATGCAGTACAAGCAGTAATAGCAAAAGCAATTCCTATTGCAAGGAATGCCTTTCCTGTGTTTTTAATTAATCTTTTTAATTTGTTAATCATTATCATCCTCCATAGTTTGAATGACTATAACTTTATTTCCTAAATAGAATTTTGCGTATGGTGGTGGATATGCTTTTGAGAATCCCCTTATTATCGCTGCTGTTACGTCTTTGAAACGTCCACGGAATATAGCACTTGCTTTTAATGGATATTCTCTGTTTGTATTCCAGATAATTTCCCAACCATCTATTTTTGCCCATTCGATTAAAACTTCTCTTAATGTTAAGCCTTCTTTTGCAATCCAGTCTTTAACATCTTCTGTTCCGTATACTTTTTCTGCGGTTTCGTCGCCTTGACCTTGTAATTCAACTTCGGCAATTGCTCTTTCGCTTGATCTTGTTGATCCGTATCCTCCTCCGAATTGGATTGATGCGGATAAAGTTTTTGCTCCGTCATCTACCATCATATCTTTTGTTCCAAGTGGCATAAATGCAGCAGCTTGTTCTTCTCTTGCATATCTTACTGCATCTGATTCTTTTGTGACTAAGTCTGCTCCACCTGACCAGCCGTCTGGTTGTGTTGGCTTTTCAACTGAGCCTGAAAATGGGTCGTCTAGTGATCTTGGATCTATTCCAGGTTCTGTATTTTGTAATGGCCATACTGGTGGTTGTTGTCCTGATGGTGGTGGTATCATTCCAGTTCTGTTTAATCCATCTGGAGCAGGGTTTGCTATATTATACCCTTGTGAATTTGCTGTCATAGGTCTTGCAAGTGGTTGTTGCATTTGTGTTGGTTGTGCAGATTGATTTTGTGCGTTTGTTGTTTCTGCTACTGATGGAGCTTCATCTGCTGTACAGTTATTATATGCTACAAAAATTAATATAAATGCTAGCGAAATAGACCTGTAAAATGTTTGGTTTGACACCTTTAACATATTTCCTTATCCCTTTATCAATTACCTTTCTCATGTATATCATATCATTTTTTCGAATCCTTGACAAGTGATAAAAACAATTTTTGTCCTTAGTTTACTGCTTGTTTTTTGATGTTATTTTATTTGTTAATAATTTTATTGGAAATTTTGTAAGTGTTGTTATAATTGATATTGTCCATTTTATATATGTTTTTTTATGTAAATTGGGCAATTGGGTCTCGAAAACCCTTAAAAACAGATGAAAGTGTTTTACACCTTACAGGCGTTTGGCTGGAAGGTGATGAATATATTGCATTACTTTCGGCTTTGCCGTTGGTTTTGTTCTTTGAATAAATCACACTATTTTAAATAATCTGTTTTTATAGTTTCGAGCTTCCAGTCATTATTGATGTTAATGGCATTTTTGATGGTTTGTTTAACAAAAAAATAGGGAGTGAAAGCTATGAAAAAAAATAATGAAAATCAAATTATAAGTTTTAGAAAATATATTTTTGCTGTTTCTGTAATATTTATAAGTTTGCTTTGTTTTAATCATATTAAAGCTTCTACTTTTGAATGTGCAGAAACAATATCTTTTTGCGTGAAGACATCTGGAGGAAACGGAAGTGGTAATTGCACTGAAAGATTAACAGTTTGTAATAAATACAAAGAAGATGTTTTGAAGTGTGAAGAGTGGGTTGATGGTTTTGATATGAAATATCGTGAGTGGAAAGACAAAGAGTCTTACGAAATATGTCAGTGGGAAAGGCCTGGTGGTTGTGATTATGTTAGTTATGGTGTTAAGCCTTGTTATGCTACTTATAAATGGAGATGTTATAGAGATGTTAAAAAATCAACTTATGACAGAGTCGATGTAAAAGTCTGTTCCAGATGGGATATAAATGTTAAGTTTGGTAATGCTGAAATTGACCCAAATTTAATTGAATATTAAAAGCTTGCTGGTCGGTTTTTGTAAGGCTAATGCACCTTTATTTTTTAGATGTTATTTTTATTGTTTGTTATAGGGTAGGCGGATTTCGCACAACCTCTCCGCCCACCACTTTTTTTATTTTATGAGCAAGAATTTGGCATTCTTGAATCCTTTTTTACTTTTTCTATAAACTCTTCTAGCTTATATGTTTTGTTTTCATCAGATCCAATTTCTCTTATTGTTATTGTTTTTTCTGTTTTTTCTTTTTCTCCGATTATTGCTATGATGTTTGCTTTTTGAAGTGAATGTTCACGTATCTTATAGCTTATTTTTTCGTTTCTTAAATCTTTTGTTGTGTAAATTCCTGCTTGTTTTAATTTTGCTTCTATCTCATCTGCATAATCGTTGAATGCTTCTGCAATTGGAGCTATAACAACTTGGTTTGATGATAGCCAGAATGGTAATATTCCTGCGTGGTGTTCTATTAAAATTCCCAAGAATCTTTCTATTGAACCGAATAATGCTCTGTGTATCATTATTGGTCTTTGTTTTTCGCCTTTTTCATCTATATATGTTAGGTCAAATCTTTCTGGTAAGTTCATATCTACTTGAACTGTTCCGCACTGCCATTCTCTTCCTATTGCGTCTTTTAATATGAATTCTAATTTAGGTCCATAGAATGCTCCTTCTCCTTCGTTTATTTCAAATTCATATCCGTTGTTCTTTAATGCATTTGCAAGAGAATTTTCTGCTATGTCCCATATTTCGTCTGAACCAATTCTTTTTTCTGGGCGTGTTGATAAATATATTTTTACTTGGTCAAAGCCAAAGTCTTTGTATATTTCTAATATCAATTTTAATGTTTTGATAACTTCGCTTTCCATTTGTTCTGGTGTGCAGAAAATATGTGCATCGTCTTGGGTGAATTCTCTTACTCTCATTAATCCCATTAATGAACCGCTTGCTTCGTATCTGTGGACTTTCCCAAATTCAGCCATTTTTATTGGTAGGTCTTTATATGATTTTATACCTTGTTTGTATATTAATGCTCCACCTGGACAGTTCATCGGTTTTATACAGAATGTTTTTCCATCTTCTGTTTTTCCAGAATAATTATGTTCGCCGTATTTTTCCCAGTGTCCTGATGTTTCCCATAAGCATCTGTCCATTACTCCTGGTGTTGATACTTCTATATATCCGTTGTTTGTTTGGCGTGTTCTCATATATTCAATTAGCTTTCTGTATATCTTGTAGCCTTTGTCGTGCCAGAAAACTGCTCCAGGAGCGTAGTTTGGTTCAAAATGAAATAAGTCCATTTCTTTTCCAAGTTTTCTGTGGTCACGTTTTTCTGCTTCTTCTAGCATTTTTATATGACTTTCAAGTTCTTCTGCTGTGCTGAATGCAAATCCATATATTCTTGTTAGTTGGGCTTTTGTTGCGTCTCCTCTCCAATATGCTCCTGCAATTTTTGAAAGCTTATATGATTTAGGCTTTATTTCTGATGTTGATTTTATATGTGGCCCTTTGCATAGGTCTGTAAAGTTTCCAACTGTGTATATTGTTATTCTTTCGCCTTCTGGTAGGCCTTTTATCAATTCAATTTTATATTCGTTGTCTTTGAATAATTCTAATGCTTCTTCTTTTGATACTTCTTTTTCTTCAAATGGTAAATTTTGTTTTATTATTTTATCCATTTCTTTTTCGATTTTTTCAAAGTCTTTTTCTGTTGGGGCACTTTCGCATTTTGAAAAATCTATGTCGTAGTAAAATCCGTTTTCTATTTCTGGGCCTATTCCATATTTTGCTTTATCTCCGTAAATATTTTTTATTGCGTGTGCTAAAATATGTGCCATTGAATGTCTGATTAAATTTATTTGTTGTTTTTCCATTTTTATACCTCTTGTGTATTTTTTAATTTGTTTTTATCGCATTTATATGCGTGTGAATATGTGTGTGATATTATACGTGATTTATATTGCCCCTTACGGGGTTGTTGTAGTTGAAAAATGAAGAATTACAAAATTTTCTTTCATAATTCTTCATTATATTTTTTTTACTTTTAAAGTCAATTATTTATTTTTTTGATGGCTCTTTTAAAATTATTCTAGCATCAACTGTAATCATTTTCTTTGTGTCTACCATCAATGGATTTAAATCTAATTCTTTTATATTTGGAAAATCCATTGCTAGTTTTGCTGTGTTTTCTATTACTGATGCTATGCCAGAAATGTTAACAGCTTTTACATCTCTATATCCGTTTAGCAACTTTGATATTCTTGTTCTGTTTATCATATTTGTTGCTACTTCTTTATTTATTGGTAGGATTTCAATTGCAGAGTCTTTTACAACTTCAACTGATGTTCCACCTGAACCAAACATTATTGTTTGTCCGAATACTGGGTCTTCAACTATTCCAATTAACAATTCATATCCTTTCATTGTTATCATTTCTTGGATTGTTGCTCCTTTTATTTTTGCTTTTGGACAATTCTTTTTTACAACCTTCATCATTTCTTCATATGATGTTTTGATGTTTTTTGGTTCTATGTTTAATACAACTCCACCAGCATCTGATTTGTGTGAAATATCGTCTGATAATACTTTGATTACTACGTTTCCTTTTATAGTTTTTGCAACTTTTTCTGCTTCTTCTGCAGTTTTTACAATATGTGTTTTTACAACAGGAATATCATATAACTCACAGACTGATTTTGCTTCAAATTCTGATAGAACTGTTCTTTTTTCTTTTAATACTGTATCAAAAATCTTTGCAACTTTTGCATAGTTTTTGTGCTTTTTATTACCAACTTCTTTTGTTATGTATGGTGGTAATAATTTGCTTTTTGCAAAGTTTTTTGCGTGTATTATGTTCATGTATCCATCAATTGCTGATTCTGGGCTGTCGTATGATGGTATTCTGTTTGTGTTGAAGAATTTTCTTCCGTGAGCTACGACATTTTGTCCTATCCAAGCTGATAATACATTTTCTATTTTGTATATTTTTGATGCGTCTACTATATCTTTTGCAATTTCGCTTGGGTTTGTGTTTGTTGGACAATATAATACCAATATATTATCTATTTCTGGAGCTTTTGCTAATACTCTTAATGCGTCTACGTATCTTTTTCCACTGGCATCTCCGATTACGTCAACTGGATTTGAATGCGACCAATTTGATGGTAATACTTCGTTTAATTTATTTATTGTGTCTTTTGATAAAGTTTGAATCTTTGACCCGTGTAAATCCATTCGGTCAGTTGCCATTACTCCGAAGCCACCTCCGTTTGTTAAGATAGCTAAATTCTTTCCTTTAATTCTTTCCTTATATTGTAATGTCTTTATTGTGTTATATAAGTCTTCGAATTTTGATACTCTTACTATTCCTGCTCTTTTAAATGCTGATGTGTATATAGCATCATTTCCTGCAAGCGCTCCTGTATGAGATGCTGCTGCTTTCATTCCTTCTTCGCTGCGTCCTGATTTTATTACTATAATTGGTTTTATTTTTGAGACTTTATATGCTACTTCCAAAAATCTTTTTGAGTTTTTTATTGTTTCCATATACATTACGATGGAATTACAGTTTTTATCTTGTCCCAAATATTCTATACAATCTGCAAAGTCTACGTCTGCTTGGTCTCCAATTGTTATTATGTGTGAAAAACCAATGTTGTTTCCTGTTGCCCAGTCAATTACAGAGCAAGCTACTGCTCCTGATTGTGATATCATTCCGATATTACCTTTTATTGGTGATGTTGCTGAGAATGAACCATTTACTCCTCCGTGAGTTGATACGATACCTAAACAGTTTGGACCAATGAATCTCATATCATATTTATCCATCATTTCGTATACATAATCTAATACTGTCCTTGTTTTGTTTGGTTCGAATTTTTCTTTTGGATTTACTGGAGTAATGTTTAATCCAGCTGATATGATTACTACCGCTTTACAACCCATCTTTCCAAGAGTGCTTATTGCTTCTGGTATTCCTGCTGGTGGAATTACGATGATTGCTAGTTCAGGGCATTTTGGTAGTTTTTTTATATCCGAATATGCTTTGCGTCCGTATAATTCTGTTTTGTGGTGGTTGATTAGATATATATCTCCTTTAAAATCACCCTTTAATACGTTTTCTGTTAATGTTTTTCCAACAGAACCTTCGCGGTCGTTTGCTCCAACAATCGCAATTGATTTTGCTTGGAAAAAGTTTGATAGGTATTTTGTTGACATGTTTTTCTCTCCTTTGTTTTGATTTTATATATTATATATATTAATTTTTTATTTAAAACATATTTGTTTTGAATTTTAATTTTTCAGTTTTGTTTTTATTTGTTTGTTTTTTTTCTGGCTTTTTTATTATTTCTTCGTAAGTTTGTTTGCTTAAATATGCAATATCTTTTTTCATTACTATTATTGCATTTTTATTTCTTGTTGAACATTCTTTATATATTATATTGGGTCTTTTGCAATTTACTATATATGGAGATTTTGTTGGTAATAGACTTATTCTTTCTCCTGATATCCAAGATACTGCTAAATTTATTATTGTTATAAATAATACTGCACTTCCCATTATTAATAAGTTTTTCCACTCTATATCTTTACTCCATAATGATACTGCAAATGCGTATATTATATATAATGTTGCTAAAATATAAATTAGCTTTTGTATTTTTTTTAGTATTATTGATGCTATCTCAAATATTGTTGATAAATTTATTTTATTTTTATCATTGTTTATTGGACATATTGATATCTTGTCTTTTGATGTTCTGTCCTTTCTTACTGAACAAGCGTTTCTTGCTTCTCTTAATAGTTTTTGATTTGATAATGTTGTTTGTGAGTATGCTTGTTTTATAAATGATTTATTTTTTATTTCGAATCCTGTGAAAAATGAAAAAATGAATAATGTTAAAATTATTGTTATTTTTATATTTGACATAGCTTTATTATAATTTATTTTATATTTGATATCAATCAGAATGTTTTATTAATCTTATAAGAGTTTTTATTATGTTTAGTTTTGCTTCTTTTTTCTTTATTGGTTTGATTTGGTATTTATTATTTTATTCTTTTTATAAAATAAGTTTTAAAAATAATTCTTTTTTGTTTAAACATTTTAATAGATATTTTGTTTGGTTTGTAGATTTAATTGTTTGTTTGCAGGGGGTAATTTTTGTTTTACCTTATGAATACAATTACTTTTATGCTTTTGTTTTATCTTTTTTATATTTTGTAATTAGAGCTTTTGTTATAAATGATAAAGAAAGTTTGTTTTTAAATGATTTATCTTTTAATAGAAAATATCCTTTAAATTTGCTTTTCCTTTATATTCTTTTATTTATAAATTTATTCGTTTCTATGATGTATAAGAATGTTTTTCTTTTTAATGTATCTGGTATATTATTATCTGTTTTTATCCCTTTTAATATTTTTGTTATTAAGAAAAATATGCTTTTGCCAAAGTTATCAAATGTTTTGATTTATTTGTATTGTTTGATAATTTTCTTTTTAATATTTAATCAAATTAAGTCAATTTTGTTTTTTGTTCCTATTTTTATTTATTTATTTATAGAAATTTTCTTTTATACTTATTTTGCTTTTAAAGATAAAAGTATAGATGGTTTTTATATGTATTTTGCTGATTTTAATTTATCTATTTGTGATTTTTATAATAAATTAAAGGATAAGGAAAAATCTGAATATATATTCATTATATCAAAGCTTTTTGGTTTTTTTGTATTTTTATTATTGTTTATTTCTGTTATTATTAGAAGTGAATTTGTTGTTTATTTAAGTATTTTTACTTTGATTTTAAGTGCAACTGTTGTTTATGGTTTTAAGTCTGGTAGAGTTAAGTTTGTTTATGAAAATCAAAAACAACAGAAGTTGAATAAAAAGTTGAAAAGAAAAAAATAATTTAAAGGAATATTATGAAAAAGAAAGTTTTTGTTATTACTGGTGAAGCATCTGGGGATATGTTAGCTTCTAAATTATTAAGGGTATTTGAGCAGAAAAATCCTGATATAGAATTTTATGGTGTTGGTGGAGACGCTTTATCAAATTGTAGTAATTTTAATAAGATGTTTGATATTAAATTATTTTCAATTATGGGTTTTTTTGAAGTTATTAAAAATTTAAGAACTTTGCAAAGGCGTATGAATGATGTTATTCAAACAATTGTTCAAATGAAGCCTGATTTGATTTTATCTGTTGATGCTTCTTCTTTATCTAAATATATAGTTTCTAAAATACGTAAGTATGAAGCAAAAGGTGCTTTTTATGGGCATTGTAATTGCGTGCATTATGTTGCTCCACAAGTTTGGGCTTGGAAAGAAAAGAGGGCTAAAAGTTTTGCTAATTTATTTGATAAAATACTTTGCTTTTTTGATTTTGAGCCTAAATATTTTTTGAAATATAATGATAAAATTTCTTGTCCTGTAATTGGTTATACTCCTATGGATGGGTTAAAAGGTAATCCTGAAGCTTTTAGAGTTAGACATAATATATCTGATGATAATATTATTATTTCTTTGTTGCCTGGTTCTAGAAAAAATGAAGTAGATTCTATGTTATCAACATATAAAAGTGTTGCTAAACGATTGAAGGATAAGTATCAAAATGTTGTTTTTGTTATTCCTACAATTTCTTTTTTAAAAGATTATATTGTTGAAGCTGTTTCTAAATGGGATGTTGATTGTCGTCCTTTGATTATTGATGGTATTCAAGATAGATATGATTTATTTTCTGCTTCTTATATTGCTTTGTCTGTGTCTGGAACTGTTGTTTCTGAGTTGAGTTTTTTTAATGTTCCAACAATTGTTAATTACAGATTTAATCCATTTACTATGTTTTTGGTTAAGATGTTTATTAAAGTTAAATATGCTTCTATTTTTAATATCGTTAATGACAGAATGATTCAAACAGAATTGTTGCATGAAGATGCTAATGCTGAAAAGATTTTTAAATATGCTGACGATTTATTAAAAGACAAAGAACTTTATTCTTTATCAAAGCAAGAAATTGCTCATGGACTTAAAAAATTTGTTTTAAATGCTGAAAAAAGCCCAAGTGAATTGGCATATGATGAATTGATGCAATACTTGAGCTTATAACTTTATTTTGATTTTGATGTATCTTGCATATATGCTGAAACGTCTGCTTCTACGACTATTTGACCATCAACTGTTATTTCTCCGTGGCATTTTGTTATTGGTCCTTTTGATGCAGTCTTTTTTACTTTGATTGTTAATACATCTCCTGGTAAAACTTGTCTTTTGAATTTTACATTGTCAATTCCTGTGAATAAAAACACATATTTTTCTTGGTCATCTAAAAATGGTTTTTTTGTTAAAATACATGTTTGAGCAATTGCTTCTAATTGTAAAACTCCTGGCATTACTGGCATTCCTGGAAAATGTCCGTTGAAAAATTCTTCGTTTATAGTTACGCATTTTATTGCTGTGCAAGATTCATCTGGTACCAAATCTATTACTTTATCAATTAACAAAAATGGATAACGATGTGGTAAGTATTTCATTATGTCATTTATGTTTAATGTTTTGATATCTGTATTTTTTAATTCGGTCATAGTTTTCCTCTTATTTTTGTTTTTTTATTGATTTTTTTAAAAATGCTTGTTGTTTTAAGAAGTCTTTTATATCAAGAGCAGGGTATCCCATTACTATTTGCCCTTTCTTTATATCTTTCATTATTCCTGATTGAGCTGCAATTTGAACATTGTCTTCAACTGTTATGAAGCCTTTTAATCCTGCTTGAGCCCCTATTAATACCCAGTTTCCGATTTTGTTTGAACCTGCTATTCCTGACATACCTGCAAATATGCAGTTTTGACCAATCTTATTATTATGTGCAATTTGAACAAGGTTGTCTATTTTTGTTCCTTGTCCGATTTCTGTGTCGTCGATTGCTCCTCTGTCTATGCAGCTATTTGCATCTATTTCTACATTATCTTTTATTATTACTCTTCCTAATTGGGGAACTCTTTGATGTCCCATAGGTGTTGAATGCCAACCGAAACCAATTCCTCCAATTACTGAATTTTCTCCAATGCGGCAATTATTTCCCATTATTGTATGTGATATTACTGCATTTTCCATTATTTTACAATTATCACCAATTATACATCCTGTTTTTATTATTGCTCCGTGGCTTATGTAGCAATTTTGTCCTATTTCAACGTTATCTTCTATTACTACATTATGGCCGATAAAAACAGATTTTTTATTTTTAAATTTTACTTTTTTACCAATTTTTGCAGATCTCATAATTCTGTTTTTATTTAGTTTTGGTTTGTAAAAGTATTCTTGTAATTTTATGAATAATCCTCTTGGATCTGGATATATCAGCAATGGAATATGTTCTGGTACAAACTTCGATAATTCTTTTGTTGTTATGCAGGCACCAGCATTTACATTTTTTAGCATTTCTTTGTAATGATTTGTTTTTGATAGTGTTGATGATATTGCATCATTTGCTAAAAATATTATATCGTCTTTGGTTGCTTTGTTTATTCCAGCAACTCCTGATATTATGATATTTGCTGTTTCTGGATTTGGTAAAACTGCACCTGACAGATTTTGTATATCTGATAACTTGATTGGATTTGATATGTCAAAAAATCTTTTATCTATCATCTATTTAGTTGTTTTTTTATATAATTTATAGCGGTATCAAGATACTATATATATCTTATAATTGCAATGTTTTTTATTATTATTATTAGATTTTGTTTTTATGGACAATTTTGTAATGTTTCTAGAATATTTTTAACGTCTCTAGTTATATTATTCTTTACAACTTCATTTAATTCGTTTGTGTATATAAATACCATATTATTGTCTTCAAATAATTCTGTTTCATCAAGTATCATTTTGAATAATGATAATTTTTTTGCAAGTTCTTCTTTGTTTCTGCATATACAATTATCTCTTATATCTCTTGTTATTACTGCTAATTCTACTGTGCCAAGTAATGTTGCTATGTCGCTGTTGTTTAATAACATACATATGCTTTGTAATTCGTATAGCTTTTTATCGTCTATCATAAATTTAAATATGTATTCATCTTTTACACCGATATTTTTTAATTTATCTGTGTATCCGTATGAACAGCAGTATTTTGATAATGTTAATACTTCTGCGTATTGTTTCCTTAATAATGTTAATTCATCGCTTATATCTACTGATGATGAATCTTTTGTGTATTGTTTTATTTTTGATACTATTCTTTCATAATCTATTCTATTTAAACGTATATCATCCATTTTGCTTACGACTATTGGAGATTTTTTTACAACTTTTTTTGAATCTTTTGATGGAAATCTTCTTGTAAAGTATATTTCTTGAGATACTGGGTATTCTGTGCTGTTTATATATGACCTTGTTACAGCATAGTCTTGAAGTCTTGCTCCTCTTTTGAATTTTTCTACGCTTCCTGTTGATATCTCTTGTTTACCTTCTATATTTGGGACGTTAGTATCTGGTAATTCTATTTGGACAACTTCTTCGACGTTTTCATCTATTATTGTGTCGTGATCAAGTCCATATGAGTTTATATTTTCATCTGTTATATTTGCTTTGTTTCTTTCATTTTGAGTTCTGGTATATCTTTTAGAAATACTGTTGTTGTTAGCGATTTCCAATGGGTGTGTATTTGAATTGGAGTTTATATCTGTATTATGAGTATAATCTGTATCATTTTGATAATTTATTATTTCTGTGTCATTTGAATTTGAAAATGTTTCACAGCCAGAAATAACTGCTATTATCATAGTAATAGCAATGTATTTTATATTATTTTTTCTGAAAAATGTTAATATTTTTCTTTTTATCACAATAAAAAACCCTTTTATTTTAATGATTATTATATCATTTTTTTAAAGGGTTTTCTATATATTTTTATATGTTTTTATTTTGTTATTTAATTTTATTAAAAACCTTCTTTTTTCATTTTCTTTGATGATATTGCTTTATCTAATTTTGATATAATTTCTGATGTAATATCATAATCTGAATTTAATGCTTTTGCATTGTTTGCGTCAACGACAATATCGTATTCGTTATCTTTTGCAACTTCGTTTATTATATCGTTTAGATATTTTTGTTGTATTTCAAGTAATGCTTCGTTATATGATGCTTTTATAGCTTGCAATTTATCAGATGTTGTTTTGTCATATGCCATTACATCGTTTCTGAATTGTACAACTTTTTGACCAAATGCTTCTGGCGATAATGTTGCTTGTTGCTTTTTTAAGCTTTCTTCTGTTTTTGCAAATTCTTTTCGTTTATTTTCAACATCTTTTTCTAATGCTTCTACGTATTTTTTGTTTTGTTCATTTAAATCTTTCATTACTTTTGCTTCAACTTGGATTTGAACCATATTTATGTATCCAATACGAGCAACTCCTGCTGTGTCTAATTTTTTTGTTGGTTTCATAATTTGCATTATTTGTAGTCCTAATAAAATTACTACAAGAGATGACAATATTATTATTTGTGTTTTTGTTGTTTTTAATGAGTTTATAAATTTTTTCATTTTTATCCTCTTTCTCTTTATATTTTATGTTTGTATTGCTGTATCATAACAACTATGATTTGTAAAATCAATTAAAATAAAGTCCTGATTGTAAAGCGGAATACTTCTTTTTCGTCGTATTTTTCATATGTTAATGGATAACCCCATGTCAATTGTAGTGGTCCCATAGGTGATTCCCAGTATATACCTAATCCTATTGATGATCTTATTGTGTTATCAATATATCTATATCTTTTTGTATATATTATATCTTTTGAACCGTCTGGTTTATTTACTTCTTGTGCATATAATGCGTCTTTATCGTCTGGTGGTGAAATCCATCCAAAATCATAGAATAAAAATCCTAATACTTTATATTCTTTTGGAACACCTATTGGAAAGCTTACTTGTAATGTTCCGTATGCTATTGAGTTTCCTCCTGCTGTATATCCTGAATTTATTCTTGAACCAGCTCCAGCAATTGCAAATCCTCTTAGGTTTTCTCCTCCTAAAAAGTATCTGTATGATCTGTCAAGATATGTTTCAAATGGGTCTATGTGTCCTCCGTTTATGCTTCCTCCAATTGATATTCTTGAATCTGCAAATGTGTATGCTAATTTTATTTCTCCATCTGTTTTGAAATATGGAACTCTACTTAATCCTGCTGATAGCTCATTACTTAATCTTAATGAGTAATCGAATTTTCTGTTTTTTATAAAGTCTGCTATGCTGTCTCTATATGATAATGTATGGTATATCTTTGATTGAGGCATCCAACCAACTTGCATTGTTTCTTTTAAAGATGGGTCTATGTTTGAATATAAATCTGACCTTAATGTTAATCCTGCTGAATGATATAATTTGTTTGTATATCTCCATCCGAATCTTGTTGATGCTCCAAACCCGTCTATATCATATCCATAGTATCTTGAGTAGTCATATCTGTTATAGAATAAATCTATACCAACAGATAAATCTCTGTTTAAAAAGTATGGTTCTGTAAAGCTTAATAATACTCTTTTTTGTAAGTCTGCAATTGATCCTGATATTGCTACTTGTTGACCTTTTCCTCTGAAGTTGTTTTCTTTTACTCCTAATTCCAAGATTAATCCGTTTAATGATGAATATCCAATTGATGCTGATATTTCTCCTGTTGATTTTTCTGCTACTTCAACTTCTAAATTTATTTTGTCTGGATTTTGTAAATCTGGGTTTAAATTGAATTTGACGCTTTCAAAGTATCCTAGGTAATTTAGTTTTTGTTCTGACTCTTTTAATGTCAATGTGTTATATGTATCTTGTTCTTTCATTGACATTTCTCTACGTATAACCGTGTCAAATGTTCTTGTATTACCAGATATACTTATTTTGTTTATATACATTTTGCGACTTTCTTTTATTATGAATGTTAAGTCGACTGTTCCTTTTTCTTTGTTTGTTTTTAAATCTGGTATAACTTGTATAAATGCATAGCCTGATTCACCTAACTTATCTGTGATGTTTTTCATTGATATATTTATCATTTGAACATCATACCAGTTGTTAGGCTTTACAAGGATTTCCTTTTTTAATTGTTCTGTTTCAATTTCTGGCATTTCTGATTTTAAATCTATACTTGATATTTTATATCTTTGTCCTTCTTTTATGTTGAATAATATATAAAAAGAAGTTTTATCAATTGATGATATTACTGCTGGAGATTCTATTACTACATCTAAGAATCCTTTTGCTGTATAGAACTTTTTTAATAGCTCTGTATCATATTTTATTCTGTTTTCATCATATGAATCGAATTGTTGGAATATTTTCCACCAAGCGTATTCTTTTGACATTATTATTTCGATTAATTCTGATGAATCGAATTCCTTGTTTCCATTGAATCTTATATCTCTAATAAATGCTTTTTTTCCTTCTGTTATTTCAAATACTACGTTTACTTGTCCGTTTTCTAGTTTTATTACTTTTGGTTCTACTATTACTGACAAAAATCCCAATGTTTTATACATATCCATTAACTTTGATGCATTCATACGGACAAGGGATTTTGAATACATTGATTTTGGTTTTATTGTGAGTTCTTTTAATATGTCTTCTGTCGCAAGTTCTGAATTTCCTTCAAATGCTATTTTATTTATTATAGCATTTTCTGTAATATTAAATGTCAATTTCCCATTGTCATTTTCAACAGAAATATCAGAGAACATATTAAGTTTATAAAGTTTTTTTACAGCTGAATCTATATCGGCGTCTTTTATGTCTTTACCAATTGGTAAATCAATAGCTGATTTGATTATTTCTGGGTCAAATTTTTCTGTGCCTTTTATTTGAATTTCTTTTAAAATTACTGCTTTTGCTGGGTTTATTGCTGTTTGAAATAATTCAAATAAAAGAGCTCCAGTAATAATTATTGAAGTCCCTAAATATGTAAGATATAAAAATTTGGTTATTTTATTATTCTTCATTATTTATTTTTTGCATCTTTTATTTGTTTTGTGTGATTATGTGTTTCTGTATTTGATGTAAGCAATCTACTGATGTCATTGTATGTTGCAAATACCATTAATAATCCAATTAATACCCAACCACCCAAAAACATTTTTATTTTTATTTTGTCTGGTATATCTCTTCTTATTATTGATTCAATACCATATATGAATAGATGGCCTCCGTCAAGTACTGGAATTGGTAATAAGTTCATTATTCCTACGATTAAGCTTAACATTGCCATTAAGTAAAATATTGAATATATACTTGAAGATAATGCTTTACCTGACATATCTGCAATAGCTATTAATCCTCCAACTTCTTTTGAAGATCTTTGACCAGTGATTAATTGATACAAACTTTTAAAGAAATCTGTTGTTAGATTATATGTTGTTTTTACAGATTCTTTTGCTGATTGTAAGATTGATAATTTTTTAAAATCAGAGTGTTTTTGAGATGAATATATTCCAAGTTTAAAAGAATCTCCAATTTTTGTTGGTGTTAATGTTACTTTAATATTTTCTGTTTTATTTTCGTTTGGTCTTTCTATTGTTAAATTTAATTCTTTCCCATTTGATAGTTCTGTTATTCTGATTATATCTAAAAATGTTTCAATTTTATTTTCATTTATTGATATAACCTTGTCATTTGTTTTTAATCCTACTTTGTGAGCGGCTGAATTTTCTGCAACTCCACCTATTATTGGGGCAATTTGAGTTTGTCCTGATATGGCAAATAATGCAAAAAGTATTGTGATTGTGAAAAGTATATTTGCAAATGGTCCTGCAAATATAATTGATGATTTTTGAAGTCTATTTTTGAACATAAAGTTGCCAGATTTTTCTTTATCTGACATTTTTTTCGCTTTTTTGTTAAACTTTGCTTGTTCGTTTGGGTCATCATATTGACCGGCCATTGTTGCAAATCCTCCAAGTAAAAATGGAGTTATTTTCCAAATGGTTCCATATTTATCTGTCCATTTTATAAGAGCGTATTTGTCGGAACCAAAGCCTATTGAAAATCTTTCTACATGAACCCCGTTTAATCTTGCTATTAATAAATGCCCTAATTCGTGTATTATAATTATTGGTGGTAATACTATTAATATTCCTAATATACTTAAAATTAAATTCATATTTTTATTGTCCTTTCAATTTTTCTTTTTGTGATTTTACATCACATATGGTGTTATGGCAAGTAAGATTGTGTAAATTGGAGCAATTGCTAAAAAGCTGTCAAACCTGTCTAGGAATCCTCCGTGTCCTTTTATTATATTGCTTGAGTCTTTTACTCCAACAGTTCTTTTACAATATGATTCAAATAAATCTCCTGCTTGAGCTATTATTGATAATACTATTGATAACACGCTAAATAAATATAGTGATGTTATTACATCAACTTTTGAATATATAAACAGCAATATTATATATATTCCTGAAAATATAAATGAACCGATTACTCCTCCGATTGCTCCTGATATTGTTTTTCCTGGAGATATTTTAGGAGCTAGTTTTTTTCCTTTGAAATATCTTCCTACAAAATATGCGCATATGTCTGTTGATGTTGTGATAACAAAGATAAATATTAATACGAATATATTGTAATTATTGTATATACATAATGCTGATAAAATTGGGACGCCTATATAAATAGTGCTTATTGATTCAAATATAAAACGTGTCTTGTTTTTTGATATTGCTGTAAACATTGAGACTATAAATCCAGCGATTATTATGCATACTGATATTAAGAAATCTTTTGTTATAAAAAATGTTGTTGATGATAATCCTAATATTACAATATTTATTATGAAAAATATGCTTACGGGAATGTTTAGTATTTTTTCTGTTTTGTTGAACATTCTGTCCCACTCCCACATCATTAATATTCCGCATATTATGAACAAACCTGATGCAAATGGCTTCCCAAGTAGAAATGTGATGACTGTTATTGCGATCATTACAATTGAAGATATTATTCTTGTTTTTAAATCAGATTTGATTAACTGATTTTTTGTTGTTTCTATAATTTGAATATTATCTTCGTTATTTATGTTGTTGTCTTTATTGATCATCTTCTTTTATTGCACCGTATCTGCGGTTTCTTTTCGAATATTCCTCAAATATATCTTTCATTTTTTCTTCATCAAATTCTGGCCAATGATATGGAACAAAGTAAAATTCTGAATATGCCATTTGCCATAATAAGAAATTGCTTATTCTGTTTTCTCCTGATGTTCTTACTATCATATCTGGGTCAGGCATTCCTGCTGTATATAATCCATTCGATATATCATCAAATGATATTTCTGATATGGATTTATTATTTTCTTTTACTTCGTATGCTATTTTCTTTACAGAATTTAATATATCTAATCTTCCGCCGTAATTTAATGCTATGTTAAAATATCCTGCAGTATTGTTTTTTGACTTTTCTTCTATTTCTCTTATTTCTTTTTGTAGTCTTTCTGATAACTGTTTTGTATCACCAAGTATTTTTATGCGAATATTTCTTTCCATTACTTGCTTTAAACTGCGTCTTAAATGGACTGTTAAAATTCGCATTATTTCATCTACTTCTTCTTTTGGGCGGTTCCAGTTTTCTGTTGAAAAAGCAAATACTGTTAGATATTTTCCACCTAGTTTCTGGAATGCTTCTGCTGCGCGTTGAAGTGCTTTTGCTCCTTCTCTATGTCCAAAAGTTCTTGGCTTGCCTTGAGCCTTTGCCCAACGTCCATTACCATCCATTATTATTCCAAGGTGTATTAAAGGTTTCTTTTCTGCCATTTTATACTTTCATTATATCTTTTTCTTTGTGTTGGAATAATTCATCAGTGTTCTTTACAAAAGTATCTGTTAGTTTTTGTATTATATCAGAATATGTGTTTAAATCATTTTCTGAAATTTCTTTTGCTTTTTCTGCTGATTTGATTGAATCCATTCCTTTTTGTCTGACTGCTCTGATTGCTATTTTTGCTTCTTCGCAATATCCTTTTGCAAGTTTTACAAATTCTTTTCTTCTTTCTTCTGATAGTGGTGGAATTGCTATCCTTAACAATGTTCCATCGACTGTTGGATTGAATCCTAAATTTGCTTCCCTTATAGCTTTATCAACTGCACTTACATTTTCTTTGTCCCATACGGAAACTGATAACATTCTTGGTTCTAGTGCTGAAATGCTTGCAACTTGATTTAATGGCATCATTGAACCGTATACTGATACTTGGATTGTATCAAGCATTGATGGGTTTGCGTTTCCTGTTCTGATTGATGAAAAATCTTTTTTTAATACTTCTATTGATTTTTCCATTTTTGATTTTAATTCTGATTGAAGATTATTCCAATTGAAATTGCTCATTTTATTACCTTTTTCTTTAAATTTTCTTTGTTTTTCCTGTTTTTGGATTCTAAATAAAAAATATTTTTACGTCAATGTTTTTTGTTATTTGGGTGGTATTTATCGTATTCTCTTATAAAAACGGAATTATCTATCTTTGTATATATTTGTGTGGTTGATAGTGAAGAGTGTCCTAATAGTTCTTGAATAGTTTTTAAATCTTGTCCGTTTTCTAATAAATGTGTGGCAAATGAATGTCTGAAAGTGTGTGGTGTTATATAATCTGGTAGGGATAGGTATTTTCTTGTCGCTTCTAAATCTCGTTGAGCAACTCTTGCTGTTAAGCGTGAACCTTTTTCTCCAATGAATATTGGAGTGTCGTTTTTGAACTCAAATGGAGCTGTTTTTGTGTATTCATCTATTTCTTTGTATGCTATTGGTAAAACTGGTATTATTCTTGTTTTGTTTCCTTTTCCAATTATTCTTATTGTTTCTGATATTCTGTTTTGCTCATTTATATCTTCGTAATTTAATGATAATGCTTCTGATATTCGTAAACCACAAGCGTATATTAGTGTGAATAATGCTTTATCCCTTAATGCACACCAATATGGTTCTATTGTAATTTCAAATGTGTTTAATATTTTTTGAATTTCTGTTAATTCTGCGTGTTTTGCTAACCTTTTTGGGACTTTTGGACATTTTACTAAATCCAATGATGAGTTTTTTATATTTTGTGTTTTATTTAAAAAATCATAGAAGCTTTTTATTGATGATATTTCCCTTCTGGTTGATATGAATGATATGTCTTTATTATATCTTTCTGACATGAATGCTCTGAAAGTTGTTATTGGTAATGATTGTAAGAAATCTTTATTTATTTCTTCATCTGTATATTCTGATATGAATTTGAAAAATATTTCTATATCTGATACGTATGATAATACTGTGTTTATTGATAATTTTTTTTCAAAAATTAAAAAGTCTTTCCATTGTGTTATCAGATTATTTATATACTCGTTCATATTTTTATTTTATCATAATTTTTTTTGTTATGGAATATTTGCTTATGTAAAAAGAAAACCTTGCAATTTTGCAAGGTTCCTTTTTCGATATGTTCTTATGATTAGAATTCTGAACCGAATTTAATTCCGAATACCATATCGTCTGAGTTTTTAGACCAGCTATCACCTACGTTAAATGTGAAGTATGGAACTATGTTCATACCGCATGTTGAGTATGTTGTATATACTTGTGCAAGTGAGCTTACATCACCTTCTTTAGCAACTGTGTTGTATACATATTTTGCACCAATTGCGAATTTGCTTGATGGTCTGTACATAATGTCAACTCCAACACCCATGAAGTCTCCATCTTTATTTGTGATAGACATACCATAATCTCTTAATGTGAATTCATTGTATGCTTCTGCATCTTGGAATGGAATCATGAAATCACCAAATACAGCCATTGTGAATTTTGATGATGGTGTCCAAGCAGCTTTTAACAAGATGTCTGCTGAATGTGTGTATGTTTCTTCGTTTTTCTTAAAATCGTAACCATTTTTTACTAAGTCTAAGTTTACGTTAGCTGCTAAATCAAATTTGAATTGGTTCATATTTAATACTCTGTATCCAGCACCTAATACTAAATCACCCAAAGCTGATATTTCAGATGTTCCAGCACCACCTAATGCCATACCGTATCCGATTTTGAACCATACTTTATTATTTAAACCATAGTATAAATCAGCAACAGCACCACTTGATTCTAATAATGCGTTTCCAACTAATTGTAATTTTCCTGCTTTTGGTTTGAACATTGGGTCATATATATCAGCAGCAGATGCAGTTGCAACAGTTGTAGCTATCATTGCTAATGTTATTATTGAAGTTTTTTTCATATTATTCTCCTTAATTTATTGTTTAACTAATTGTGTTTGTATTTATGTCTTATAACTTTTGTTTCTAAGTTAAATACTTTCACAATGTATTTATGATGGTATGAAGTATTTATTTTCTTGTCAATAAAATAACAATCAAAAAAAATTACATTTTATTTAATGTGTAATCCTTTGTATTTTATGAATTTTTTATCTTTGTTTTCCATTTTATATGATTATATTCATATTTTTCTTTTGTTAATTTTTTTTATAAATCTTATTTTTTTGCATTTTATTTAGTTTTTATTTATACAAATTTTATTTTTATTTTAGTTAATTTCATTTACATTTTTTTATTATGTGTATATGTTTTATCAAAATATAACTTATAAATTAGTGGTATAATTATGTTATTAGATAATTTTGATTTTAATAAAAAATATGATGTTGTAGTTGTTGGAGCAGGACATTCTGGAATAGAAGCTGCTTGTGCTTCTGCAAGGCTGGGAGTTAATACTTTATTAGTTACTTTTTCTTTTTCTAATTTAGGAGAGTTGAGTTGTAATCCTTCTATTGGAGGTTTAGCAAAGGGTCATTTGGTTAAAGAAATTGATGCTTTGGGTGGTGTTATGTCAAAAGCTGCTGATTTTTCAGCGATTCAATTGAGAGTTTTAAATAGGTCTAAAGGTGCTGCTGTTCAAGGATTAAGAGCTCAAATAGATCGTGAGAAATATAGAGAGTTTATGAAGAATACTTTATCTGATTATGATAATTTAGATGTTATTCAGGGTGAAGTTATTGATATATCTTTAAATGATAATTCTGAATGTAAGTCTGTAAAGTCTGTTTCTTTAAAACTTAAAAAAGATTCTAATGTTGTTGATTTGCCTGTTAAGTCAGTTGTTATTACTACTGGAACTTTTTTAAATGGTTTATTGCACTTTGGTGATGATAAGGTTATTAGTGGTCGTATAAATATGGATGGGGAGGAAGAGCCTAAATCATCTGGTATTTCTGATTTCTTTAAGAGAAATAATGTTGAGTTGTTAAGGTTGAAGACTGGAACACCTCCTCGTTTAGATAAAAATACAATCGATTATTCTAATTTAGAAATTCAGAATAGTGATGATGAGGATTTATTTTTTTCTGCTTTGACTGAAAAGATTTATAATAAGCCTGTTCCTTGTTATTTGAGCCATACAAAACCTGAGATGATTGATGCTATTAAAGATGCTGTTAATAGTGGGTTGGCTCCTATGTATAATGGACAGATTGAAGGTATTGGACCAAGGTATTGTCCTTCTATTGAAGATAAGGTTATGAGATTTCCTCATCATACTACTCATCATGTTTTTTTGGAACCAGAAGGTTTGAATTCCGATTTAGTTTATCCAAACGGTATTTCTACATCTTTGCCTGTTGATGTTCAAGAAAAAGTTTTTAGACAAATATATGGTTTAGAAAATGTTAAAATTGTTCGTTATGGTTATGCCGTTGAATATGATGCTATTAACCCTTTGCAGTTGCAACACACTTTGGAATTAAAATCTATTCATGGTATTTTTACCGCTGGTCAAATAAATGGAACTAGCGGTTATGAAGAGGCTGCAGGGCAGGGAATATTAGCTGGTATAAATGCTGGTTTGTTTGTTAAGTTTAATGCTGATGAAAGTAAGCTTATAGAGCTTCCTAGAACTAATTCTTATATTGGAGTTATGGTTCACGATATTACTACGGTTGGTGTTGATGAACCTTATCGTATGTTTACTTCTAGGTGTGAATATAGGCTTTCTGTGAGAGCTGATAATGCAGATCAAAGGCTTACTCCATTGGCGATTAGTCTTGGTATAGTTTCTGATAAACAGAAAGAATTATTTTTGGAGAAAATGCGTTTGTTAGATAATGCTCGTAATGGATTGGATTTTGATAAGTCTTCCAGAATTGGAAAAGAAGTTATGGAGCAGATAGAGATTGATAATAAATATGCTGGTTATTTGAAAAGGCAGATTAAAGATATTTCTGCATTTAATAAGGATTCAAATTGTGTTTTGAATCCTGATGTTGATTATTCTAATGTTTCAGGTCTTAGTTTGGAAATGCAACAGAAATTGAAAAAATATAATCCGAAAACTTTAGCTGATGCTAGTATGATTCCTGGTATTACCCCGGCGGCTTTGACTATTTTATTACAATTTGCTAAAAAATCTTATTAAGTATTTTTATTTTTTGGAAAGATGGCAGAGTGGTTGAATGCGATGGTCTCGAAAACCGTTATAACAGAAATGTTATCGGGGGTTCGAATCCCCCTCTTTCCGCCAGTTTATTCAAAATCTTCAATACATATAAATTCTATTCCACAATGTTTTATCATTTTCATTGTTTCTTCTGTATAATTTGCTTTGTCGTATTTTTCGTAAAATACTATTTTTTTTATTCCTGTTTGACAGATTGCTTTTAGGCAGTTTTTACAAGGTTGAGTTTTTGAATATAAAGTTCCTCCGTTTATTGATATTCCATTTTTTGCAGCAAATATTATTGCATTTAATTCTGCGTGAACTTCAAAATCTTCTGAAAATTCGTGATGTTTTTCTCTTTCAAAATTTCCTTTTTCAAATATATCATCGCAGTTTGTAAATCCTGTGGGTGTCCCGTTTATTCCTGTTGATAATATTCTGCCATCTTTTACTATTAAAGCTGCAACTTGATATGATACGCAATGCGATAATGTTGCTAATGTTTGTGCTATTTTTAAATATACTTTATGTTCTTTTAATTCTTTGTCTGTCATTAATCTATCCATATTTTTCTTTCTGTTTCTACTGCTTCTTCGCTGTCTGATACGTGGACTAGGTTATATATACACCTTTTTTCCATTGCTGATGACATAGGATTATCGTTTGAAAAAGTTCCCCTTATTGATCCCATTTCTGCATTTGTTGGTAATGTTGCTCCTGCGATTTTTCTTGCGGTTTTTATTGCTTCAAAACCGGAGAATATTATTGCTATCATTGGGCCTGATGTTAAAAAATCTACTAATCTTTTTTTGATTTCTATTCCTACAGATTTTGCATCTGGTTTTTCAAAGAAATCTTCTGCTTTTAAATTGTTTTCTTGATAGAATGTTAGTGATTTATTTCCTACTGATGTTAGCCATTCATCTGTATTTGGATAGTGCTTTTCTGCTTGTTCTGATGTTGCTTTTACAAGTTTTATTTTTTCTATCTTTAATCCAGAATCTTCAAACATTGATATTATTTTTCCTGATAAATTTCTTTTCATTGCATCTGGTTTAATAAGAACAAGAACTTCTTGTATGTATTTTGGTAAATTTGTCATATTCTATCTTTCCTTTGATTTGAGATTTATTTTATTAGAATACAATATACTATTTTTAATGCAAGAATATTTGGATAATATTTT
>CASDRH010000006.1 GCA_949283075.1 uncultured Pseudomonadota bacterium | reverse complement strand
TAATTTCACGTTTAATACTTGAAATACGTTCTAAAGTTTTTTGTTCTTTCTTTTGATTATTCCAAATATCAACAAGTTCATTTTTAACATCATCAAATGATAAAGCTTTTGCTTCTTCAACATTGTTAATTTTAAAAATAATCAAATTTTCACCTACTTCTTCAACACCACTAACTTCTCCATTACTCATACTTAAAGCTTTATTAACAAAAGCATCTGTAAAAACTTTATCTGTAACAGCAGTACTTTTAACACCTTTACCAGTAATATCAAATTTAGGAACATCAACTACTTTCATTCCATATTTTTTATTAATTTCAGCAAAAGATTCCCCACCTATTAAATCATCAATAATATTTTCTGCAGTATCATATAAAGCTTTGTATAACTTATCAGAATTCTTTTTATCAATTTTGTTATTAGCAGCAACTTTATCAGGACTAATAACAACATAAGAAACATACCTATATTCAGGAGTCTTAAAAAAAGCTTTTCTTGTTTCAAACAATTCTTTTAAATCATTATCAGTTGGTTTATCAACCATAACAGATTGTTCAGGCTTAATTAAAATATAAGATATATTTCTAGTTTCATTATTAGTCATATAATTAAACTTTGCTAAAAAATTAGGAACATTAGGAACATTCACTAAAGAAGACTGCAACAAATCACGAGCCTTTTCTTTTTGAGTTTCCTCAATAAACTGACGTTCAGTAATATTAGAAGCAGCTAAAAAAGCTTGAAATACATTATAGCTAAAATTACCAGCAGTATCCAACAATTCAGGATAAGCACGAATCATATCTTCAATTCTTTCTTTACGAATAACTATTCCAAGATTTTTAGCTTCTTTATCAAGCAACATACGAAAAGATAAATTAGAAATCACTTGATTAACAAAACCCATTTGGACAGCTAATTTAAGATTTATTTTTTGACCACTTATACGCTCCATCTGAACAAGTTGTCTTTTCAACTCTTGATCAAGCAAAGGCGCAGAAACCTTTTCCCCAGCAGCACTAAAAACAACCATAGAACCAGAGCCTATATAAGACATGCCCCCAACAACGACAAAACCCAAAGTAATAATACCTAAAATAAATTTAACAAAAAAACCTTCTGATTTTTTTCTTAAAGCACCAATCATAAACGACCTACCCTTTCCTAATTCAAAAATGTTGCATAAACAACAAATATAATTATAATTTAATAAGCGAAATATAAAACAAATAAAAAATTTTTACAAATAAAAAAGAAAGGAAAAAAATGTATATAAGTAATTCAACAAAAGCAATATTATCAGCAATAATAGCAATAACAATATTACCAGCAATATTATACATTATACCTCAATACAACGTATACACACAAAGATTGCAAGGAGAAGCAGAATTACAAAGGGCTGAAAGCAACAGAAGAATAGCAATAGAAGAAGCAAAAGCAAAAAAAGAAAGTGCACAATCACTTGCAGAAGCAGAAATAATCCGTGCAGAAGGAGTAGCAAAAGCAAATAAAATAATAGGCGACAGCTTAAAACACAACGAAGGATATTTAAGATATCTATACATACAAAGTTTAAGCGAAGCAGAAACAAAAGGAAACAAAGTAATATACATTCCAACAGAAGCAGGATTGCCAATATTGGAATCAGGAAGAGGATTAAGATAATTTAACAATAAAAAAGGAAAAAACATGTCATACACAACAAAAAAAATAATTGCAGGCAACTGGAAAATGAATATGAAAAAATCAGATGGATTAAATCTGATAAAATCAATAAAAGAAGCATCAAAAGCAATTGATGAATCAAAAACAGAATTCATCATATGCCCACCATTTACATTAATAGATGCAGCAAGTGAAGAATTAAAAGGAACAAACATAGGGGTTGGAGGACAAGATTGCCATACCCAAACATCAGGAGCATATACAGGAAACATAAGTGCAGATATGCTAAAAGATTTAGGAGCAAAATTTGTTATATTAGGACATTCAGAAAGAAGAGAATATGAAAAAGAGACTTCTGAATACATAGCACAAAAAGCAGAAACAGCAATAAAAGCAGGCTTAATTCCAATAATATGTGTAGGAGAAAATTTACAAGAACGCGAAGCAGGATTGGAATTAAAAGTAATATCAGAACAATTTGATAAATCAATCCCAACAAACGAAGCGACAGCAGATAACATAATAATAGCTTATGAACCAGTATGGGCAATAGGAACAGGCAAAATACCAACATTGGAAGACATAGAAAAGATACATAATCTTATACAAGAAAAATCGCAAGAAAGATTTAAAACAAAAGATATAAACATATTGTATGGAGGTTCAGTAAAACCAACAAATGCAAAAGATATATTATCATTAAAAAACGTATCAGGAGCATTAATTGGTGGAGCATCATTAAAATCTGAAGACTTCATAGCAATAGCAAAAGCATCAGAAGAAGAATAAAAAACAAAATATAAAGAAAAAATAAAAGGGGTTAACAACCTCTTTTTTTATACAAAGTGGATGAGTGAAAAAATAAGGAGGTTGTGCTATAAACTTACAAAATCACTCACCCATAAATGAAACGATAAAAATAAAATCATAAAAATATACAGCAAGAAACCGACCAGCAAAACTTTAATATTCAATCAAATTCGGATCAATCATAGATAACCCAACCTCTGGCATTAAAGATAAAACGCTATCAGCCTGAATTTCCCATTCAGTACAAACTTCTGCTTCTTTACAAACTTGCTGTAAACATTCTCTATTTGATGCCACTTTTTGTGATCCACCATTTTGACATCCAGTCCAACACAAAAAGCCACAACTAAATTTATCTCTAATTGTATGAGCAGTAGTTTCACAAGCATTTTGAGGATAAACATTCTTATAATCATAATTAGTTTGATCACTTTGATTATCAGAACACCAAGACTTTCTTAAATAACTAAACTTACATTTCATAGAACCATCACCATTATCAGAACAATTAGGACTAGGTAAACATTTCCACTTACTACAATTATACCCAGCTACACAGGTAGTTTTCACACACTTTGCATAAACTTCTGCCCCATTTGCATACAGCTTAATTTTATGGTCAGTTGGTAAAGTTATAGCTTTTTCATCACCATTTAAAACGCTCAATTTAACCTTAACTTCTTTTTGTTTTTCTTGTGCCAAAACATCTTGCATAAATGCAATCATCAAAGTTAAACACAAAAAATATGAAAATACTTTTACACCTTTAAATTTTATTTTTACTTTATTATTTTTTTCCATAGCTTTCACCTCTATTTTTATGTTGTTAAACTAAACC
>CASDRH010000005.1 GCA_949283075.1 uncultured Pseudomonadota bacterium | reverse complement strand
TTAATCATACCCATATTTAAACCCCAGAATATGCAATATAATTCATAAGCTTGATTGAATAATTTATATGCTTCTTCTTTGTTGTTTAAGCTTTGTTGTTTTGTTCCTACTTCCATTAAGCGCATTGATGTTGCTAGTAAGTGTTTTGATATGCACCAAACTTCTCCTTCATATGCTGGTATTACTTTTTGCATTAAGTTTTTTCGCATTTCTCTTATGTCTTGTATCATATCGTAAAATGATGTTTTTTCTGTCTTTGCACCTGAAAAAACTAAATGTTCTTCTATTGATATTAAGTTCATTATAGCTATTGTTAAATCTTGATCTGATGATAAATCTTTTGGATTTACTTTTTTTGCAGCATCATATTTTTCAACAAACTCTTTTACGTTTTTTATCTTCTTTATATTCATTGTTGTGTCCTTTTTTGAATATTACTTTGCTATAAAATGTAGTATTAATGATATTAATGTCAAGGTTAATACTGGAATTACTACTTTTTCAAATGGGAAGTGTGCGTGTCCTCCATTTTTTGCTTTCATATATTGGTATAGTTTTGATGTTAATGGTATTACTAATGCTCCTAATAAATATACTGCTAAAAATTTATCTAAATATAATAGATATTTTTGTGGAGTATATGTTAGCATACCAAAATACATTGGTATTACAGTTGATAATGATAAAGCCATTAATACTTTATTCCTGAATTTAAAATTCCAGTTTTTTTTGTCAAACCATTTAATTAACCAATAACCACCAAGAGCCATTAATGCTCCAAACCATACAGCGATTATTGTGTCATCTACTCCTAATTTTCTTGCTATACCTAAAGATGCTCCGACCATTACTGTGCATACTGCGCATGCTGGATTCATATTTACCTTACCTTTCTTTTTGTTATTATTTTGAGTTTTATTTTACAAGATTTAACTTTTTTTATCAATATTATTTTGAATACTCATATATGTTTTGAATATTTTTTCTTGTAATGTATTTCTTTAATAGTTATACTCCTGCTATGAAATTATCTGAACTTTTTGATTTAAAAAAATCTATCATTAATATTGATTGTGATGTCGAAATTACAGGAGCATCTTTGAATTCAAAAGATATTAAATCTGGAGATGTTTTTGTTGCTATTTATGGAGCTGAAAGAGATGGATTATCATTTGCAATTGATGCTGTTAATAATGGTGCTGTTGCTGTCGTTTGTGATAAGAAATCTAATTTAACTTCTGATTTAATTGATTTTTTTAATTCAAAAAAAGTTTTCGTTTTTCAAGTTGAAGATTCTGAACAATATGCTGGAAAAATTGCTAAAATTCTATATCCAAATCAACCAGAGTTCGTTTTTGCAATTACTGGAACAAATGGAAAAACTGCTACTGTTGATTTGACAGAGCAGTTATTGAATATTATTGGAATTAAATCTGTTGTTTGTTTGGGGACTATGGGGCTTACTACACGTAATCTTTATTTAGCTAATTTTGCTGATAAAGTTAATAAATTGATTGGGGTGAATCCTAATACTACACAAGATGTAATTCGTTTACATAAAATTTTGAATTTAGCTTATGAATATGGAATTACTCATTTTGTTATGGAAGCTTCTTCCGATGGAATTATGAGAAATCGTATTTATGGTGTGGAATTTCAAGCTTGTTCTGTTTCGAATATTACAGAAGACCATTTGAATACTCATAAAACTCTTGAGAATTATGCTAATACTAAAATTAAGCTTTATAGTTATTTAAAACAAAATGGTTTTGCTATTATAAATTCTGATATACCTTATTATGAAAGAATTTGTGATTTTATCTCTGGCTTATCTGATAAAGATTTAAATGTTATTTCTTATGGTAAAAATGCTGATGAAAATAATGTTAAAATATTATCCTCAGATATTAATGATGATAAATCTGGATATAATCTTTCTTTAAGTGTTTTTGGTAAAAAATATGATGTTAGTATTAATATGTTTGGTAGTTTCCAAATTTATAATTGTTTAAATGCTTTATGTTTTGTTTTGTCTTGTATCGGCAAAGATAAGTATGATGATGCTATTTTAGGTTTGAATAGTCTTGTTGGAACTGTTGGGCGTATGGAATATGTTGCCGCAACAAGGACTGGTGCAAAAGTTTTTGTTGATTATGCTCATAATGAAGATGCTTTAAAGACTTCTTTACAGGATTTAAGAACTATTACATCAGGTCGTATTATAAATGTTAATGGTATTAGCTCTGGAAAAGCTGAGGTGAGAACAAAGGGAACTGCTGAAACTGCTGGTAAATATGCTGATGTTGTTATATTTACTTATATATCTCCTAGATTCGAGCCAACTGATGTTATGGTTGCTGCTCAACAGAAGTATTTACCTTCTGGGTTGCATGGTGGGCCTACTCGTTATGATGCTATTAAAATGGCTATTGATATGGCTGAAAATGGTGATAGTATTTTTATAAACGGGCAGGGACACGAGAAATTTATTGTTGAGTATGGTATCCCTGTTCCGTTTTATGATGTTGATGTAGTCAAAGAAATTATATCAAAGCAATCTTAAATTCTTTGCTTGGTATTATTTCTGTTGATAATGTTTCGTCTTTTATATATTCAGCAAATTTTTCTATTGCTTTTGATATATCTGTATCGTCTTCGTTGTAATATATCTTTATTCTGTCAGATACATTTAAGTTTTGATTTTTTCTTTCTTCTTGTATTTGACGAATGAAGTCTCTTGCAACTCCTTCGATACGTAAATCATCAGTTATTTCTGTGTTTATTATTACTATTGCTGAGTTGTCTTCTAATGCTTTTCCTGTGATTTTATCTTTTATATTTAATCTTTCTTCAAATTCATTTGCAAATAATACTTCTCCTGCAATTTCACAGATTGTTTCATTATTATCGTTTTTAGTTATTTTATATTCTCCAGCTTTTGAAGCTTTTATTATGTTTGCTAATTTAGCACCTAGTCTTTTACCGATTATTGGAGTATATATATACAAGAATTTTTCCGCATAGTTTTCTATTTTATCCTCATATATTACTTCTTTTGAGTTTGATTCTGATTTTATTATGTCTGTGAATTGGCTTAAATTTTCT
This sequence comes from uncultured Pseudomonadota bacterium, assembly GCA_949283075.1. Taxonomy (GTDB): domain Bacteria; phylum Pseudomonadota; class Alphaproteobacteria; order Rs-D84; family CASDRH01; genus CASDRH01. The sequence goes on along the minus strand of CASDRH010000005.1, from coordinate 33,707 downwards.
AATGACAATCCAACAACCTTTATATCAGAGATTGGTAAACGATTTCTTAAATTAAATTGTTCTCGTAGATTTTTTACAATTTTACATATATTTGAAACTTTATCCATTGAGTTCATTAAAATTGTAGCATATTCGTTGTTTGCAAAGTTTAATGATTTTGGATAATCGCAAAGATGAACTGATAAATCACCTGTTAAGTTTTTATATATATATTCTGTTGTAAATGGTAGTATTGGAGCAGATATTTTACATATATTTATTATAACAGTGTATAATACATTAAATGCAATTTGTTGGTCATTTTGATTTATTCCTGTTCCCCAGAAACGACGGCGATTTAATCTTATATACCAGTTGTTTAATATATCTAAAAACTTTTCTATTTCTTTACAAGCATATGCAATTTCATATGATTTTAGATATCCATATACCTTTTCAGATAATGTATCTAATTTAGCAAGTATATATTTATCCAATTCATCAAAGTTTTGTTCAAATTTTGATATGTTATCTTTTGTTATTTCTTCTGCTTTTATGTTATCAGCATTAGCATATAATGTGAAGAAATGATAAGAGTTATATAAAGGTATTTGAGCAAGTCTTGATACTTTACTTACTACTGTTCCTTCTTTATCTATTTCAGCGCCTTCACCTTTTAATATCGGTGATGACATAAAGAACCAACGTAATGCATCTGAACCAACTGAATCAAACATTACTTTTGGGTCTGGATAGTTTTTTAATCTTTTTGATAGCTTTTGATTATTAGCACCCATAACGTGTCCTGCACACATACATGTTTTAAATGATGGCTTATTATGTAGTGTTGTTGATAATGCTATTAGAGTGTAAAACCATCCTCTTGTTTGGTCGATTGCTTCTATTATGAAATCTGCTGGAAAGTGTTGTTCAAACCATTCTTTATTTTCAAATGGATAATGTATTTGTGCGTATGGCATTGAACCTGATTCAAACCAGCAATCAAATACATCTTCAACCCTTCTCATCATTGATTTTCCTGTTGGGTCTTTTTCGTTTGGATATACTACTTCGTCAATATACGGTCTGTGTAAATCTTTTATTTTCTTTCCACACTTTTTTTCTATTTCTTCTATTGACCCTAATACTTCTATATTTGGATAATTATCATCGTCTGACTTCCAAACTGGTATTGGAGCTCCCCAGAAACGGTTTCTTGATATGCTCCAATCTTTTGCTCCTGCAAGCCATTTTCCCATTCTTCCTTCTTTTAAATGTGATGGTATCCAATTTATTTGGTTATTTATTTCTACCATTTTTTTTTGAAAATCTGACATCCTTACATACCAAGATTTCATAGCTTTGTAAATTAAAGGAGTATCTGTTCTCCAACAATGTGGGTATGAGTGAGTATATGATTCTTTTTTAAATAATTGTCCTGTTAATTTTAACTTATCTATTATTTTATCGTTTGCTTCAAATACGTTTTCTCCCTCGTAGTCTTTGATATCTTCTGTGAAGTTTCCTTTTTCATCTATCGGGCAGATTATTGGAAATTTTACTCCTATATTTTCACCGTATTTTCTGCAAGCGTTGAAGTCGTCTTCTCCAAATGCTGGTGCCATATGGACTATTCCTGTTCCGTCTTCTTCTGATACGAAATCTCCTGATAAGATATGGAACGCTTTTGCTTGTTTTATTTCTTCTGCATATTTTGTATTTTCTGATAAATATGTGAATATTGGTTTATATGATAGCCCAACTAAATCTTTTCCAGATATTTGTTTTACTTCTTTAAATCCTTCAAGTTGTTTTTTATATTTTGCTTGAAGCTTGCTTGCTATGATATATTGTTTTTTATCCGCTGGATTTTCCATTATTGAGTAAGTGATTGATTCATTTACTGCCAACATTAAGTTTGATGGTAATGTCCAAGGAGTTGTTGTCCATACTAATGCATACATTCCATTTTCTAATTCAAATGATACTGTGATTGCTGGGTCCGTTCTGTCAGCGTATGCTTGGTTTACTTCAAAATTTGATACTGTTGATTCAGCTTTCCAAGAATATGGAGATATTCTGTAATCTTCAAATATCAATCCTTTATCATATAGTTGTTTGAAGTTGTTTATTACGGATTCCATATATGGTAAGTCCATAGTTTTGTAATCGTTTTTATAATCTACCCATCTTCCGAGTCTTTTTAATGTTTCAATCCATTCTGTTGAATATTTCATAACATCTGAACGACAATATTCGTTGAATTTTTCTATTCCGTATTCTTCAATTGCTTTTTTACCGAAGATGTTTAAAGCTTTTTCTGCCCCCATTTCTGCTGGTAAGCCGTGGCAATCCCATCCTAGCCTTCTTTCGACTTTTTTACCGTCCATTGTTTGGAACCTTGCTACAAGGTCTTTTGTTAATGATATCATTAAATGACCATAGTGAGGTAATCCATTAGCAAATGGAGGACCATCGTAAAATACAAATTCTTCTGCTTTGCTTCTATTTTCAATTGACTTTTCAAAAATCTTATTTTCTTCCCAGAATTTTAGTATTTCTTCTTCTATTTTCGGAAAATGTGCTGTCGCATTTGTTTCTGGGTAATGTTTTGTCATATTTTATCCTTTGTTTGTTTTTTTGTAATTTGACATTTTATTATTTATAATATAATGTATTTTTTTATTGAAAATTCAAGAAAAAATTAAGGTGATGTAATGACTTTGAATTATATATTTTATATGTTAGCTTGGACTTTTGGAGCTTTTATTGTTTTTAAATTAGCTGAAAAAGTTTTTGGTTAGGATTTATATTTATTTATTTTAAGATGCCAGAAATATACAACGGATGTTTTGTGAGTGCGTATATTTCTGACTTTTTTAGTTCGTTAAAAATAATTGTATTAAAAATATGTTTGTGTTTTTAGTATTCAATTAGATTTGGATCTATTCTTGATATACCTATTTCTGGCATTACTTTTAGTAAGTCCATAGGATTGAAATACCATTCAAGATTATTTAGTGAATTTGCAAAGTGATTTGGGTCAGAGCTTGCACTATACATTATTCTTCCGTCTGGAAAAGTATGTTTATATATGTTTTGTGTTACGCAGTATGTATAATAATTATGTCCTAGTTTTATATTGCAGCCTCCTCTTTCTGCTCCAATGTTTTGTGGAATACTGTCTGAATCTTGAAAATTTCTTATTATTTCATTACAATAGTTTCCATTATCTGCACTACATCTTAAAGAAACTGATATATTACCTTTACTTCTTACTTTTACTTTGACTTCTTTTAATTCTTCAGCCTTTAAATTGTTTATGTTTATAATTGCTATTAAAAATATTATGCATTTTGTAAAAATACTTTTTATTTTTTTATTTATCATCACAACCTCCTTATATGTTTTTTAAGTTCATCTTTTGATGACTGGAACTTCAAAACTATACAACAGAAGATAGCGTGGTTTATTGACCACAAAAGAATTTGTGCGATAAATCGTATCAAAATCAAATCGGCTTATTTGACCACATTCCAGTCAAATGCTGATTTGTTGTCTGTTGTGAGAGTTTTGAAGCCCTCTGGATTTTTTAATCCTGTTTTTCATTATAGTTTATAAAAAGTTTTTTTCAACAGTTGTTTTAGTTCGTTATTTAAAAATATGTATTTAAAAATTTGTAATTTTTTTATGTTTTAAAAAAAATTTTGATTTTTATCGAATCTTGTTGTATTATTTTTTTATGTTTAAAAGAACTATTCTTTCATTTTTCGTTTTGAATTTATGTGTTGTTTCTGCTGTTATTGCTGGCAATGCTGATTCAGATGCTCTTGTCTTTACTTGGGATAATGCTGTCCATCAGACAAAGTTAAATAACCCAGAATTGCAATCTTCTAATGCTAGTGTAGCTGCTGCTGATGCAGAAAAATTTGGTACTATTGGTAATTTTTTACCTCAGATTTATGCAAGTGGTACTTATACAAAATCTTATAACGAAAAGCCTACTGTTGACAATCCTTTTGCATCTATGGATATAAAGGATAACTATAATATTGGGCTTCAAGTTTCTCAAAGTATATTTAAAGGTGGTAGTAATTTAGCAAAATATGATGCTGCTGATGCTAATGCTGATATTGCTATATGGGATGCTTATCTTACAAAGGCTAAAGTTAGCTATGATTTAAAAGCTGCTTTCGAAAGTCTTGTTTATGCAAAAGAATATTTAGATTTATCTCGTGATATTTTAAAAAGACGTCGCGAAAATATGGAATTAGTTCAATTAAGATTTGCTAATGGTTTGGAAAATAAGGGTTCCGTTATGATGTCAGAAGCTTATTATTCTGAGGCAAAGTTTGATGAGTTTAAAGCATTAAATGATATTGAAGTTGCTAAAAAACAATTAGCGCAAGTATTGGGTATTGATGATTATCAAAATGTTGATGTTGTTGGTGATGTCCCTGTTTCTGTATTAAAAGATGATATTGAGACAAGCTTGAAATCTCTTGCCTTGCAGACACCAACATATAAAAAAGCTTTGGCTACGGAAGAGTTGGCGAAGGCTAATAGAAATGATGCTTTTTCTAACTTTTTACCTTCTGTCGATTTAAGTGCAAAAATTGCAAATCAAGATGAAGAATTTTATCCCGCAAAAGATGCTTGGTCTGTTGCTGTGAATGTTAGAATGCCTTTGTTTGCTGGCGGTTCTAATTATATGAATTATAAAGCTAAAAAAGAGACTTTGAAGGCTAAATCTTTAGACCGTATTAATTCTGCACGTTCTGTTTTGGCTGATATATCTGATAAGTTATCTTCTTATAAGCAATCTATTGAGCAGTTGAAAGTTAAAGAAATTTATCGTGATGCTGCACAGGTTCGTGCGGAAATCGCAAGACAGAAATATAATAATGGTTTGATGACTTTTGATGAATGGGATAGAATTGAAAATGATTTAATTTCTCAACAAAAGGCATATATTTTAAGTAAACAAAATAGAGTTGTTTCTGAGGCCGCTTTTGAGCAAGCTTTAGGAATTGCAGCTGCTTTTGAATAGCTGCTCTAATTTTTAAATTCTCTAAAAATAAAGAGGTTTTGAATAATGGTTAAGTTGAATAAAAATTTATTTAAAAAGAAAAATGTTTTAATTATATTTGGTGTTGCTTTTATTTTAGCTATTACTTTATTTAAATTCACTTCTGGTGATTCAGCTAGTGATGAAGTTTTTACTGAAATTAAGCCTAAAAAAGTTGATATGACTATTACTGTTTTATCAACTGGTTCTGTTGACCCTCAAAATAGGTTGGCGATTACTCCAACTGTTGCCGGAAGAATGGAAACTATTTCTGTTGATGAAGGTGATAATGTTTCAAAAGGACAAATTATTGCTTGGATGAGTTCAACTGAAAGAGCTGCTTTGATTGATGCTGCTCGTGCTTCTGGTAAGGAAGCTGTGGCTAAATGGGAGGAATTATATAAACCTACTCCTATTATTGCTCCGATTGATGGTACTATTATCGTTCGTAATGTTGAAGAAGGACAAACTGTTACAAATTCTACTGAAATTTTTGTTATGTCTGATAGATTGACTGTTAAAGCTCAGGTCGATGAAACAGATATAGCTTCTGTTAAATTACGTGATAGGTCTGTTATCGTTTTAGATGCTTATCCTGATAAACCTATTGAATCTTATATTGATAAAATTGCTTATGATGCTACTACAGTTAATAGTGTTACTACTTACATTGTTGATGTTGTTCCTTATGAGGTCCCTAATTTTATGCGTAGTGGTATGACGGCAAATATTACTTCTTATGTTGAAGAAAAGAAAGGTGTTTTAGCTTTGCCTACTGATGCTATTCGTGCAGAAGGTAGTGAGTTTTATGTTTTGGTTAAAAAAGATAAAAATAAATCTTATGAACCTGAAAATAGAATTAGAAAAAATATTTCAGTTGGTTCTAGTGATGGTAATATGACAGAAATTTTATCTGGTATTAATGAAAATGATGTTGTTTTGATGAGGTCAACAGATTTATCAAAGCGTACACAAGCTAAAAAAGCTATGTTTGGACCTCCTTCAAGAAAAAGATAGAAAATAATTATTGTTATTTAGAATATGATTAAATTAGAACATATAAGTAAAACATATAAAATGGGTGATGAAATCTTTCACGCGTTGAAAGATATAAACCTTACAATTGATGATGGCGATTTTGTTGCTATTATGGGACCATCTGGTTCTGGTAAAACTACTTTGATGAATATTCTTGGATTGCTTGATATTCCTCAATCTGGTTCTTATGAATTGTGTGGTAAAGAAGTTGCTAAATTACCTGAAAATGATTTGGCTATTATTCGTCGTAGAACTATTGGATTTATATTTCAGCAGTTTAATTTGATACCAAAGGTTCCTTCTTGGGAAAATGTTTCTTTACCTTTGCTATATACTGAACATAATTTTAATTTTGATAAGTCTAAAGCTTTGTTGGAACAAGTTGGTCTTGGAACAAAGTTATACAATAAGCCTAGCGAATTATCTGGTGGTCAGCAACAGCGTGTTGCTATTGCTAGGTCTTTAGTGAATTCTCCTAAAATTATTTTTGCTGATGAGCCTACTGGTAATTTGGATTCAAAAAGTGAACGTGAAATTATGCAAATATTGCATGATTTAAATGATCAAGGTATTACTGTTGTTGTTGTTACTCACGAAGATGAAATTGGAGAAGAAGCTAATCGTGTTATAAGAATGCGTGATGGTGAAATTGTTTCTGATGAGAGAAAAAGACCTTTGCCGTCAAATGTTCCTTCTTGCAATATTATTGAAGAAAAACAAGGTAAATCTTGGGTTTTTGAATGGATAAATTTTGTTACTCAAGGTTTTAAAACTTTGATGAATAATAAAGTTAGAACATTTTTATCTATGCTTGGTATTTTGATTGGTGTTGCTTCCGTTGTTGCAATGTTGGCTATTGGTAAAGGTGCGCAACTTGCTATTGAAGAACAATTAAGGGCTTTGGGTTCTAATTTGCTTATTGTTCGTCCCGGCCCTAAAAGAGTTGCTGGTGTTGCTGGTGAAGATGCTGCTATTCGTATTCGTCCAGAAGATGTGAATTATATTAAAAATAATATTCCTGTTAAGGCTATATCTGCAACTGTTAGTGCTAGAGCTCAGGTTACATATAAAGATAAAAACTGGGGTACTCAGGTTATGGGTGCTAATGCTGATTATGAAATAATTCGTTCTTTGCAACCTACTGTTGGTAGATTCTTTAATTCTCAAGAAGACTTAAAGCGTATGCGTGTTGCTGTTGTTGGTTTGACTGTTGTTGATAATATATTCCCTGGTGAAAATCCAATCGGTAAAATTATTAAAATAAATAAAATTCCTTTCCAAGTTATTGGAGTATTGCCTTCAAAGGGTGCAAATGCTTTCCAAGACCAAGATGATATGGTGATTGTTCCTTTGAATACTGCTATGCGTAGATTGATGGGTCTTGAATTTGTTAAACATATTGAGGTTGAAGCTGTTGATGCTGAATCTTTGGATAAATTGGAAAAGGGTATCCTTGATTTGATGTATAAAAAATATAAGGTTCCTTTATCTCAAAGAGAAGAGGCTTTCCGTATTAGAAATATGGCTGATATTAAAGAAACTGCACAAGCTCAGTCTAATACTTTGACTATGCTTTTAGCTATTATTGCTGGTATTTCTTTGTTAGTTGGTGGTGTCGGTATTATGAATATTATGTTGGTTTCTGTTACAGAAAGAACTAGAGAAATTGGTTTGCGTAAATCTGTTGGTGCTAAACAGAGTGATATTTTGGCTCAGTTCTTGTCAGAATCTGTTGTTATTAGTTTAACTGGAGGTATTAGTGGGGTTTTACTTGCTTGGATTATTGCGACAATTCTTTCTTTGGCAACTGGATGGACTACTGTTATTTCTTTAAGCTCTATATTATTATCAGTGTTCTTCTCTGTTGGTATAGGTTTGATTTTCGGTATTTATCCTGCGAAGAAGGCTTCTCAATTGAATCCTATTGATGCTTTAAGACACGAATAATCTTTTTTGTTGATAAAAATGTTTTGTTGTTGATAATGTAACCTATGTTATTACGTAAGAAAAATTCAGATATTATTTTAAAAACTATGACGAATAACGAAAAAGATTTTATTCGTATTCGTGGTTCTGATGAGCCTATTCTTCATCCTAATAGACGTTATAAACGTGAAGATGCTAGAAAAGCTATGATGAAAAAGAAGAAAAAGCTTGAAGCTCAAGGGGTTATTATATGGAATACTCCTGGGTTTGTGATTTCTTGTGCTCCTTCAAGGTTTAATGACGACAATATTACTCCTAATGGTAAAAAAATTGTTAGAGTCGCTTTTTTGGCTTCTAAAAAAACTGTTGGTAAATATGCTAATTGGAGAAATAATACTAAAAGAAGATTGCGTGTTCTTGTTAATGATTTAATTCGTGAAAATTTGAATTTGACTTATGATTATATTTTTGTTGCTAAAAAAGAATTTATGAGATTGCCTATGTGGAGCCTTCAAAAAGAGTTTATTTGGGCTTCTAAACATGTTAATAGGTTGATTGATGAAAAAATCTTTGGGCCTTTGCCTCCTGAAGATTATGAAAGAAATAAATTGGATAATGCTTTAAGAGGATTTAAAAATGTTTGAAAATTTTAAGAAAAATATGCAGAAAAAAATGGAAGAATATCAGCGCCAAGTTGAAGCTCAACAACGTAATAAAAATAATAATTCTTATAATGAGCGGAATAATCAACCTGTTCGTCGTTCTAGTTTTTTAAATATTTTTCTTTGGTCTTTATGTTTTGCTTTATTGATAAATTATTTTTTTATGCCAAAGCCTAATAATCAAACAGGATTTTCTTTGAAAACTGATAAATTTTTTGAAAGAAATGATGTTTCTTTTGATGGTGATAATTTATTTGGTAATTTGAATATGAATGGAAATAGATTGGATTCTGTTTCTTTAAAAAAGTATAAACAAACGGTAAATAAAGATTCTGATAATGTTTCTGTTTTATCTTCTGTTTTTGATGATAATAAAAATAAAAAGGATACTTATTCTTTCATTGAGTTTGGATATGAAGCTGCTGATGATAGTGGAGTATTTTTTGATATTCCTAATGCTCAAACTAAATGGAAGTATAAAAAGTTATCTGATAATGAATACTCTTTGACTTGGAATAATGGTAAAGGTTTGGATTTTATTCGTACTTATGTTATTGATGATAAGCATAGTATTATTCAAGTTAAAAATGAAATAGTTAATAAATCTGGTAAAGAAATTAGTTTTATTCCTAAAACATCTTTAGTTAATTCTTTTAATATTAAAAATCTTGATAATTCATCTTTTGCTGGTGTTATTACTGTTTTTGATAAGAAATTTAAGTCTTATAAATATTTAAAAATTAACAAAGCTAATGTTATATCTGTTTCTGGTAAAGATGGATATGTTGCTTTTACTGATAATTATTTCGCAAATGCAATGATTTTTAATGGTGATGTTAAAGTTGTTATATATGCTGATAATTCTTTTAAGGGAGAAGATAAAAAGAATATTAAAACTTATAATATTCAAGTTATGAAAGCCCCTGTTGTTTTAGAAAATGGTAAATCTTATGTTTCTGATGATAAATTTTTTATTGGAGCAAAAGAAGTTGATTTATTGAGTAGTATTTCAAAAGATTTTAATGTTGATAAGTTTAATTTGTTAATTGATTATGGAACATTTTTCTTTATTGCTAATCCTGCTGCTGCTTTGTTGCGTTATTTGAATTCTTCTTTGGGAAGTGTAGGAATTGCTATTATATTATTTGCTATTATTATGAAAATTTTGTTGATACCTTTATCTTTGAAACAAACAAAAATGATGGTTAAAATGAAAAAAATTGCTCCTGAATTGAAGAGAATTCAAACTTATTACGGAGATAATAAAATGCAAATGCAGATGCAAATGGCTTTGTTATATAAAAAGCATGGTATAAATCCTTTTGCTTCTTTCTTGCAAATATTGATTCAAATTCCAATATTTATTGCTTTGTGGAGAGCGTTGGCAATTACTATGGATATGCGTCATGCAGAATTTTTATGGCTATCTGACTTATCTGCAAAAGACCCTTATTATATATTACCTATTTTAATGGGGATTACTATGTGGATTCAGATGCGTTTGCAGAATTCTTCTTCTGATGAATCTAATCCTATGTCAAAAACTATGAAATATATGCCTTGGATTATGACTGCAATGTTTGCTATGTTGCCAAGTGGTTTGATTTTATATTATGTCATTAGTAATATTTTAGGAATAGCTCAACAAGAAATTGCAAATAGAGTTTATAAATAGTTTATTATGAAAGTATCTGATTTATTTAAAGAAAAAACAAAATTTGTAGGTTCTTTTACCGATTTAAATCAGATACCTTTTTATAATTTACCTGAAATTTGCTTTATTGGTCGTAGTAATGTTGGTAAATCTTCTTTGATAAATATATTAACTTCTGTTCCGGGATTAGCAAAAACTTCAAGTACTCCTGGAAGGACTCAGACTATAAATTTATTTGACTATATCGGTAAGCTGATTATTACTGATTTGCCAGGTTATGGGTTTGCAAAAGCTCCAAAAGATGAAGTTAAAAAATGGAATGATTTTACTAAAGTTTATTTATGTGGGCGTGTAGATTTAAGAAGAGTTTTTTTATTGGTGGATTCTAGACAAGGTATAAAGAATATTGATATTGAGATGATGAAGTTGCTTGATGAAGCTGCTGTTCCTTATATAATTGTTTTTACAAAATGTGATAAATCAAAAGCTATGTTAGAGGATAAATTAAAAGCTTCTGTTAATGATTTATATACTAAACATCCTGCTATGATTAAGTGTGTAATATTTACTTCTTCTGAAAAAAAACGTGGTATAGATGATTTAAAATTTCAAATACTACAAGTTATGTAATTAATATACTCTTTCTTTTTTCATATTAATTATTTGAATGTATATATTCTTAATTTCATTTTGTGCAGCTTCTATATTTTTTATTCTTTCTATATCATCAGCTTCTTCTTTATAAGTTAGTTCTAATTTGGTTGGTTGTGTTTTAAATATATTATAGTTTTGTTGTTTATGAAATTCTTCTTCTTTTGCTTTTAATTTTTTTATTTTTGTTTTCTTTATTTTTGTAATTTCTGGATTTATTATTTTTTCTACAGTTTTATTTTCTTTGTTTTGTTCTTGCTCATAATGGTATCTTTTTCTAGCTTTATTAGCTAATTTGTCTGCCTTAATATTATTTTCTCTTTTTGTAATATTTATATTTATCATACTTTCCGATTTTATGAATATATAAAATAAGTAAGTTGATATTTGTTTTAATATTGCATTTTGTTGGTTTTTAAAATCTTTATTGTTTTCTTTATGTTTTTGTTTCTTTATTTTATTTTTTGCATGGTTATTTGTGACATTATTAATTGATTTTATTGTTTTGTTTATGAAATCTAAGCTAAATTTTGAATCTGTATATATATTTATTATTTTAAATGTATTTATATAATCTGATAATGCTTTTGTGATTGCTAATAATTCGCCTAAATTATTATCTGGTATTTTTAACCCTTCTTTATATTCTGTTGTAGTTTTTTTGTTTTTGGTTTTATATTCTGCTATGTATGCAATTCCGCAATTATAATTGTTGTTATCAAATGATGAATCTGTATGTATTTCTACTTGAGAGAAATTTCTGGGTTTTCCCTTATTTCTTATAACAGTTTTTTTATGTTTCACTGTTATTCCTTTCGTTTATAGGGTTTATTGTTAAGTATATATATTTTGATTTATTAAAAACAAGTAAAAAATTTATATATATTTTTTTTGCTTTTTTTATATTTTATATGGTATATTATTATCATTGTTTTTTATATTTAATCAAAAAGAAAGTTTTTATATGAAACTGGTAATTGTTGAGTCGCCTGCAAAATCAAAGACTATTGTTAAATATCTTGGAAATGATTTTAAAGTTATTCCTTCCATTGGTCATGTTCGTGATTTAAAAGCAAAAGATGGGTCTGTTGATGTTGATAATGGATTTTCTTTTAAATGGGAAATTATGCCAGGAAAACAAAAACAGATAAAGGAAATTGAAGCTGCTGTTAAAAAAGCTGATGAAGTTTTTCTTGCAACTGACCCTGATAGAGAAGGGGAGGCTATTTCTTGGCATATTACTGAAATTTTAAAAGAAGATAAGATTGATACATCTAATTTTAAAAGAATACTTTTTTATGAAATTACAAAAGGGGCTGTTAATGACGCTATTAAAAAGCCAAAAGAAATAGATTTGAAATTGGTTGATGCTTATTTGGCAAGAAGAGCATTAGATTATTTAGTCGGTTTTAATATTTCACCTGTTTTATGGAGTAAATTACCAGGTTCTAAATCCGCTGGTCGTGTTCAATCAACTGCTTTGCGTTTGTTGTGTGAACGTGAAGATGAAATTGAACAATTTCAATCTGTTGAATACTGGTCAATTGATGGTAATTTTAAAACATCTAATGGGGAAATTTTTGATGCTCATTTAACTAATTATAATGGTCAGAAAGTTGAAAAATTTTCTTATAAAACAGAACAAGATGCCTCTGTCGTTTTATCTGATTTAGAAACAAAAAATTATTTCGTTTCTTCTATTGAAAAGAAAACTTCTCAAAGAAAACCTGTTGCTCCATTTACTACTTCTACTTTGCAACAGGAAGCTTCAAGAAAATTACGTTTTTCTGCTAAACAAACTATGTCTGTTGCTCAAAAATTATATGAAGAAGGGCTAATTACTTATATGAGAACAGATGCTGTTAATTTGTCTGATGTTGCTATTTCCGCAATTCGTGATTTGATTAAGTCTGATTATGGGGATAAATATTTACCTGATAATCCTGTTGTTTATGCTAATAAATCTAAAAATGCTCAAGAGGCTCACGAAGCTATTCGTCCGACTGATATTAATAAGACGCCTGCTTCTATCTGTCCTGGTATGTCTAGCACAGATAATGCTAAATTATATGAGTTAATTTGGAAACGTGCTGTTGCTTCTCAAATGAGTAATGCTCAAATTAATCAGGTTGCTGTTGATATTTCTTCTGATGATAAAAAAGCTTTATTCCGTGCAAATGGTTCAATGGTTGTTTTTGATGGATTTTTAAAGTTGTATCGTGAAGATACTGATAATCAAGAACCTGAAAAGAAATCTGTTAAAAATAAAGATGATGCTTCTGATGATAAAGAAGTTAATAATACAGATTCTGATAATAAAATGTTGCCAGTTATGAATGAAAATGATGTTTTATCTCTTGATTGCATCATTAAAGATCAGCATTTTACTCAACCACCTCCTAGATACTCTGAAGCTTCTTTGGTTAAAGCTTTAGAAGAAAAAGGTATTGGACGTCCTTCTACTTATGCTAATATTTTATCTGTTATACAAGATAGAAATTATGCAAGAATTGAAAAACGTAAATTTGTTTGTGAAGAAAGAGGTCGTATTGTTATATCTTTCTTGAAAAACTATTTTTCAAAGTATGTTGAGTATGATTTTACTGCTCAAATGGAGGATTCATTAGATGATATATCTAATGGTAAATTGGATTATAAAAATCTATTAAATGATTTTTGGGGGGCTTTTAATGATGCTGTTTTAGGAGCAAAGAAAATTACTCCTGATGATGTTTCTGCAAAGATTACTTCTGATTTAGCTTTTCATTTTTTTAAAGCTGATGGTTCAGATGTTTGTCCAGAATGTAAAACTGGTAAGCTTCATTTAAAATTAGGAAAATTTGGTGGCTTTTTAGGTTGTGATAGATATCCCGATTGTAAATATACTAGACAGTTAGCAATTGAACCTTCTGATTCTTATGTTGATGATAAGAATGCTAAAACTGATGATGTTATTGTTTTAGGTAATGATAAATCTGGTATTGAAATTACTTTGAGAAATGGTCCTTATGGTCCTTACGTCCAAAAAGGTGATATGGAAAAAGGTAAAAAAGAAAAGCCTGCAAGAGCTAGTATACCTAAGATTTTTAATCCTTCTGATATTGATTTAAAAAAAGCTTTGTTTTTATTGGAACTTCCTAAAAAATTAGGTAAAGATTCTGATGGAGTTGCTGTTGAAATAGGTTATGGTAAATTTGGCGGATATATAAAAAAAGATGATAAATATAGTAATATTCCTGCTGATATTTTACCTAGCTTTTTTGATATAAAGCTTGATAAAGCTATTGAGATATTCAATGCGAATGTTAAGCAACATTCTGAAAAATCTAATAATGTTAAATATCAAAAACCAGTTGGCGTTGAAATAGGAGAATATCCTGATAATAAAGAGAAAATTTTATTCTTTGAAAAGGGAAGATATGGGCCTTATTTACAAATGGGAAAGGATTTTTATTCTATTCCAAATGATATTAGAAAAGAATTAGATTCTGGGAAAACTTTGAATATTGATATCGCTGTTAAAATTATTAAGGATAAATTGGATAAAAAAAAGCCTTCATAAATTTGCAATTATGATATTTTTGTGATATAATCCTTTTATATTTTTTATATTAAAGGGAGATATATATTATGAAAATTCAGAAATTAAGTATGACAGTTTTATTGTCAACATTGGGTTTATTTGTTGTTGGCTGTTCTTCATCTGCTCAACAATTGCCTGTTATGTCTGTTTTAAATCCAGAAGAAGAAGGTGTCGTTGACGGTTCTACTGCAACTGAAATTATTGCTTCTGGTGATAATAATCCAATGAAAGATAATTCAAATAAGCAAAAAGAAGAAGCTGAGAAAAAAGCAAAAGAAGAAGAAAAGAAAAAACAAGAAGAGGCAAAAAACCAACAAGATTCTACTCCAAAGTGTGTAAGTGGTAAAGGTTATTACAAAGTCGGTGATGCTTATCAACAAGATGGTATTTGGTATTATCCAAATGAAGATTATTCTTATGTTGAAGAAGGTATGGCTTCTTGGTATGGTCCAGGGTTTCATGATAAGCTAACTTCAAATGGAGAAGTGTTTGATACTATGACTTTGACTGCTGCTCATAGAACTTTGCCTATGCCTTCAATTGTTCGTGTAACAAATTTGGAAAATGGTATTTCTATCGTTGTAAAGGTTAATGATAGAGGTCCTTTTGCTCGTGACCGTATTATTGACTTATCTCAACATGCAGCTGAATTGTTGAAAATGAAAGATAAAGGTTCTGCTTTGGTTCGTGTTGAGGTTTTAGAAGAAGCTAGTAAAAAAGTTAAAGAAATGGCTTTGAATTGTCAACCTACTGACTTTAAAAATCCTCAAATAGAAGTTAGAAATGTTGATAAACCTGAACCAACTCCTACATCTGCTCCTGTTCAAGAATCTGAAAAGAAGCAAGAAATTAAAGAACCAAAACCAATTTTAAGTAAAGGTGATGAACCTGCTGATAATTCTAATGCTGTTAAATTGAATGAACAAAAAGCAAAAGAATTGCCAGAAATGTCTGATGTTTTAAATTATGAATATCCTTTCTATGTTCAGGCTGGAGCTTTTGTTTCTGAAACTGGTGCACAGAAGGTTAGAGACCAATTACGTAGTAATGGAGTAAATGCTCATGTTGTTAAGAGAACTACTGGTGGTGAAACTTGGTATAAAGTTCGTGTTGGTAGTTTTAAAACAAAAGATGATGCTAAAAAAGTTCAAGAACGTGTAAATAGTGTTATTGAAGATTCAGATTCTAGAGTAATTGAGAAACAAGAAGATGATACAAATATGTACAAATGGAGTTAGTATATTTTTTATGATGTTAAAGAAAAACACCTGAAAAGGTGTTTTTTTATATCTTTTTATATTCTGCTTTCATTATGTCTTCTGTGTATTTGCATAATTCTTTTCTGTCATTAAATTTTGTAGTGTCTATTTGTTCAAGAATTTTAACAGTTAATGTTATGTTTCTATTTCTTAATACTTTTAACATTTTTTGTATTACTGATGAGTTATCATTTACTGTCCAACTGATTAATTGTTTTTGCTCATCTGTTGTTGGTTTGTCATTTATATGTGTATATTTTATTATCATTGGTTGTAAATTTAATTTACCTTTGTGTTCAAGCATTATTTCAAACATAGCAGGTTTGAATGGTAATAACTCTATACCATCGTTTGTTGTTCCTTCTGGTGCAAATATAATTGGCTTTTTTTGATTTAATATTCTTTTTGAAAGTTCTGTTGCTTCTTTTCCTATTGATGAACGGCTTCTTGATATAAATAGTGTTCCGCCACATTTTGCTAGGAAACCAAATATTGGCCAGTGTTGAACATCTGCCTTTGATATAAAGTTTGGGTTAAAGGCATAACCTAATGCTATTATATCAAAAAATGATGTATGATTTATTGCTATCATTAATGGTCTATCTTTTGTTAAGCTTCCAGTTTTTTTAATTTTTATACCTATTAAAAAACCGAATACTTTCCAAAAAATATACCTATACCAATCTATTCTTCCAAAACATATTGCGTAGAATATTGCTACTACTATTGATTGTGATAAAAGCCAGAATATTATTAAAATTATTCTGGTGTATGCTAGTAATAATCCCATTATGATTTATCCAATTTTGAAAATAGTTTTAAGTATTTATCATTTACCTTTGATGTATCGAAAAATACAAATACATCAATACAGCCAAAAGGAAAGTCTATGAATGCTGTATCTGCAAATGTGCAACCACCTGTTCTTAAATATCCTTTTATAACTGTTGGTAATTTTAATAGTGTTTTTTTAGTATCTAATTTATCTTTATCTATTAAATCCATTTTTCTTGCATCTTCTGTAAGTGCGTATACCATTAAATCTTTTGGCATTTTGCAATAATGATATATAAATGCTAATTCTTCTGAATATTCTTTTTCATTTACTCCGTGAAAAGATGCTGTCCCAAACATATATTTTATATTATATGTATATACGAATTCTGCAATTCCTTCCCATAATAGCTTTAATGTTATATTGTTTCTGTAATCTCTGTGAACTGTTGCTCTTCCTAATTCTAAGATTTCGCAGTCCATATCTTTTATTTTATCTATATTAAATTCTGTTTCTGAATAAAAACGACCAATCATTTTTGCTTGTTCTTTTCTCATCAACCTATATGTAGCAATAATGTTTTTTTCTGGGTCTTCTCCTAAATTCTTATCGATTATTATTAAATGAGCACAATAATCATCAAATTGGTCTTTGTCTATTCCTAATCTTGCTGATTCTGAATCTGTTGGATTTACTCCGTTGTTGTTGTCTCCTTTTGAACCTTCTTCTATGTATTCTTTTATGAAGTGTTCATATCTTAACTTTTGACAAGCTAATACTTCTTTTTCATTTTTTGCTAATCTTATTTCTAGATTATTTACTATTAATGGCTCTATATAATCGTTGTTAAATGCTACCATATTTAGTTTTAAACCTTCCTTTTTATCTTTATAATAGTACTTTATTATGTATTATTGGTAATAGAAAAGCAAAATTATTAGGCTTTGTAAATAAAAAAATGCTATTTTTTTATTTGTAATATTGTCATAATTATTTAAAATGCTGTTAGTTTATTAGTTTTTAATTTTTAATTTTGATATGAAGGGTGTTTTATGAATTTAAGTTTGAAAAACCGCTGGGATTTGAGTTGTTTTTATTCTTCTGTTGATGATGAGCAGTTGCAAAAAGATGTTAATCAAATTATTGAATTATCAAAGGAATTTAAAAAATTTAAAGGTAGACTTAATGATGCTTTGGAGGAGGTGTTAAAGCTTGATATTAAGATATCAGAATTACAAGATAAGGTGTTTACTTATTTATTTTTAATTCTGTCTACTGATGCAAGTAATGAAAAGGTTAGGGTTATTGAAAGTAGGCTTAGTGAACAGATTTTAAAAGAAACATCTTCTTGTTCTGAGTATTTTGTTATTGAACTTGGTAAAATGCCTGATGAGGATTATCAAAGACAATTGGATAATTCGGAAATATTAAGAAAACATAAAAGTTATTTGGATCAGATAAGAAAAGATGCTAAATATTATTTGCCAGAGGATATTTCAATTGCTTTGGCTAAAAGATCTGCTTTTGGTCCTGGTATTCTTGATGAGTTAATGGATGAATATGATACTGTTTTAAAATTTGACAATCCTGAGTTATCTTTGTTTGGTAAGTTGAAAAAATTATTTGGCTTTGGTAAAAATTTGAAAATTTCATTTCATCAGATTTTGCATATTTTATCTTCTTCTAAAAGTAGTTCTGTTAGAAAGAAAGCTATGTTTATTTTAAATGATACTTTAAAAAATCCTAGCAAAGATGTTGGTGGTTTTTCTTATGCTAATATGCGAGCAAGAGCTTTGAATGCTTTAATCGGTAAGAAAATTGTTGAAGATGATGATAGAGGATTTACTTACTCTATGGAATCAAGAAACTTATCAAATATGGTTGACCGTGAAACTGTTGATGCTTTGCATAATTCTGTTTTGATTAGTGGGGCTGAACAAGCAAAAAGATATTATAAAATTGTTGCTAAACTTATTGGGAAGGATTTATTACTTTGGTCTGATAGAAATGCTCCTTTGCCTTTTGATTGTGATAAAGATATTCCTTATGATGAAGCTTTGAATATCGTTCGTAAAGCAACGGGTTCTTTTTCTAATGTTATGTTGCAATTTATTGATGAAATGGTTGCGAATAATAAAATTGATTCTGCTGTATATGATGGAAAAATGACAGGAGCTTTTAATTGTAGTCTTGTTGTTCCTGATAATAAACCAGATTCTTATGTTTTATTAAGCTATATGAATAAAAGTCGTGATGTTATGACATTAGCTCATGAGTTAGGACATGCTGTACACGGATTATTAGCTGGTAAAGAGCAGGGGGCTTTAATGCAGCATGCTCCTATGGCTTATGCGGAAACTGCAAGTATTTTTAATGAAATGGTTACTTTTGAATATATGTTGAATAATACTTCTTCTGATAAAGATAAATTATCTTTATTGATGAATAAGTGTTCTGATTGGATTAATACTGTTGTAAGGCAGATTAGTTTTTCTTTCTTTGAACAAGATATTCACGCTAAACGTAGAAATGGTAAATTAACAGTTGATGATTTTAATTCTGCTTGGATAAATAATACTGTTAAATTTTATGGTAAAGATGGAGAGGTATTTAAATATGAAAATATTGATTCTTTATGGAGCTATGTTAGCCATTTTATGAGACCTTATTATGTTTATGCTTATGCTTTTGGGGAGTTGTTTACTCAAAGCTTGTTTGCTGTTCGTGATAGGTTTTCAAAAGATGAGTTTGAAAAATTATATATTGATATGTTAAAATCTGGTAGTACTAGAAATGCAGTTGAGTTGATGAAACCTTTTGGTTTAAATCCAAATGATACTGATTTCTGGAATAATGGTATTAATGTATCTATTAAAAAATGGCTTAATGAAATTGAATGTTTAATTGATAAATTGAAGTTATAGTATGAAAGTTGCTAAACGAAAAAAACGTAGTATTAGTACAAAATTAGAAAAAAATGTAATTAACAGATATATTTTACGAAATTTGTTTATTACATTGTTTTCTATGCTTTTTGTTTTGACAGGAATTGCTTGGTTGACCCAAGTTTTAAGACTTATATCTTTTATGGTTACAAGTCGTATTTCTATATTTTCTTTTTTGCATTTTACTACTTTGTTATTACCAAATATATTGATGGTTATATTGCCTATTACTTTATTTGCTGTTGTTTTGTTTGTTTACAATAGACTTGCTTCGGATAGAGAATTAATTGCTATGCAAGCAACCGGTATGAATATTAAATTTTTATCTAAACCTGCTTTTATATTTATTGCTATAATTACTTTGTTTACTTATTTTATTACTTTTTATTTGTCTCCATCTTTTTCTTTAAAGTTTAGGGATTATAAATTTAATATTACTAATTCTGTTGTTGCTATGCTTATAAAAGAAGGGGAATTTACAGAAATTACAAAAGGTGTTACTTTATATGTTAAAGAAGCTAAAAAAGAAGGGTTGTTTGAGGTTTTTATTCATGATAGTCGCAGACCTGATAGACCTAGGACTGTTCTTGCTCAACAAGGCAAAATTTCTGATAGCGAAAATGGTATGAAAATTGTTTTAGCAAATGGTACTTTGCAGGAAAAAAGAGATAATAATTATGCTTTTGGAAATTTTGAAACTTACTCTGTTGATATGGGTATTTTAAAAGAAAGTAGTCGTTCATCTTATAAGCCTAATGAATTATTTGTTCATCAGTTATTTAATGCTAGAAAGCTTGGATATGCTAAAACTGATTCATCTTTTGATTTATATAGAATGGAGGGGCATAAGCGTATAATTACTCCTCTTTACAATATAATATTTGGCTTGCTTGCTTTAATTGGTTTATTGCGTGCAAAGTTTAATAGAAATAAAAATTTTGCTTTAATTTGGGTTATATTTTTTATGGGCCTTATTCAAACATTTTATATATTGTTTTTGCAGTTTTTGGTTAAAGCTTATAATTTATGGCCTTTGGTTTATATTATTACTTTTGTTATTATATGTATTGAGTTTTATATTTTACTTTCTGATAAGTTTGCTATTTGGAAAGTTAAAAGAAATGGACGAAAAGTTAAAATTAAGGAAGTGTAATTTTTATGAAATATAAAATAAATGCTTTATTACATTTTCTTATTTTGCAAGCTTTTGCAATTTTTTGTATTTTATCTGTAAAAGATTCTTATGCTCAGTTTCAACGTATTACATTTTCAAATGAAGGTTTTAAAAACTTTTCATTAAATATTGATAATGATTTTGATAATACTATTTTTGAAACTAATTCTGTTTTGTATGATATGAAGACTGGTATTATAACTACTGTTGGAGGGGTTCATTCTGTTTCTCCTGATGGAAGGACTGCTTTTGATTCTGATAATTTAATTTATAATACTAAAGAACAGTTGTTAATGATTAATGGAGATGTCGTTCTTAAAAGAGATGATAACATATTGAAAACTGAAAATGTTGTTATGTCTTCTGATTTTAAACAAATTCAAGCTGGACATACAAAAGTTGAATTAGTTGATGGTTCTGTTGCTGAAGCTGATAGTTTGGAAAGAAGAATTGATAATGTTCATTCGTTAAAAGGGGCTTCTTATACTGCTTGTCCTGTTAGGTTGGTTTTTGAAGGGGAAAATGAATATAAAGACTGCTCCGAGTCTGATGATGTGAAACAATTATCTTTAAATGATGATGTCGCTTTAAAGAAAGAGCATCCAACTTGGGAAATTAAAGCTTCAACTATTAGTCATGATTTAGATGATAAGACTATGAGTTATACTAATGCTTTTGTTTATTTATGGGGAGTCCCTGTTTTTTATATTCCTTATATGTTGCATCCTGACCCTTCAATTACTCATAGAACTGGTTTTTTATTTCCAACAATTAGTACTTCTGTTTATACGGGAACGTCTTTAAGTATACCTTTTTATATTTATTTGAATGATTATTCTTATTTAAAATTAACGCCTATGTTGAATACTAAAAATGGTAGTGTTTTAATTGGCGAATATAAGCAAAATTTTAAAAATTTAAGAGTTTCTTTTGATGGAAGTGTTAATGATATTTTTAATACCGAAAAAGATATGGATAGGTCTTGGTATGTTAATTATCAAAGTTATTTTATATTTAATGAAATTTTTCGTGGTGCTTTGAATATTAGAAGAGTGTCTGATGATACTTATTTAAGAAGGTATGATTTATCTAATGAACCTTGGTTGACTTCAAATCTTTTATTAGAAGGCTTCTGG
This sequence comes from uncultured Pseudomonadota bacterium, assembly GCA_949283075.1. Lineage (GTDB taxonomy): Bacteria > Pseudomonadota > Alphaproteobacteria > Rs-D84 > CASDRH01 > CASDRH01. The sequence continues at coordinate 11,857 of CASDRH010000005.1, read as the reverse complement.
GAAAGAAGCAGATTAGAAGTTTCTGGTATTTTATATCAAGATTTGCGTAGCGATACTACTTCTTTTGATATTGTTGATGTTTATCCTTCTATTAATTATGTTGGAAGAACAGATGGAGATTCATTTGGTGGTTTCTGGGAAATGAATTTTAATACTGTAAGTCTTCATAAAAATAATATGTGGCAAGATAGGAATTATCGTAATACTCGTCTTTCTGCTTCTATTTTAAGGCAGAATAATCATTTTTTAAATAATGGTGTTGTGTTAGAAACTGCTTTATATGCAAGAGGTGATTATTATAATGTTGATAATTCTCTTGTTTTTTTAGATCCGAATTATCCTAATAATGGTTCTTTTTTAAAGGATGATATTTTTAGAGGATATGCAGAAGCTAGTGTTTTAGCGAAATATCCAATGTATAGAAATGGTTTTTTAGGAACAGAAGTTTTAGAACCTATTGTTCAGGTTGTTTTATCTCCTGATATTGAGAGAAATTTGAAGATTGAAAATAGAGATTCTATTGATATTGAATTAGATGATAAAAACTTGTTTTCTTTAAATAGAAACTCTGGTTATGATATGGTTGATGTTGGTAATAGAATTAATTATGGTTTCAATTGGTATACAGTTCGTGCTGATGATAATATTTCTTTTATGTTAGGACAATCTTTAAGTTATTCTGATAATAATGATTATCCTGATTATAGTGGTTTAAATTATAAAAATGGTATTTCTGATATAGTTGGTAGGTTTTCTTATATAAGAAATAAATATTTGGATTTACATTATAGGTTTAGAATAAGTAATGATTTATCTCAATTTAATAAAAATGAATTTTCTATTTCAACTTGGATTTATAATGTAAGGTTATTTACAGATTATGTCTTTTTGCGTGATGTTGATGATGGTTCTGGTAAAATATATGATAGAGAAGAAATATTTTCTGGTATTAGAGTTAATTTGAATAGATATTGGGCAACTTATGCTAATGCTCGTTATAATATTTATGATAAAAGAGCTGTTAGTTATGGACTAGGTGCTAGATATCAAAATGATTGTTTTGCTTTTGCTATTGAAATGGAAAAGAAATATTCGTATGATAGAGATTATAAGGGTGATACAATATTCTTATTTACATTTGCTTTTAAAAACTTAGGTACTTTTAGTACAAAAAGCGGTGGTAGTTTAACAAATAGACAACAAATTGGTTTGGAATATTAATAGTTATGTTTAGATTTTTAATTATTTATTTATTTATTTTTGTTTATTTTACTGATTTGAATGCAGCTAATGTTGATTTAGTTGCTTCTGTTAATGGTGAACCGATTACTAGTTTTGATTTACAGACACGAGTTGATTTATTAAAAGCTTTGGCAAAAGCTGGTGGTAAAAGTGTTCCAGATGATTATAAATCTTTAAAAAAAGATATTTTAGATGTTTTAATCCGTGAAAAAGTTCAAATTGCAGAAGGTAAAAAATATAATATGACATTTGCTCCGTCCGATGTTGATAAGGCTATGGAGTTTATGGAGAAGAATACTAAATTGCCTGCTGGTACTATTAAAAAAGTTATAAATGATGTTTGTGGTTCTAATAAACTTATTTGTCATCAGCAGTTTGTTGCTCAGGTTATTTGGTCAAAATTTTCTGTTATGTATTTTGCACCTGTTGCTTCTGTTTCTGATGTTGAAATTGATGAAGAATTTAAAAAATATAAAACTTATGTTGATTTTATGTTTTCTAATATGAATATATCTCAAATCGTTTTTGATAGCAAAGATAAGGCTGATGAGGTTTATAAAAAATTAAAATCTGATAATGTTAATAATTGTAAGGATTTTGATAGTATTGCTGCAAAAGATGGCGGTGTTGGTTCTGGTAATTTAGGTGATTTAAAATTACAAGATTTATCTCAGACTGTTGGATTGCATATTAAAGATTTAGAAGTTCGTGTTCCATCAACTCCTTTAAAAAATATTGATTCATCTTATTATATTTATATGATTTGTGATAAAAAAATTGATGATAAAGTTGCTGATAAATTGCTTGATGATGATACTTTAAAAAATAATATAAATGATTCTGTTTCAAATCAAAAGATTGAAGCAATGGCTGAAAAATATTTGAATAAATTAATTGCTAATGCTTTTATTGAATATTTTTAAATATAATTCTTTTAATGGATATCCATCTGGAAGCATTTTATTATCTCTTTGATATCTTTTTATAGCAAATTTTGTTTTTATATTTAATACTCCTCTGAAATCATCAGATTTGTAATATCCTAATCTTTTTAATTCTTTTTGTATTTCAATTATATTCTTTATAGGAATTTTATTATTAATTTTTTCTTTTGTTATTATTGTATTATTTGTATTTCTTGATATTGCATCTGCTAGTAATCCTACTGCAATAGCATAATTATATGAGTAATTCCAATTTAATATTTTGTCAAAGTTATTGTATACCAAAAAAGTTGGCCCATCTTTACCTTGCGGAGCTATTATATATCCTTTTACATCAGATTCATCTAATGGTTTTCCATTAGTTTTCATTACTCCTTGTTTTTTCCATTCTGTTGTTGTCCTTTTTATATCGTAATCGTCAACTTGCATCCAATTAAAATTTTTGGGTAAGAATACTTCACGTCCCCATCTTTTTCCATCCTTCCAACCAATTTTATGAAGGTAGTTTGCAGCAGAATGCATTGCATCAGGAATACTGTTCCATACATCTATTTTTCCATCACCATCACCATCAATTTTGTATGCTTTAAATGTTGTAGGCATAAATTGGAAATTTCCCATTGCTCCAGCCCAAGAACCTTTCATTTGAGATGCTTCTAATTTATTTTGTTCTAAAATTTCTAGTGCTGTTAATAATTCTGTTTCAAACATTTGGGCTCTTCTACCTTCAAATGTTAATAATGCTAATGCTTCAAATATATTTGTTGATCCAAAATAATTTCCGTATCCAGTTTCTAATCCCCAGAATGATAATATGTATTCAGGTGGAACTCCGTATTTTTTGTGAATATCTCTTAATAATGATTTGTATTTTTTATATAATTCTTTTCCTTTATTTATTCTGTATTCATTTATTCTTTTTTCTATATACTCCCAAAATGTTTCTGCAAACTCTGCTTGTTTTGCATCGCTTTTTAAAATTTTTTCGTTAAATTTTATGTTTTCAAATGCAATTTGTAGAGTTTTATCAGATATATTATAATCTTTATGATTTAACACTTTTTCTTTAAAATCTAATAACCATTTTGTGAAATTTTTTGATTCTTTGGATTCTTCTTTTTTCTCTGTAATTGAGTTATCTTTTGAGTGTGCATTTTTAATAGCAATATTATTGCTTAACAAAATTGAGCATAAAATAATGCTGAGTATTTTGTTGTTTCTCATCATATATTTATTTTATCATAATTTTTGTTTAAACAAAATATTTTTATGTATTTTTTGTTTGCATTATTTTTTTGAAAGTAATATCCTTTTAGTTAAGTTCATTGCAAAAGGAGAAATGTTGTTTTGGACTTGTAGAGAGAAAAAATCCCCTCTATGAGGAGGGGATTTTTATTTTTAATATTCTGCGTTTGTATATACATTTTGGACATCGTCGCTTTCTTCCATTTTTTCTATGAAACTTTCTAAACTTTGTCCTTGTTCTTCTGTTAATTGCACGGTGTTTATTGGCATAAATGTTAATTCCATTTTTTCTGGGTCTCCCAATTTTGCATTTAGTTCATTTCCAACACTGTGAAGTTTATCTACCGCTGTAATTATTGTGTGGTATTCTTCATCTGATTCTATATCATCTGCTCCTGCGTTTATTGCAAGTTCCATTATTTCTTCATCTGTTCCTTTTGATTTTGGATATACTATTATTCCGCATCTGTTGAAATTAAATGCAACTGAGTTTTCTGCTCCTATTGATCCTCCATTTTTCCCAAATATTGTTCTGACTTCTGTTGCTGTTCTATTTCTGTTATCTGTTAAACATTCTACTATTACTGCAACTGAGTTTGGAGCGTATCCTTCGTATCTGATTTCTTCTAAATTTGCTCCTTCATTTCCTCTTGCTCTGTCGATTGCTTTTTTTATGTTATCATTTGGCATAGAGTTTTTCTTTGCTAATGTAACTGCTAATCTTAAACGAGGGTTATAATCTGGATTAGGATCTCCAAGTTTTGCTGCTATTGTTATTTCTCTTGCAATTTTTGTAAATAAATTACCACGAGCTTTATCTTGTTTACCTTTTCTATGTTGTATATTTGCCCATTTTGAATGTCCTGACATTTTTTACTCCTATATTCTTGTTTAGTTAATATTTTTATAAAATTAGATTGTATATTTGTGTGTTTTAAAGATTGGTGTATTAACACCAAGAATTCCATAATATTATAAAGCAATTATTTGTTATAATGTATTTCATATATAATATTTCTGTTTCTAGATATTTATAAAATATATGTTTAAAGTGAAAAAAACAAGATTTTTTTGAATTTGATTTTTATTTTTTGTAGATTTTGATATGTATTTATTTTATATTTTGTTTAGTTTAACAATTATTTTAGGTGGTAATTATGATTGCAAAATTAATTGGTGTTGTTGATGGAATTGCTGATGGTTATTTTGTTTTGATGACTTCTTCTGGAGTTGGGTATCAGGTTTTTACTACTCTTCATAATTTATCTGTTTTAAAAATAGGACAGAGAGTATCTTTTTTTATTGAAACTAATGTTAGAGAAGATTATATCCATTTATATGGTTTTCCTTCACAGGAAGAAAAAGCTTGGTTTAATTTATTATGCACTGTTCAAGGAGTCGGAGCAAAGGTTGCTTTATCTATTTTGTCTTCTATATCATCTGATCAATTGTTTAACTCTATTGTTGCTGGTGATAAGGATTTTATTGCTACTGCTAATGGAGTTGGTCCTAAAATGGCGCTTCGTATAGTTTCTGAATTGAAAGATAAAGTTGAAAAAGCTATAAATAATTCTAGATTTATTTCTGGTGATAGTGAAAGTGATATTTCTTTAAATTATAACCCTGATACTATTGAAAATAAAAATGATAAAGATAATTTTGATACAAATAAACAAAAACAATCTTTGATTAAAGATAATATCAATGATTTAAAAATGGAGGCTGTTTCTGCTTTGGTTAATTTGGGATATAAAAAGGTTGAAGCTTTTGAAGCTGTTGCTAAAGTATCTGCAAAATTGCAAGAAAATTCTAATCCTGAAACTAAAATTGGTGTTGCTTTGTTAATAAAAGAAGCTTTAAAGGAATTTAATATATTTTAATTATTTTCTTTTTTTTTTACTTTCTTGGTGATATAATTTGTTGTCTGTTATAAATCAGTTTTGGAGGAAAATTATGCAAAAAAAGAATAAAGTTTCAAAAAATATTAAAGCAAAATTAGTTAATAAATCTGCTAATGTAAAAGCAAAAGTTGATGTTAAAATTAAAAAAGAAGATAAAGTTAAGAAAGTTAAAAAACACTTCCAATTAAATGCCGTTAAAATTATTGCAATTTTATTAGTTTTAGTTTTTGCTTCTGTTCCTACTTATAGATATGCTTCTAAAAAGATTTCTGAAAAATATCAAACAAGTGAAGGTTTTAAGAAATCTTTCTTGGGTTGGGCTTTGATTGTTGCTCAATTGGAACCAAATAAAAAAATTAAATTGGAAGGTCCAACATTGGAAATTTATAACAATATGAAAAATTATATTGTTAAAATTGCTGGTATTTATCCAACATTGGAAAATTTGGAAATAAAAGCAAATGTTTTAGTTCCTGTTGATCCAGAAGGTGCTATCAAAACTTATGAAACAATCTTGGATAAAGCTGGAAGTATTTCTATTTATACTCCAAAGATTGATCGTGAAGCAAAGAAAAATTATAAATATTATTTTGAATTGGCTAAACTTTATATGAGAGTTGAAAATAAAGAAAAAGCTGTTGAAAATATAAAAGAAGCTGTTAAGTTGATGCCTGCTGGATTAGATAAAAATATTGTTGAAAGTATTAAAAAACTTGGTAAAGACATAGAAAAAATGACAGAAGCTTCTGATAAAAAAGCTGATAAAAAGTAATTTATATTGTTAATTTTTATTTTATAGAGAGGGGAAACCCTCTTTTTTTTAATTTTTGCTTGCAATAAAATTTGATTTAGTGTAAAAATATATCATCTATTCGGGTATAGCTCAGTCGGTAGAGCAAGTGACTGTTAATCACTGTGTCGTAGGTTCGAGTCCTACTACCCGAGCCATTTATTTTAATAATCTCCTGTTTCTTTTTAAATTTATCTAAATAATTGTATTAGAATAAAACTGTTTTATAAAATTTTTTTCAAAAATAAATGGCAACGCGAAGTTGCCACTTTAAATTGTGAAATCTCTTATTAACTACTAGACATTTAATTCCAATAAAATTTAGAAGTTATTGATTTCAACTTTTATAAGTTTACTTTTATTTTTTTTAAAGTCAATATTAATTAATAGGAATATATTTCTATTGAAAAGGTTCTTTTGGGATTGTATCATTTTATATATTTAATTAAAAATAAGGAATTGTTATGAAATATAAAATAGGTATTGATTTAGGTTCTACTTCTCTTGGATGGGCTGTCGTTAAATTAGATGATAATAATAATCCTTCTGATTTACTTGATATGGGGGTTAGAATATTTCCTGATGGTCGTGATGTTAAATCTCATGAGCCTTTATGTGTTGGAAGAAGAATTGCTAGAGGTTCTAGGAATAGACATGATAGAATTTTGATTAGAAAAAAGAAAGTTCTTGATTTGATAAATAACAATTCTATGTCTTTTTCTGATATTGAAGAAAGACAAAATCCTTATGTCTTAAGAGCAAAAGCTTTGTATGATAAATTGACTCTGCCAGAATTTGGCCGTGTATTATTTCATTTGTCTTTAAGAAGAGGTTTTAAAAGTAATAGAAAAGAATTAAAAAAAACTGATGGCGGAAAGTTGGCTGTTGCTTCTAAAAAATTAGAAACAGAAATATATGATTCTGGTTGTAAAACTATTGGTGAGTGGTTATCAAAAAGATATCTTGAAGAAAAAGAAAAAGGTGTTTTTGCAAAAAGTATTAGATTTAATGAAAAAGATAATAAAGATATAAATGTTTTGTACCCTACAAGGCAGATGTATATTGATGAATTTAATATGATTTGGGATAAACAACAGTCTTTTTATCCTAATTTAACTGATGATTTAAAGCATAAGTTTTATAATGCTATTTTTTATCAAAGGCCTTTAAAGGAACAAGAAGTTGGATTCTGTATGTTTGAAAATGGTGAACGTAGAGCTTATAAAAGAAATCCTTTGTTTCAGAAATTTAGAGTATTGCAGACTATAAATCAATTAGAGATAAACTCTAATTCTGATATTATTTCTTTAACATTAGAACAAAAAAATAAAATTAAAGATATTTTATTAACTTCTTTTATTGGTGTTAATAAAAAAGGTGAAATTACATTTGCTGAATTAAAAAAACAACTTGGTTTGAAAAAAAATGTTAAATTTAATTTAGAAAGTGAAAAAAGAAAATCTATATATGCTGATACCACTGCTTTTGTTTTATCTAATGATAATTGTTTTGGGAATAAGTGGTTTGAGTTTAGTATAAATGAGCAAAATTTAATATTAGATAAGTTATCAGATGATAAAATTGAAGATGATGATTTATTAATTGAACTAATTAATTTTTATTCTTTATCGGAAGAAAAAGCTAATAACATATTACAAGCTCAAATAGATGAAGGAACTGCTAGTTTATCTCAAAAAGCTATTGAAAATATTATTCCATATCTTGAAGATGGTTTTTTATATCATGATGCTTGTAAAAAGGCTGGATATCACCATTCTGATGTTGATAGTAATATTGAAGGTCTAGACTATCTACCATATTATGCTTCATTAGATTTGATTAGAAAATCTTGTATTGGAGGTAATAGTGATCAAAATGAACAAAATCTTGAAAAAAGGTATGGTAAAATAACAAATGTTTCTGTTCATATAGCTTTGAATCAACTTAGATTGATTGTTAATTCTCTTATCAGCAAATATGGTAAACCTGATGCTGTTTCTATAGAATTAGCAAGAGAATTAAAGGTTGGTACAAAAGGATTATCAGATATAGATAAAGAACAAACAAAAAGTAAAAAAGAAAATGATAGAATTAAACAAGAGCTTGTTAATACAGTTTTGTTTAGTAGTGAAGTTAATATATCAAAAGATGATATTCAAAAATATAAATTATGGGAAAGATTACCTGTAAAAGATAATAAAAAAATTTGTATATATACTGGCAGACAAATATCTGTGAATGATTTGTATTCTCCTAATGTTCAAGTTGAACATATTTTACCTTTTTCTAGAACTTTAGATGATAGTATGGCTAATAAAATTGTTGCTTTTTCAGAAGGAAATTATTTTAAGGGTAATAAAACTCCTTATGAAGCTTTTGCTTTTAGTAATGATCCTAGGTTTATTTGGGAAGAGATTTATGAAAGAGCTCAAGTTTTACCCGATAATGTTAAATGGAGATTTGAAAAAAATGCCATGGATAAATTTAATGATGAAAATAATTGTATTGCTAGACAACTTAATGATACAAAATATATGTCTAAGTTAGCTGTTAATTATTTAAAATATATTTGTAATAATAAAAATTCAGTTATTGGATTACCTGGTCAGATGACTGCTTTATTTAGAGAGCAATGGGGACTTAATGTATTTAAAAATAAAGATAATGAAGAAATGTATAGAGTTTCTCATTTACATCATGCGGTTGATGCTTTTGTTATTGCTTGTTTAAAAGTAGGAGATTTGCAATTAATTGCAAAAAATGCTGATAAAATTGAAATATTAGCTGCGTCTCAATATGGAGAGATTAAGGAATTTAGAAAAGCTTTGTTTAATGGTAATACTGAACCTTTTAACAACTTTAATAGAGTTGATTTCAAAAATAGGTTAGAAAATATGGCTATATCTTACAGAACAAGGAATAAGAAAGTTGATAACACTTCTCATACTACTGTTGGGGGATTACACGAAGATACCGCTTATAGTTTATTTTCATTTGATAATGGATTAAAAGCTTGGTTTGTTGTAAAAGAAAGTATTGATAGTTTAAAAACAGTAAAAGATTTGAAAAATGTTGTGGATACATATGCAGACAAAGTATTAAGGACTATTGGAGAAAATGATGGTGCTTTAAGTGAATTTATTTATCATTGTGAAAAAAATAATAAGCAAAAAATAAAAGTGAAAAAATTAGTTGATATATCAACTTATGTTCCTGTTTTTAGGACAAAAGAGGATAAAGAAAATTACAGACAGGCTTATATAAATTGGTATATTGAAGATGGTAAATCAAAACATATCTTTGATAAGAGTAAAAAGAAAGAACAGAAATTAAAGGAGGATAATCTTTTATTTATATTAAGAGAGGCTGCAAAAAAAGCTTATAAGTGGTATGTTGCCGGTAATATATATAAATCTGAAATATATCAGATAAATCCTAATGATAAAGTTTATGTTAAAGATGCTGGATCTTGGCAAATAGAGGTTATGTCAAATTATATGGCAACTATAAATAATGGTAAGTCTTTATGGCGTTTGAAATATCCAACTACCAGAAAAGTTATGACTTTAAAGACTAATGATCAAATTATGTTGGAATTTAATGGGCAAAAACAAATATATAATTTGAAATCTATTGGGCAAAATAAACAATTTAAATTAAGACATAATAAAGATACTAAAGATTTAGATGATAAATCTAGAACTTTTGAACCTTATCTTAATGAGTTAAAAGAAAAGAAAATGCGAAAGGTTTATATTTCTCCTATTGGAGAACTTATAGATCCTGGGTTTGATAATAAGTGGAGTTCTGAAAATGATAAACAACATACTTGAAATATCTACGGATAATAAGGAGTTATCCTGTTACAAAGGTTTTTTAAGAATAAAAGAGAAGGGGGACATTATTAAAGATGTCCCTTTTGATTCCATATGTTCTTTGATAGTAACTGCAAGAGGAGTTATTTATACAAATAATTTATTACAGAATTTATGTGAAAATAATATTCCTTTAATAATTTTATCTGATAATTTTCATCCAAGCGGAATATTACTTTCTTTAATTGGACAACAAAGACAGACTAATATTCAAGAATTACAAATATCGATTTCTAAACCTTTGCAAAAGAATTTGTGGGCGGAAATAGTAAAAGAAAAAATAAAAAATCAGTCAAAATTATTAAATTTGTTACAAAAATCAAATCCAATAGATAAGCTACATAGTAAAGTTTTATCTGGTGATTCTGGTAATATTGAAGCTTATGCTGCTAGGCTTTATTTTCCTTCGTTATTTGGAAATGGCTTTATAAGAAATCATGATTTAAATGGTATTAATTCATTTTTAAATTATGGTTATAGTATATTAAGAGCTACAATTGCTAGAATAGTTGTTGCATCAGGATTAAATCCTTCTTTTGGTATTAAACATCATAATAAATTAAATCCTTTTTGTTTAGTTGATGACTTGATAGAGCCTTATAGACCTATAACTGATGCTATTGTTTATAATATTTTTAATGGTATAGATGATGAAACAAAAATCTTGTCTCCTGAATATAAGAAAAAATTAGCAGAGGTTATTCATTTAGAAGTATATAATGGAGAAGGCTTTTCTGAACTTTATAACATAATCCAACAAGATGTTTGGAATTTTGTTAGCTCTGTAAAAGACAAGAAAGTAAAACTTAATTATAACCAATATATGATTAAATTATGATTGAAAATCAATATTTTAAAACACGAGGTCTTAAATATATGTGGATGATGGTGATGTTTGATCTTCCAACTGAAACTAGTTTTGAAAGGAAACAAGCTGCTAAATTTAGAAGCTTTTTATTAGATTATGGTTTTGGGATGGCTCAGTATTCTGTTTATGTCAGATTTACTGGAACAAAAGAAAATAGTCAGAAATATGTTAGATTATTAAAAGATAATAATCCTAAAACAGGGGATGTTTGTATATTGTTTTTTACTGATTATCAATTTGGAGAAATAATACATTTATATAAAAATCATTCTGAACAGAAATTGGATGAAAAACCTGAACAATTTCAATTATTTTAGTTTTTGTAAAAAAAAATAATATTTTTATGTATGAAACGAATCGATATTTGTTATTTTTTGTTTTGTTTATTGATGATAAAAGCCCAGAAATACTGGGCTTTATTAATATATATTATACAATATTGGAATTAAATGTCTAGTAGCAACACCTTTTATATAATAGACATATATTTTTAATTATACAATATTGGAATTAAATGTCTAGTAGCAACACATTCAATAATGTTATAAAAACATTAAGAATTATACAATATTGGAATTAAATGTCTAGTAGCAACGAAAACAATATAAAAACAATTAGAAAAAAAATTATACAATATTGGAATTAAATGTCTAGTAGCAACTAATCTTTATACTCTCCATTACTACAATCTATTATACAATATTGGAATTAAATGTCTAGTAGCAACATGAATACTTGCTAAATGAAGTAGACAATAATTATACAATATTGGAATTAAATGTCTAGTAGCAACTTAATGTTCTTTTTTTTTATTGTATGTATAATTATACAATATTGGAATTAAATGTCTAGTAGCAACTTATCCTTTTATACTCTTTATACTATAAAAATTATACAATATTGGAATTAAATGTCTAGTAGCAACTTAAAACAACTACCTAATAAGTCTATTGATATTATACAATATTGGAATTAAATGTCTAGTAGCAACA
>CASDRH010000004.1 GCA_949283075.1 uncultured Pseudomonadota bacterium | reverse complement strand
TTTTGTTTATTGATAAAATAATATTTTAGTTTATTGTTTTTGTCAAAATCTTACATTTAAAGAGGTTCTGGATTAGTCAAAATGGCTAAATCCAAAAAATAAAATATAGGAGTATATATGAGAAAAATATTTTTATCAATTATTATGGTATGTGTGTTATTCGGTGTTTTATTCGGTGTTGTTGTAGTTAAAGAAAAAAATATAGAATATGAAAAATATTTTATGAATTTAAGTATTAAAAACTTTGTCAATGATTTTAGCTTTGAAGCTAAAGTTGTTGATAATGTGAGTGAGCTTTATTACTCAGACAACCTAGAGTGCTCAATTATTTTCGATGGTGGGCATAGTAAAATATCTATTTGGAAGAAAGTGGATAGAGATATAAGCGAGTATTTTATTATCATTAAAGTGAATAAGATATACTTCTTGTTTTCTCAACATAGCAATTCTTGTTTTACCTCTTTACAAGAGGCAATAGAGGCTTCCAAAAGAGGCACAACCATGGATTTAAATTGGGAGTATTTAAGGAGTTAAATTAATCTATTATTAATTATTCCTACAAAATCTGGCTTTATGCCAGTTTTTTTATTTTTTATTGACTTTGTTATTATTGTTAGTATCATCGTTATACTTTTATATTTAAGGAGATCTTATGGGTATAAATATTTTTAAAATAGTATGGCTTTTTATTTTAATAATAGTGGTTCGCCTTATGGGAGAATATGGTGAACAAATCGCAATGGTTTTTAGTTATAAATTAGTAGATATTACTATGATAATATTGACTCTGTTAATATTCTCATTGTTTATCTCTTTATTACCAAATAAAGAGAAAAGAAAATATACTAAAATTATTAAATAGTAATAAAAACTAAATAAAAAAGCTCCTCTTTATAGAGGAGTTTATTTTTTGCTTTTAAACATTATTAATACAAGCATCTATATGCGTATTCTCTTATATATGAACTTCTGCGAACCTCTGGTCTGTAAAAAGATGTCGGTTGATATGCTTCAAATGATGGTTTGTTATATATTATTAATGGTTTTGCATTTAATCCACAAGTTCCTATTGTTTCTGCATCTGCAATTTCGTTTAATATTTCTACTACTCTTTTGTTGAATGGGCGTCCGTTTGGATGTGGAATGAATCTTAAACGCATTTCTTTTAATTCACTTCCATTTAATGCTTTTCTTATTTCAACTGTATGGCCTTTGTAATCTTTTTTTACTATTTGGCAAACTCCATCTGCCCATTTTGCTAATGACCTTCTTACTTCTGCTTCTGATATAGGTCGGAAGTCTCCAACTAAATCATAATTTCCTGTCGCATCCATTCTTTCAACTATGCCTCTTGGAGTGAATTGTCCCATTCCTTCCATTTTTTCATCATAGCTGGCAAAGTTATTATAAAATTCATCTGTTTCTTGATAATCTTCTGTATATAGGTTATTTTCATCTTGATAGTTTTCTGAATCATATGCTTCATCGTATTCATCTGTATAATATCCATCAATTGAACCGAAATCTAAGCCAAGTTCTGCACAAGATGATATGCCAAAAGTCGCGATTAACACCGCTAGTATTTTTGTTAATTTGTCGCAATTTATTAGCATTTATAAGTATCTCCTATTTTATCTGCTTATTTTTTATATATGCAGACACTTATATAATACACTAATTTTTATGGCTTGTAAAGTTCTACCTGTCCTAAAAATATGTCTATTTCTCCGTCTAGGACTGATTTTGTATCTGTTGTTTCTATATTTGTTCGTAAGTCTTTTACCATTTTATATGGTTGTAGTACATAGCTTCTTATCTGGTTTCCCCAGCCAATTTCTGTTTTTGTTGCGTTTTGAGCGTTCTTTTCTGCTTCTTTTTTTTCTTTTTCTAGTTGGTATAAGCGGGATTTTAACATTGACATTGCTTTTTCTTTGTTTATGTGTTGAGACCTTTCTGTTTGGCATGCAACTACAATCTTTGTCGGTATGTGAGTTATTCTTACAGCTGAGTCTGTTTTGTTTACGTGCTGACCTCCTGCTCCTGATGCTCTGTATGTATCTATTTTTATATCTTTATCTTCTATTATTATTTCTATTTTATCGTCTATGATTGGATATACCCATACTGATGCAAAGCTTGTTTGTCTTTTCCCGTTTGCATTAAATGGTGATATTCTGACAAGTCTATGTATCCCTTTTTCTGTTTTTAACCAACCGTATGCGTCTGGGCCTTCAATTTGTAGTGTTATTGATTTTATTCCTGCTTCATCGCCTTTTTGTTCGTCTAATATACTATATTTGAAGCCACTTTTTTCGCAATATCTTGTATACATTCTTAATAGCATTTGTGCCCAGTCGCATGATTCTGTTCCTCCTGCTCCTGCATGTATTTCCATATATGCGTTTCCGTTATCTGATGGGTCTGTGAATAATGTTTCTATTTTTGTTTTATTTGTTTTGTTTAGTAGTTCTTTTATTGATTCATCTATGAATTTTTGTTCTGTTTCATCTTCCGGGTTTGATATTGTATCAAGTTCTATTATATCTTTTAATTCTGTATCTACATTTTTTATGATTTGTAGTTGTTTTTCTATTTTGTTTTTTTGAGCTATGATAGCGTTAGCTTTTTCAACATTATCCCAAAAATTTTGATTTGTTGTTTGTTCTGTTAAATCTTTTAACTTTGATGTTAATTTGTCTTCGTCAAAGAAACCTCCTGATATCGGAGATATTTTGTTTTATTTGTTCAATATATTTTTGATTTTGTATATTCATTTTTTTAAGTTATCAATTTTAATATTTGTTGTCAATTGTATAAAAAAATCTTTACTATTAACAGTGTTAAACAGTAAAGATTTTTTATATAAAAACTTATATTGGTATTACCCACGGGTTTTGGGAGATTAGTTTAGACTTTTTGTCTTTTAAACATTCTTTTTTTTCTTCTGATATAGATTGTTTTTTTAATTCTTCTTCTATATCTTTGTACTCATTTAATATTTTTATATCTTCTTCCATTTCATTCTCCTTAAAAATTTTGTCATAAAAATTTTATTTGTTAATATATTACATTTAAATTTTATTATTGTCAAATAAGTTTGTGATTTTACAATAAAAAACGTCTTTATATTAATTATTAAAGACGTTTTTTGTTTTGTTTTTTTATGCTATTTCTGTATTTTGTAGTATATTTAATAATCTTATCTTATCCACAGCACTTTGAGCTTTTTCTAATGTCTCTATTTCTTTTTTTACTGCACATAATTTCTTTTCCACTATATTTTTTATGTAAATAATAGCTTGTATATTGTTTTGCTTATAAAATAACTCTTCCATAGCATTTCTATTACAATTTAATAAAATATTAAATGTAAAAATTACTTTCTTTTGTGCTTTTATATTTACATTTGGTGACTTTAAAAGCTCGTCACATAATGTTATATAAGAGCATAGATACTTTTCAGCATCTTTTAATTGTTTTATTTCATTAGATATATATTCCGACATATTCTCTCCTTAATAGTATATGATGATTCGTATATTAATATTATTTTTGAGTTTTGCAATAGTAATTTTATTTTAATATACTTTTATTGAATTGCAGCTTGTTAAATATGATTTTATTTTTGTGCTTTTTAATGTGACTTCAGGTGGAATGGATACAACTTGTCCACTTAAAGATTTATATACAGAACATTCATTTGATCCGTCTTGTCCAGTTGGAGATTGTATTATAAATACATTTAATTTTGATGATATATCATTGATGTATTTTGTGAATAATGCTTTGTTTCCTGTTGTTACAATTCCTCCATAAACATTTTTAGCAATTGATATATCAATTGAATTTAATGAATCATAATTTGATGGGTTGGCCATTACTATTTCTAATCTTTGTTTTGTGATTGGAATTGATTCTGCTGATATTGTGAATACTCCACCATTTAGATTTTTATCTAAATTAGTTGCTTCTTTTGTTGATTCTGCATCTGTCATTGTTGGATTGTTTATTGTACTTGCTCCAAGACCAAGATATTCATTGGTTGACTTGCTATACATTGCTCTGTTTATTGATACATCTGTGCTTCCTATTCCATAATTATCTTTTACAACTCCTCCTGATGATGAGCTAGATGTAGAGCTTGATGATTGTGTTAATGGTTGGTTTAGTGTATTTGATATGCTTTTTGTTAAAGCTTCTTTAAATACATTTGTTTGAGAATCTGGAGTATATCTGTTTATTGCAACTGGTGAGTAATCTTCATTACAAGCTGACTTTGCTTGCATTGTGTATCCTGCAAGCACTGCTTCGATAGCTTCCCTCCAATTTGGAGCACGGTCTGTATATTGTCCAGATAACATATTTAGCATTGGTTCAACTATGTTAGACATTCCGTATTTACCAGCTTTTTTCATTTGGTTTCCAGGAACTGAATCACATCCTGTTATTGTGTCAAAATATGAACCTGATGATGCCATTATTGATGTATAGCACTTTTTTGCTGATTCTAAGTCGTTCTTTGCTTTTACGCATTCTGTGCTGTTCTTTCTTGCACTTTCTTCAATTATACTTTTTTGAACAAGAAATTTATTTACTGCTGTTGAACGATAATCTTTACATTTTACATATAATTTTGATGCTTCTGAATATGGGACAACAAATGAAAAGTTTGTATCTATTACGTCAAGTAAATCTGTTGATGAATAGTCTGCACAATCTGCATATACGCTTACGCTTGAATCTGTGTAATTATAACAACCTCTGTCTAATGCTTTCATCATATATTCTACACATTCTGCTTCTTGTTTTGATGAACCTCCACCAATCAAGCCGTTTCTTAAATCTTCATTTGAGATTCCAATGTATCTGTTTGTAGCTCCAGAAAAAGCTGCACTGTAAGGAGTTACGATTGTTACTTTCTTTTCTCTGTCTTGTTGTTGCTTTGAAGATAGTGGAGCAGAGTATGCTTTTTGTTGTGATAAGAATGCTGTAATTACTATCGTAGTTATTACAGATGTAGCAAAAACCTGTTTTTTTATTGTATTATGATTTTTGTTTTTCATTCTCTCTCAAATAATTTTTGTATATATACTGCTGTATATTATACTTGAAATCTGACTTTATTTCAAATGATAAATGATATTTTTTATTATTTTGTTTTTATTTTAAATATGCCTAATTGACAGGATTTCCATAAGATCACGTCTATGTATCCAAGTGGAAGATTTGTTTCTTTTTGAACATCTGCAAACATATCATCACATGATTTATAGTTTAATCCGTTTGCTAATCTTACAATCCATATGTCGTATTTTACAACGTTGATTCCAAGATTCCTTCCAATGTGATTTCTTGTTATTTTTCCTATGAATGGGAGTGTTTCAAGATAATCTAGTTTATCTTCATCTGTTTGTAATTCATAGTATCTGTTTTTTATTATTTCTTTATTTTTCCAGATTTTTAATATTGCTCCCATTTTCATTTTGTTATTAAAAATTTGTAGCAATCCTTCTATGTTTGGTTCTGAAGTCGTTTTTAGGTAATTTGCTATTTCTATATATTTTTTCTTTGCTGTTTTTTGCGAAAATCCGCTGGCAAGTATTACGTATATAAGTTCTTCTGCAAACTCTTCTGGTGTTAATACTGGTGGATTTTGTAGTCTTGCTTTTATTGTTTTTGAGTCTTCTTTATCTGATGCTAAATCGTTATCAAGTAGATATTTTTCAATTGTAAAAAAATCGTCTTTTGATATTTTTGTTATTTCTTTATTTATATCTTTTAGCTGTATTGATACTGTCATATTTTGAAATTATCATAAATTTATTTACTTTGCAATTTGTTTTGTTTATTATCTTTGTTATGGCAATTAATATATATAATGAAGATGATTTTAAAAAGTTAAGAGAAGCTGGAATACTTGCTAGACAAGTTTTGGATTATATTTCTGAATTTGTTGTTGCTGGTGTTTCTACTAATCATATTGATAAATTATGTTATGATTTTATTGTGAAAAATGGGGCTATTCCTGCTCCTTTGAATTATCACGGATTCCCTAAATCTATTTGCACTTCTGTGAATTCTGAAATTTGTCACGGAATTCCTGATGATAGTGTTATTTTGCTTGATGGTGATATTGTCAATATTGATATAACTGTTATTAAAGATGGTTATTATGGTGATACTTCTAGAATGTATAAAGTCGGAAAAATTACTGATAAAGCTCAAAAATTGATTGATACTACATATCAATGCTTGATGATGGGTATTGATGCTGTTAAAAATGGTGGCTTTGTTTCTGATATTGGTAAAGTAATTGAAAGTTATGCTCATGGTAAAGGCTTCTCTGTTGTTGAAGATTTTGTCGGTCATGGTATAGGAACTGATTTTCATATGGATCCTTATATTTATCACTTCCATAATACAAATGTTCCTGATGTTATGATTAAGGAAGGTATGGTTTTTACTATTGAACCTATGATTAATGAAGGTGTTAAAGATGCTATTTTCTTAAAAGGTAATGATTGGACTGCTTATACTGCAGATGGTAAGTTATCTGCTCAGTTTGAGCATACAATTGGAGTTGGTAAAAACGGAGTTGAAATTTTTACTTTGTAATTTATTTATCGTTTGAAGTTTGAATGTATTTTTGTATGTCTGATTATAAATATGATTTATTAGAAATGAATTGTGATGATGCTTTATCTTCTGATAAATCTGCTTTGAATATTAAATCTGGTTCTGAAAAAAATAAAGCTCATTATATAGGTCATCGTGCTAGATTAAGGCAAAAGCTTTTAAATAATGGGGCTGATTCTATCCCTGATTATGAATTATTAGAAATGATATTGACTATAGCTTTGCCTAGAATGGATGTTAAGCCTTTGGCGAAAAAGCTTTTGAATAAGTTTGGTAATTTTGCAGAAGTTATAAATGCTTCTCCAGATGATTTGTCAAAAATTAGTGGGGTTAAAGAAACTACTATTGCTGTTTTGAAAATTATTCAAGGTGCGATTGTTCGTGTTTTAAAAACTGAATTGAAGCAAATGCCTGTGATAAATAATTGGGATAAGCTGATTGATTATTGCCGGTTAAATATATCTTATGAACCTAATGAACAATTTCGCGTGTTATATTTAGATTCAAAGTTAAAATTAATTTCAGATGAATTACAACAACAAGGGACTATTAATTATGCTGTTGTTTATCCTAGAGAAGTTGTGAAGCAAGCTGTTTCAAATGGAGCAACTGGTATTATACTTGTTCATAATCATCCGTCTGGAGATCCTACTCCAAGCCAGTCTGATATTGATTTGACTAAAAAACTATTTGTTGCTTTGCAGAGTGTTGATGTTTCTTTATTTGATCATATTATTATTGGTAAAGGTCAAAAATATATTAGTTTTAAAAATTCTGGTTTGTTTTAACTTATTGATTTTATGTTTGTTTTTATCTTTTTATTATAATTTATTGACAAAGTGTTTTTTAGTCTATATATTCCTTCTTGTTAAAATATTTTTATGAAATTATTTTAATAACCTGTGATGGCGAGAGGCTATAACAACAATGTAATTTTGAAAGATAAATTGTATTGTATACGGGAATTTATTTATAACACCAGATACAAATTTGTATTTTTGGTTTGAAATTATGTATTATTACCCCGTTGTTAGAGTGCCAAAGCCCGGGCTTTAATAGTGAAAGAGCCACGCAAAAGATACAGGCTTTCATTATGGGCTGGTGTGTTTACACCAGCTTTTTTATTATTTAAATTTTATTTTAATTAAGCTTGACATATTATTTTATATATAATATCTTTTAAACAAATGTTATTTTTAGTATAAATACATTTAGTAAGTAATTTATAAAGCAAAACAGGTATCGCTGCTCCGATACAATATTATAAATTATGACCGGTATTTTTTTTCGGTATATATAATTTCTTTTATTTATTGTTTTGTCTTTATACTCTTAAGCGACTAGGTCTTTTTAGATATCCAAAATTAAGAATTATCTCAGTTCTTAAAGAGGATGCGCTGGAGGCTTACGACACTGATTTTAGTGTTTGAGATAAGGGAGTTTTTGTTTTCTGAACGGCATTAACTCCTTTTTTATTTTTTTAAATTTGTTATTGACAAAATAAAATATTGGTTTAATATAGTTCTTAAAATATATTTTTACTAAAAGCCATAGTTAATGTGATAGTTTTGCTTTATATATTTGCTTCTTTTTTAAATAGCTATGCTGTTTACTATCTTAACTGTGGTCATCGATTTGTGCTTTAATCGATGCTATGCTTAATATAGGTTGGTGTATTGCTTGGCACCAACCTTATTTTTTTATTTTATCTTGATAAATTTTTACTTTTTCTTAATATTCGTTTATGGTTGTAAAAATTTTGACTTGCTGTTTTCGTGGGGTTGAGGTTATTCCTGTTTCTGTTGAAGTTCAGGTGTCTTCTGGCTTGCCTAAATTTGCTATTGTTGGATTGCCTGATAAGTCTATCAATGAAGCAAAAGAAAGAATTGCTTCTGCTTTTCGTTCTATTGGAACTTCTTTGCCTCCTAAACGTATTGTTGTTAATTTAGCTCCTGCTGATTTGGTTAAAGAAGGAACTCATTTCGATTTGCCAATCGCCTTGGGTATTTTGGCTTGCCTTGATTGTTTCGATAAGTCTTATTTAGATAACTTCCTTGTTATGGGAGAGCTTGGTTTGGATGGTAATATTTCGCCTGTTTCTGGTGTTTTGCCTGCTGCTATGTTTGCTTTTAATTCTGATAAAGGTATTATTTGTCCTGAAAGTAGAGGGGCAGAGGCTTTATGGTCAGGAAATCAAAATGTTTTAGCTCCTGCATCTTTGTTGCAATTAGTAAATCATTTTAATGGAGAGCAGATTATTCCTAAACCTGTTTTGAAAAAATTTGATGATTCTGTCCCTGTTAATAAGACTGCTGTTGATTTTTCTGATGTGAAAGGGCAGGATTTTGCAAAAAGAGCTTTAGAAATTGCTGCCGCTGGTGGGCATAATGTTTTATTTATTGGTCCTCCTGGTGCTGGTAAATCTATGTTAGCAGAAAGATTTTATACTATTTTACCGCCTTTGAATCCTGTTGAAATGATAGAGCTTTCAACTATTCATTCAGTTGCTGGTATTTTGAAAAATAATTATATCCAGTCTGAACGTCCTTTTAGATCACCTCATCATACTGCTTCAACTGTTGCTATATCTGGAGGTGGTTTTAAATCTTTACCTGGGGAAGTATCTTTGGCTCATAAAGGTGTTCTTTTTTTAGATGAGTTGCCAGAGTTTAATCCGGCTACTTTGGAGGTTTTAAGGCAACCTATGGAAACTGGAAAAATTACTGTTTCTCGTGCTAATGGGCATATTACTTATCCTGCTGATTTCCAATTGATTGCTGCTATGAACCCTTGTAAATGTGGTAATTTTGGAAATGATGGGTTGGAATGTTCTTCTGCTCCTCTTTGTGCGATTAAATATCAAAATAGAATTTCTGGCCCTTTGTATGACCGTATTGATATTTTTGTTGAGTTGAATCCTGTTAAACCTTGGAATTTGAATAATTCAAATATTGGAGAAAAATCTTCCGTAATTCGAGAGCGTGTTATTTCTGCAAGACAGATGCAAGAACAAAGAAATTCTGGGGTGATAAATAAAAATTTGTCAGGTATTTTGTTTGATGAAGTTATGAAGATGATTGATAAAGATGCTTATGATTTGTTAGTTAAGTCTGCTGATAAAATGCATATTTCTGCAAGAGGATTTGCAAAGATTTTGAAAGTTGCTAGGACTATTGCTGATTTAGATATTTCTGAAAATATTAATGTTCATCATATTTCTGAAGCTTTATCTTATAGAAGAAAAGAACCTAAAATTTAATTTTTTTGTAATAAAAAAGTGCATATTAAATGCACTTGTTTTTTTATTTTATTTGTATTTTTTTATTTAAAATAAAATGTTGTTTTTTTCTTTGGTAATCCTTTTGTTATTTTTCCTGTTCCATCTACTGCATACCAATTATTTGCTAAAGAATACATCGGTTTATCTTTTAATGAATCTGATACTGCTTTTACAACTGTAAATTCTTTTATATTTTCTTTTGATATCCATTTATAAAATCTTTGAATTTTTTCTTTTCCATTGCAGTTTTTACCTTCTATTTTTTTATAATTCTTCTTTTGCATTTTTGTTGCGATTAAAGCATAAGCTGGTAATTTATCTGCCATTGGTTTTATAAAAAATTCTGGGCTTCCTGATATTATTAATACTTTGCCGTTTTTGTCTTTTGCGTCTGTTTTTAGCATATCTACGACTTTTGTGTTTAGTTGTTTTATGTTTTCTTTCCAGAAGTCTATTACCATTTTATCTGCTGATTTTTTATCTTTTGGTAGAAATAAAAAATATTGTTCTTTTAACCATTTGTGTGATACGATTTTTAAACAATAAAGTAATGTGCATATTGCATAATATGGAACCCATTTTATTAGTGATTTATTTTGTTTTTGACACCACCAGAAAAATTTTACTCCTGTATCTCCTTTTACTATTGTTCCATCAAAATCATATAAGTATATATTTGTGTTTTTTGTTTTTATGTTTTCTTTTTTTATTTTTTTGACCATTTATTTTTATCCTTTTGTATTATTTTTTTAATTTTTGATATTATCATTTTTTTTTATTTTAGCCAATAAAAATAACCCTATAAAGACTTATAGGGTTATAGCTTTTGAAAATAATTAATATCTTATATTATTTCAAAGAATTTGTAATCTTCTTCTAAAAAGATATAGTTTCTTCCCTTGTTTTCAAAGAGATAAGCTTTATATCCAGATATTTTTCTTATATTTGCACAATAACAGTTAAGTTCAAATATATCGATGTCTTTCAGTTCTTTATTGTCTAATTCATAAAGGCCTGTAGTTTCTACTTTTTTACTTTTCAACTGTCTTATAATTTTTTTCATAGTCATTTCCAGTTTTTCTATGAAATCATCAAAGACTGCTGAAAACTCACTTAATATAATCTTATTATCTCTTGTTATTTTTTCTGCTATTATGCAATGCATTTTTTTAAAAGAATTATCTGACATATTTCTGAAAACAAGTCTTTTTGGATTTTTATTTTGTTTTTTCATACAAAGCTCCTTAATTTACAAATATTTTTATTTAAAAATTGTGTAATTTGTTTGTTTTTATGATTAAACTAAATTATTTATTTGTCAAGCTTTTTATGATTATTTTCTTGATATTATTATTTATATAGATTGGGGATTAAGGGGTTCTGTTGCTAGGTCCCCGATACCCCACTTTGAAGAATCTAGTTTCAAAGAATTTAGTTTCGCATAGCCACGATTAAGCAGCCATTGCTAGATATGAATTATCATTTGCATTCATATTTAAATGATTTTTTTTCGGTAATCACTCCGAATGAAACTTATATCTTTATTGCACCTGTCGAAACTATTTACCCCCGTAATGTTTTAGATTTTTTTGGTGGAGGTAGAGGGAATCGCACCCTCGTCCAATATGCCTATTCCATATAAGGTTTATCATTATAGTCATAAGACAATTTTATATTATCATCTGTTTTTCTTATTTGCAATAATGCTTTTATTTTATTCTGTTTTGTGTTATAATAAATTATGCAATTTTTTTTGAATTGCTGTTAATACTAACTTATAAAAAGAAAGGATATTATTATGAAAAATTTGAAAGTATTTGCTGTAATCGCAGTTTCTTTAGTTGCTTTTACTGGTTGTTTTGAAAAAAAAGCTGATGAAGCTAAACCTGCTGAAACTAAAGCTGCTGTTGAAGCTCCTGCTCCAGAAGCTGCTGCACCTGCTGAACCGGCTATAAAATAAGTTTTTTAATTTATTTTGGATACACAAGCCTGCCTTTATGGTGGGCTTTTTTGTTCTTGTTTTATTTTTTTCTTTTGTTTATGATTTCGTTGAAAGGTTAGGGTAGGTTATATGAAAAATTTTTCTGTTTTAATTTCTTTGTTATTTATTGTTGGATGTGGTCCTTCTCAATTAAAACGCAATTTTGAGGAAGCTGATAAGTTTGTTTCTGAAAATCCTAATAATCCTGCGGGGTATTTGGCAAGAGCAACTTTTAGTGTTGGCTTGAATGATTGTGTTAGTGCTGAAGCTGATTTGGATAAGGTTATTTCTATGGAACCTATGGCTGCAAAAGCTTATTTCTTAAAAGGAGTTTGTAAAAATAAGCAGAATGATTATGAAAATGCTTTAATGGATTTAAATAAAGCTATTGAATTACAACCAAATGTTGGTAGCTATTATTGTGAACGTTCAAAATCTTATGCTTTTACTGATAATATTGATTTAGCTTTAAATGATGCGAAAATGTCCGTTCAATTAGGTAGTAAAATGTGTGCTGATGCTGTTGATAAATTACAGGATTATTACAACAAACAACAAAAAGAAAGTAAGGCTGCTGTTAAGCAGGCTGTAAAAGAAAATCAACAACAAATTGAACAATTTAAAAATCAGATTAATAATAACCAAATCCAAGGTATGCAGATTGCTAGATAATTATGAGGTGTTATGATTTTTAATTTTAAGTTTTGTTATTTTGTTTTATTTGTTTTTGTTTTAGCTTCTTGTTCTTTTCAAACGGAGCATATGTCTTATTCTGATGCTTTGCAGGAAACTGATAAAGTTATTAAAAGAAAACCTTATGTTGCATCTAATTATATTATTCGTGCTAGGTTGAAAGTTGATATTGGTGATGCAAAAGGGGCTATTGATGATTTCAATAAAGCTATTGAATTAGAAAATGATAATTATATTTATTATGTTTCAAGAGCAAGAGGAAGAGAAAAGCTTTTATTAAAAAATTTAATTGATATTTCTGAATATGATTTAGCTTTGAAAGATGCTGATAAAGCAATTTCTTTAAAACCAGATAAATATGATGGGTATTATATTAGAGCTATTTTAAAGGCTTATGTTAAAAAGGATTTTGAAGGAGCTTTGCAGGATTATAATAAGGTTATAGAATTAAAAGATGATGTTGCAAAATTATATAATGAACGTGCTTTCATTTATTCTGAATTATGTGATTATTTAAATGCTTCTGTTGATTTACAAAAAGCTATTGATTTAGATGATAATGAAGTAGCTTATTATTATAATATGATTCCTGTTATGGTTTATTTAAAATATTATGATAAAGCTTTAGCTTATGCTTATAAAGTTAAATCTATTGGTTTTGATGATAGTCATATTTCTAATGCTATTTATTTATTAGAGTTAATTATTCAAGATGTTAATAATAATTCTGATAATATTGATAAATTATTGAAAATTATTAAAGATGATTTTAATTATGAATATAAAATATTGACCGATAATTAGAATATTTAATTTTTATAAAATAAATCCCCTTTTTTATAAGGGGATTTTTATTTTTAGAAACCAACGATTTGTTTTTCTTTCCATTGACGTTTACGTTCACGACGGATTGCGTCATTTTTACGTCTTTTGTTTTCTGTTGTTGGCTTTGTGTATCTTTGTCTTTCTTTGACTTCTTTAAATAAGCCTTCTTTTTGACCTTTCTTTTTTATTACACGTAAAGCTTGTTCAACATTGTTATCGCGTACTGTAACTTTTACCAATTTGTTCACCCCCTTTGTGGTGTTTATCATTTAGACTTGCCGTTGATTATATATTTTGATTGTTTTAATTGCAATAAAAAAAGTCAGTCAGAAAATTGTATGAGGTTGTGCGAAATACTATTTCCTGACTGTTATTGAAGACAATACAAATATACTTTAAATATATCGGTGTAGAACCTTTGCTATTAGGAACCGGCCAGAATTTTTAATATTCAATTAAGTTTACATCTATTGTTGCGTTTCCAAACTGAACGTTTATGTCCCATTGTGTGCAAACGTCTATTTGTCCTATTACAAAACTTTCTTTGTATTTTGTAACTTTATGACAACACCACCATTCGTGTTTTGTTTTTGTGATATTACAAGCTTTGTCTCTTTTACTGTACTCCCAAGAGTCGCATGCTTCTTCACCTGTTTTTCTACATTTATATGCCCATCTACAAGATTCTTCTTCATATGGAACTTGTCCTTTCGTTACATATGTCATTTTTGTGTGTGATGAGCATTTTAATGCATCTATTTTGTATTTATTACAGAGCCTTTTTGTTCCACCTGTGCAAACTCCTGTGTCTTGATTTACTTGTCCGCTGGGACATATATCTATGTATGTTTCGCATTCTACTACTGCTGCTTTTGTGTTTTTTGGTATTCCTATTCCTGTAAACGTGATTATTGTTATTAAAAATATTATTATTTTGTTTTTCATAGCTTTTACTCCTTATTTTGTTGTTTAACTTCCTGATGATTTCGCAGTTGTTTTTTGCATAGCTTTTTAAGCTGCGTTTTCATCAGCTGGAAGTTCACAACTATTAAAAGCAAAATAGTGTGGCATATTCACCACAAAGGCACTGGTGAAACCAGTGTTAATGAGTTTATTTTACCACCTTCCAGCATTGCGCTGGTCGGTTTTGCTTTTAAAGGGTTGTGACACCTCTTGTTCGTTGATTTTTTCTTATCAACTCCTCGTTATTATAGTTTTTTTTGTGTATTTTACAAGGGGCATTTTTTGTCTTTATTTTTAATTTATTAAAAGTTATACTTCTTTTGTATTTTTTATTAACTATAACGAAAGGATTATAAATATGACAACAAAAGTTGCTATTAACGGATTTGGTAGAATCGGTCGCCTTGTTTTCCGTGCTTTAATCGAATCTGGCAGAAAAGATATTCAAATAGTTGCTATAAATGACCTTGCTCCTCCTGCTGCTAATGTTCATTTATTGCAATATGATTCTGTTCACGGAATGTTGAAAGAAGAAGTTAAACTTGATGGCGAATACCTTGTTTGCGGTTCTCAAAAAGCTAAAATCGTTCAAGAAAAAGACCCTAATCAATTGCCTTGGGCTGAACTTGGCGTTGATATAGTTCTTGAATGTACTGGTATCTTTACTGATAAAGAAAAAGCTGAAGTTCATTTGAAAGCTGGTGCTAAACGTGTTGTTGTTTCTGCTCCTTCAAAAGGTTCTGATTTCACTGTTGTTTATGGTGTTAATCACACTGGTTTGAAAGCTGAACATATGGTTATTTCAAATGCTTCTTGTACTACAAATTGTTTGGCTCCTGTTGTTTATGTTTTAGATAAAGAATTCGGAGTTGATCACGGATTTATGACTACTGTTCACTCATTTACTGGTGATCAAAGAACTGTTGATACTAACCACTCTGATATGTATCGTGCTCGTTGTGCTTTTATGAATATGATTCCTACTTCAACTGGTGCTGCTCGTGCTGTTGGTGAAGTTTTACCTCAAATGAAAGGTAAATTAGACGGAGTTGCTATTCGTGTGCCAACTGCTGATGTTTCTTTGGTTGACTTGAAATGCGTTTTGAAAAAAGAAGTTAGCGCTGATGAAGTTAATGCTGTTATGAAAAAATATGCTGATGGTGAATTGAAAGGTATCCTTGGATATAACGATAAACCTTTAGTTTCAACAGACTTCTTACATTGTCAAAACTCTTCAACTTTTGATGCTGGTAGCACAAAAGTTATCAATGGCAACTTCTTGCGTATTATGAGTTGGTATGATAATGAATGGGGATTTTCTAATCGTATGTTAGATACTGTTGCTTACTTCGGTAGCTTGATTAAATAATATACTTTTAGTTTTCTTTAAAAAGGATTCCTTATCGTTTTTCGGTTTGGAGTCCTTTTTGTTTTTCTGTATATTGCTTTTGGTTTGTTTGTAAAATTCTTGCAAATATTTACAAAGTTTTTTATAATCTGCTTGATTGATTTTTCAATCTAGGTGTGAGAGCCTATTACAACATAAACCGTCCAGTGCAATGCTGGAAGGTGATAAAATAAATGCAAATTTTGATACGGTTTGCGTATTAGTTTTTGATGTGAATATATCACACTATTTTATGTTGTAATAGTTCTCAACTTCCAGCCATTTGATGCTGTGAGAGGTTGATAATGGTTTAGTTTAACAACATAAAAATAGAGGTGAAAGCTATGGAAAAAAATAATAAAGTAAAAATAAAATTTAAAGGTGTAAAAGTATTTTCATATTTTTTGTGTTTAACTTTGATGATTGCATTTATGCAAGATGTTTTGGC
>CASDRH010000003.1 GCA_949283075.1 uncultured Pseudomonadota bacterium | reverse complement strand
TTTTTCATAGCTATAACTCCCTATTTTTTATTTAATCAATAAAACACTGATTACCACTTTCAGCAATCAGCTGGAAGTTCACAACTAATCAATAGGTGTAGCGTCATATATTCACCAAAAGAATTGACGTAAAACGCCAACAAATGATTTATTCTATAACCTTCCAGCATTGCACTGGCCGGTTCCTATTGAAAAGGTTATGAAACCTCAGGCGTTTTTACACGCTTAATAACATTATAAAATTTTTGAAAATTTCTGCAAGCAACAAATTTAAAACTAAATAAAAAATAAACTATAATTCATTCAGTTTTTTTTAACAACTTTGCCAAAGTATTATTTTGATTCAAAAAAGTTTCTTTATCCATTTTCTTATATTCATCAGGAGTCCAAGAATTATGAAGTTGTATTAAACCTTTTGTATTTTCAAAAATATAATCTGAATAATCATTGTTAAAATAAAAGTCTCTATAATTATTAAAAACTTGATAATTATTATAATAAGAAACCTCTGGCAAAACATTACAATCAATCCAATTAAAAAGCTTTAATTCTTTTTCATCAGAAACATAATCACGAATAATAGAATCTAATATAAAATTGCCTAAAAAATCATATTTATTCAATCTGTTTTTTATACGAAACTTTCTATTAAACAAATCATAAATACGAGTATATTTTTTAATTTTAGAATAATATTTTTTATGCATATCTAAATTTTGCATAATTTTATTTTCCCATAATTGCAAAATTTTTGAATTTTCTTTTGCTACTATAAAACCAATATTTGCAACAACATCAGGAGCACTTGTTAAAATTAAATTTGAATCAGATTTTAATAAATCACGAATACCATCACTAGTAATAATAGTATCCATATCAAACCAAATCCCCCCCCCCATCAAATTCAGCAAACTAACACGAATTGCATCAGCTTGAATAGGCAAAGTAAAATTATTATAAAGATAGGGATAATATTTATTTTTTAATTCTGGAATATTATTAACAGCATCATAATTTAAAATTTCTATTTTAAAATCTGGTAAAAACTTTTTCCAAGTTTCCATACACAACAATAAGTAATCAGGGATTTTATTACCTTCCCAAAAAGAATAAATTGTTTTATTCATATGCAATCCTCATAATAATTCAGTGGAGCGGGTGATGGGAATCGAACCCACACAACCAGCTTGGAAGGCTGGGACTCTAACCATTGAGCTACACCCGCAAACGATGTCTTTTTATATATTAACAACATTAATAATAAAAAGTAATTAAGATATTAACAATTCAATAAACAAAAAACAAGCAAAAATTAAACTAGATTTATTGTTTTAATAAATAAAATGATATATAATGAAAAATAATAAAGGAGATAAAAATGCTATCATTAATACCTTGGTGGACAAGCGCCATATGTTATGGAATATTTTCTGCATTATTTATGCTAATAAATCAACATTTTAAAGTAAATCCCAGATTATTAACGGTATATTACGGATTTGGAAATTTTATAATTTTATTTCCATTTATGGTATATATGGAAACACCAGACAGCATAATATATTATATTTTAATTATGCTATGTGGATTAGTAGTATTTTTCAGTGATAATAGAGAATTAGCAACATCATCAAAATACGGAGGAATAGTAACAGCAACATTCTATCCAATAGCAATCCCATTAACTACATTAGTATGGTGGGTATTAAATCCAGCAACATTTTGGAATTTATTAAAACAATTTGATGTATTTTTAATCACAATAATATGCGTATGCATACCAATAGTAAGTATATTTTTATTTAATTATTACAGTAAAAAACAAACAAGCAATAAAGAAAAGAAAGCAATAACAAAAGAAGCATTAAGATTCTTTGCTCCTTGCATAATATACTCAATGTTACAAAGTATACTTATTAAATATTCTGTTGGTATGGTATCTCCTGCACAAGCAATAATATTCAACACAGGATTAGTAAGTTTAGTAAATGGAATGTTTAATCTTATTGCATTAGTATCATCATCAAAAAAAGAATTAACAGTAAAAGAAACTTTAAAACCATTATTACAAAGAAATATAGTAATTGGAGGTTCAATATCAATAGTAGTATTAACAATATTTGCTATATGTAAATATCATTCATTAAAATTTGCTCCAAACCCAGCATATGTAAGTGCAATAAATATATCATTTACTCCAATAATAACAATTTTATTTAACAAAATTACACATACAAAAGACAAAGCAAATTATTTATTAACAAGTATATTATTAACATCATCACTGATACTAATATTAATTTCATAGCAGTAAAAAATATTAAATAAATTTTAATATACTATTATATTTTTTACTGCTTTTATATCCTAACAAAAAACCGCATTTATGAAATATAGGACAATGAACACATCTACCAAAATTAAAATATTTACCTTGATAATATTCATTACTTAAAAACTCTTTTACAAATCCATCATTATAAGTAAAAAAAGCAGATTCAACTGACTTTTCATTATTTAATTTATATAATTTTACTTTAAATTGCATTTTATGAATATCATCTAAAACAAAAACTTTTATTTTATAATTCTTATCTTTAAAATCATTATTTGAAAAATGCCAAACAGAAAAATCATCAAAACCCAACTCTTTTGGCAAACCTTTTTCAATACAAATACGACCGGATACAGATGTTAATTCTAACAAAAACAAACTATCAAATCTTTCAACATCAATACCAAATAAACTAATAAACAAAGCATTAAAATCTAATGTAAACTCATAATAAAGATAAGATACTTTATAATTATTAATAACATCTGAATTAAAAACAGAAAAAGAAATCAAACTATTTTTACCATTTAAAATATTTTCACTAACAAAAGATAAGTCTAAATTAAAAGTGTTATCAGGTAATCTTAAATCAAAAACACATCCATTTACTATATCATAAGATTTGATAATAACGTGATAAACATTACTATATAATTTAAAAGAAACATCATAATTATAATTTTCAATATTATAATTATTACCAATTAACTTTAAACTATTTCTATTTTGAATAAGTAAATCAGCAGATATAAAAGGTCCACATTCGATATTAGAATTATCAACATAAACTGTTGAAGAAATAAATAACCTTTTGCAATTTTCTTTATAAGATAAAATCAAAGCAAACTGATATTTTAAAATACAACAATTATCTATAATTTCAGAATTTAAAAATTCATCATATGATAAAAACCAAAAACCATTTTTTAAAAACTTACCAACAGAAGGCTTAATATTATTATTATAAAAAAATAATAAAACTCTTTTAGAATACAACTGATTCTTGAATATATCAGGCAACTTTATATCACAACATTTCATATAAATAATTATAAATAGAAAGTTAAAGAATAAAAGATGTATTCCTATAAAATCAGTTTGAAAAACTTAATATTCTACTTGTTCCATCAAAAGAAAAAAATAAATCAAAACGCTTTTTTGCTAATCTGTTAATAATATCATTAGCAATATCAGGCCATTCAATCAAAGTAATTGCATTATCAAAAGCATAATCAATATCTAAATTAAAAACTTCATCAGCATCATTCAAACGATAAAAATCATAATGATATATATCAAACTTATCAGAATTATAAATATTAAGTAAATTAAAAGTTGGAGAAACAACATCAATATCTTTTCCAATTAAAGAGTTAATTAAAGCTTTACAGAAAGTTGTCTTACCGCTTCCCAAATCACCTGATAAACAAACAACAGAACCAACAGATAATTTTTTTGAAAAATCAAAAGCAAATTTATTAGTATCATCAATACTATTAAGATTAATAGAAATCATTTTGAGATTTAACCCCACCAGTTCCATAAGTTTTATGACGTTTTAACTCAAAATCAGATTTATCAAAACCACCAGATACAACCTTAACATTTTTCATAGAAAAGTCTGTTGTAACATCTTGAGTATCTTTTAAAATCCAACCTTCCAAAGAAAACGGATTTTCCTTAACCTTAAAAGAAATATAAACACTCAAAGCATTTTGCTTAATATTTGTTTCTAATAATTTGTAATCATCTTTACTGCTTACATAAACAACTTTTGCATCACTACCATCTAATTTCACATCATTTAATAACAATATAGCAGCAGGAGAATCTTTTAAATCCAAAGTTGTAATTTGATCACTTTCAGAATCGTAATAAATTAAGTTTTCACCATCTGCTAATAAAATCATACCATTATCATATTCAATTTTCATTTTACCAGGTTTAGAAATTAAAAAATAACCCTTTTCAACTTTACCATCAGATGTTTTTTGAACAAATTCTCCTTTAATATCTTTTAAATTATTCAAGTAATTTTTAAACTTTTCAACAATAGGACTGTTATCAACCTTAACAATAGCATTATCAGATACTTTATTATCATCTGATACTTTACGAATAACAGTAGTCTTTGGATCTAAATGAATAACATTACGATTATCAGAGCAACCAAAAACGAATAAAGAAATTAAAACAAAAACAACATTAAAATTTTTCATAGAAGCCTCAATTAAACTCTTTTTATAATTTTACGTTTACCAGTATTATCTGGAGCAGATAATATACCATCTTTTTCCATTCTTTCAACAATATTTGCAGCTTTATTATAACCAATGCTAAAATTTCTTTGAACAAAGCTTGATGAAGTTCTACCTGTTTCCATAACCAAAGCAATTGCTTTTTGATATAATTCATCATCACTTAAACCACCTTTTGAATTACCAGCAAAAACAGTTTTATCCAAGAAACTTTGTTTACCATCTTTAGGATTTACAAACTCTTCTTCTTTTATAACATTTGAATCGAATTCAGGGGTAGATTGTTTTCTCCAAAACTTGGCAACAGCATCAACATCTTCTTCTGAAACAAAGCTTCCGTGGACACGAATAAGATTTTTACCTTGAGCCATATATAACATATCTCCATTACCAAGCAATTGTTCAGCACCTTTTGTATCAAGAATTGTTTTACTATCCATTTGAGTTGGTAATTTAAAACTAATACGAGAAGGAATATTAGATTTAATCAAACCAGTAATAACATCAACAGAAGGTCTTTGAGTTGCAAGAATTAAGTGAATACCAGAAGCTCGTCCCATCTGTGCCAAACGTAAAATAACAGCTTCAACATCTTTTCTTGCCTGAACCATAAGGTCAGAAAGTTCATCAATAATTATAACTATATAAGGGAGCTCATCATAATCCAAAGCCTTTTTAATCATTTGACCATTTGAATCCATAACATTTTTATAAATCTTACGACCAGATTTTTTCATCAATTTAACTTTTTCATTAAAGCTAACAATATTTTTTGCACCATAATCAGTTAATTTTGAATAACGTTCCTCCATTTCTCTAACGACCCATTTTAAAGCACCAACAGCAACGTCAGGTTTTGTTAAAACAGGAGTCAATAAATGAGGGATACCATTGTAAACAGATAATTCTAATTGTTTAGGATCAATCATAATAAAACGACATTCATAAGGAGTAAATTTATAAAGTAAAGATAAAACAAAAGCATTTATACCAACAGACTTACCAGAACCAGTAGTTCCAGCAACTAATAAATGAGGCATTTTTGCTAAATCAACACTAACAGAATTACCAGCGGTATCTTGACCTAAACTTAAAGGCAAATCAAAATTACTATTAACAAAATCAGCACTTGATAACTGATGACGAATATAAACAGTCTGCCTTTTTAAATTTGGTAATTCTATACCTATAGCATTTTTACCTTTTACAACAGCAATACGAACAGATGACATAGAACTCATTAACCTTGATATATCAGTTTCAAGATTTAAAACTTGAGAATTTTTAATACCAGCCTCAGGTTCAAATTCATATAAAGTTACAACAGGTCCAGGAACAAAATTAATAACCTTACCAAAAACTTTATATTCTGCTAAATGACGTTCTAAATTTCTAGCATTTCTAATCATCTCTTCACGAGAAATAAAAGAAGATGTATGAGGAGCATTTTGCAATAAACTAATTGGAGGCAATTGAAAATGAACTCTGTCATCTTTTATTTCATTTTTAACAGATTCAACCGGATTTTTAACGCTTTTCTTAATATTTACAGATACTTTTTTTACATCTTTAATGATAACTTTTGCAGATTTTTTTGCAAAAATTTTACCGCTAAATAATAAGAAAAATAATTTATAAAATAGCTTAAATACAAAAAATAAAATCCTTTTAATCAATTTTAAAAAGCCAACAAAATTTTCTAAATTCATATTATAACTTACTAATACAAACATAAAACATAACGGCATTAAAAAGAAAAGAAATAACATATGAATATAAATTAACAATCCAGGAAATT
Organism: uncultured Pseudomonadota bacterium; assembly: GCA_949283075.1. GTDB lineage: Bacteria > Pseudomonadota > Alphaproteobacteria > Rs-D84 > CASDRH01 > CASDRH01. The sequence continues at coordinate 2,004 of CASDRH010000003.1, read as the reverse complement.
TATCAAAAAATCCAAAAACAAAATTATATAAAGAAAAACCAAAAACACCACCCATAAATAAATAATTATTAAAAACAGAAGATAAAATAGCAAAATTAAAGCTCAACAGAACAATACTTAATAAAGAAGAAAACAAAACAACATAAAAATGATATTTAAGATTATTCTTAAAAAAGATTATAGAATAAGAAAAAAACAATCCAGATATAAAATAAAAACTAATTCCCAAAAAATCTTTAAAATCTTTCATAAAAGGAAATTTAAAAAAAGAATAAATAAAAATAAATCCAAAAGATAATAATAAAAAACCGATTGCTTTATTAACAAACGATTTAAGTTTATCATTAAAATACAAATCGGTTTTTTTACTTTTCAAAATTCACCTAAAACTAATCTTTTTTATCAGCTTTTTTTTCTACATCTTCACGAGGTTCAGGACGTCTATCACGAGCTCTTGGACCTGTACCATCACGACGAGGACCACGCATTCCTTCAGCTCTTGGACCAGTTCCATCACGACGAGGGCCACGCATTTCATCTGCTTTTGGGCCTACATCATCACGACGTAAACGAGGTTTACCACCTATTGGACCTATATCATCACGATAAGGACAAGGTCTATCAAATTCAGCTCTTGGACGACGATACATAGGACCTCTAAAACGAGGATTAAAGAAAGAATAAATATTCATTAATAAAACAATAATCAATAAAATACCAACTGTCCAAACCAAATATCTCATTGCTTTAACAGAATTTTGATTATCTTCTTTATTAATAAAATTATCAGAAGATGATTTATTAACATTTTTACTTGCTGTTTTTTTATTATTTTTGACAACCATAAAATATAACTCCTTTCCTATTTTTTATTATTTTTAGACTTAATTTTTTTATTATTCTCCTTTTTGCTTTTATCAGCATTCTTCATACCTTGTTTAAAAGCTGAAAAACTTTTACCCAAATCTTCTGCAATTTTTGAAACACGTCCTGCTCCAAACAATAAAAGAAGTATAGATAAAATAACAACCCATTCCCAAAAACCAATACCAAACAACATAAAAGCCTCTTATTTAACTAATATACAATCAACACGATTTTGTTTTAACTGATCACAAATTTTATTTGCAGCAGTGCTATTATTCAAACCAACAATACGTAATCTATACCAATCTTTACCTTTCAAAGAAGTTTTTTCTATATCATAACTATAATCTTTCAAGAATGGATTTGCTACAACTAATTTATCCCATTGTTCAGTCAATTTTGCCTTAACAGCATCAGGATTACCATTTTTATCTTCTGCTGATAAAAGCTGAACTTTCCAAGGTCCTACAGGCTTAGCAACAACCTTTTTTTCTTCAACTTTAGGTTTAGAAACAACAACAGGTTTAGATACTTTTTTCACAACAGGTTTACTAACAACCTTAGGCTTAACAACAGGTTTTTCAACAGGAGCAGGCTCTGCTCTCATAGCTAATTCTCTTTCACGTTGAATTTTATCAACAACTGCACTTTGTAAATAAGGATTTGAATCAACAGGAGCATTACCGTAATTATTACCAGACATAGTATCATAAGCACCTGTTTGATTATTCATATCATAAGGATAATTATTGTTTTGATTATTACTTACACCAGTTTTAAAATCATCAGAACCACCACCGATATCAATCATCTCATCATCTTTTTTATCACCATTTAGCATAAGCAAAACTATTAAAAGAATAACAAGACCAGCAACAGCACTTGCAATAACAGCAAGTATCATTTTATTTTTATTATTAGGTTCCTGAGGCAAACAAACTTGATCTCTAAAATCAGAAGCTACATCATCGTGAATATCATTAAAAAAATCGTCATTATTCATATTCATAAAAAATCTCCCATTATTTGATTCTAAAAGAATTATAACATAGGTACAACATCATATCAAGAAAATATAAAAAAGATAAAAAAGAATATAAATAATAAAAATAAAGTGATAAATAAATTGATTTTTTA
>CASDRH010000002.1 GCA_949283075.1 uncultured Pseudomonadota bacterium | reverse complement strand
TAAGTTAGATAAAAATTGTAATTGTCCTACTTGTCAAAAATATTCTTGTGGTTATTTGCATCATTTATTTAATGCAAATGAATTGCTGGGGTATACTTTGTTAACAGAGCACAATTTATGGTTTTATCAAGATTTAATGAGAGATATTAGAAAATCTATTCAAGAAGATAAATTTTTAGAATTTAAAAAACGATTTTTTTCAACTTATGAAATTAGAGGAAGATGATGTTGTTAGATTCAAAATGGCATAGTTTATCAAGTGATATTATTCAAGAGGAATTAAAAACTGATTTTGAAGCTGGATTAAATCGAACAGAAGTTGATAAAAGACTTTTAGAATATGGTAAAAATGAAATATCTGTTGGTAAATCTAAACCTGCAATTTTTACTTTTTTATCTCAATTTAATGATCCATTAGTTTATATACTTATTGTTTCTGCTTTGATTTGTATTTTATTTTCTGATTATGTGGAAGCTGCTGTTATTTTTGCTGTCGTTTTAATAAATGCTCTTATCGGATTTGTGCAGGAAAATAAAGCTAATAATGCTTTGGTTAATTTGGCTAAATCTTTAGTTATTATGGTTTCTGTTATTCGTGATGGAAAAAAAGTATTAGTTAATTCTGTTGATTTAGTTGTTGGTGATATTGTTGAGTTTTCAGAAGGTGATAAAATTCCTGCTGATATCAGAATTTTAAAATGTGATGAGTTATTAGTTGATGAATCTTCTTTAACAGGTGAATCTATTCCAATTCATAAGAATACAGAGGTTTTAGATGAAAATGTTTTATTGGGGGATAGGCGTAATATGATTTATGCTTCAACTTTTTTAGTTGAAGGTTTTGCAAAGGGTGTTGTTGTTGCTACTGGTAAAAATACTGAAATTGGTAAAATATCTGATTTGATTGCAAATGCTGATACTTTTGCAACTCCTTTGACGAAAAGTATTGCTAATTTTAGTAAGATTTTAATGTGGGTTATTTTAGGATTTTCTTTTATTACTTTTATATATGGTGTTATTGAAGGTCGACCTGTCGTTGATATGTTTTCTTATGCAGTTGCTGCTGCTGTTGGTATGATACCGGAAAGCTTGCCTACGATGTTGACAATTATTTTGGCTTTTGCGGTTTATCATATGTCTAAAAAAAATGCTATTATTCGTAAATTACCAGCTGTTGAAACTTTGGGTAGCTCTACTGTTATATGTTCTGATAAAACTGGAACTTTAACTGAAAATAAAATGACTGTCCAACATATTTATGCTGGTGAAATTGAATATGATGTTTCTGGAGTTGGATATTCTTTTGATGGTTATGTTAAAAATTTAAATAATCCATCTGATGATAATATTTTAGTTTCTAATCTTGCTTTAAATGATACTTTAATTACTGGTATCATTTGTAATGATAGTAGTGTTCGTGAAGAAAATGGAAGTAATGTTGTTCACGGAGATCCTACGGAAGCTTCTTTTATTGTTTCTGCTAAAAAGGCTGGATTAGATTGTGATAATGCTTTTAAAAGATTTACTCGTTTATATTCTCAACCTTTTACTTCTTTAAATAGATATATGTTTGTTTTAACAGAGGATGCTTTGAGTTTAGAAAAAGATAAATATGTTTTGTTTATTAAAGGTGCTACTGAAGTTATTTTGGATAAGTGTTCTTCTTTTTATGATTCACATGGTTCAGTTTCTGAAATTGATAAATTAAATATGGAAGATATTGCTGTTAAATATGCAAAAAATGGTATGAGGGTTATTGCTTTTGCAAAAAAGACATTTGATAAAAATCCTTTAAATTCTGTTGGTAAACTTTCTGATGATGTTTTGAAAAATGGATTTGTATTCTGTGGTTTCCAAGCAATGATTGATCCAGCTCGTGTTGAGGTTGCTTCTGCAATTAAAGCTTGTCATAATGCTGGTATTTCTGTGAAAATGATTACTGGCGACCATTTTGCTACTGCTTTTGCTATTGCAAAAAATGTTGGTATTGTTGATGAAAATGCTAAAATGGAAGATGTGTTAGCAACTGCTCATTCATTAGAAGAAGTTTCAGATGAGGATTTACCAGAATTTGTTTTGAAAAAATCTGTTTTTGCTCGTGTTGCTCCTGCTGATAAATTGCGTATAGTTAAAGCTTTGCAAAAGAAAGGTCATATTGTTGCTATGACTGGTGATGGAGTTAATGATGCTCCTGCTTTGAAACAAGCTAATATAGGTGTTGCAATGGGTATTTCTGGAACTGAAGTTGCAAAAAATGCTGCTGATGTTATTTTAGTTGATGATAATTTTGCTACTATTGAACGTGCTGTTGAAGAAGGACGCAATGTTTATGATAATTTAAAGAAATTTATTGCTTGGACTTTGCCAACTAATATGGGTGAAGGTTTAATCGTTATTGTTGCTATTATATTGAATTTATCTGCTGATAAAATGCCTATAAGTGCTGTTCAGTTGCTTTGGATTAATACCTTGACTTCTGTTATGCTTGGAACAGGATTTGCTTTTGAAGAAAAAGAAGATGGTATTATGGAAAGGCAACCTAGAAAATCAAATGAACCTATATTTAAATTTCCTTTGATATTTAAAACTGCTTTTATGGGTGTTTTGATGGCTGTTGCTGGTTTGTTTTGTTTTAATATAACATCTTCTGAAAATGTTTCTGTTGCACAAACTGTTGTCGTTAATTCTATTATATTTATGGAAATATTTTACATATTTATTTGCAGAAATATTAATGGTATGTTTTTTTCTAGAAGGTTTTATAAAAATATTACTATATGGCTTGGTATTTTACTGATGATTGTTATACAAATGTTTTTTACTTATTCTCCTTTTATGAATAAGGTTTTTGGTTCTGCTCCTTTATCTTTATATAATTGGGGTGTTTTATTATCTGTTGCATTATTTGTTTTCTTTATTATGCAATATGATAAATTATTATTTATTTTTAATAGAGGGAAGAGGGGATAATAATTTTATTTAATTAAATTTTATTTTAATAAAAAAAGGTAAGAAATTTATTCTTACCTTTTTCTTTGTTTAGTTATTTTTTTATTCTTTTAATAATGCTTCTATTCCATCAATATATTCTTGTTGTGTTGCTTGACCAAAGCCTAAAATTACTGTTGAACCAATTATTGCAACTGGAACCCCGTTTGTTTTTATATTATGTTTTTTTACTAATTCTTTATATTTTTTTAATCCATCATTTGTTTGAACATTTACATATTCAAAATTTACATTTTTATATTTTGCTTTTAAATCTCCATCTATAAATTTCATTGCGTTATGACAATGAGGACAAGTTGGGCTGTAAATCAAATAGAATTTTTTTTCTGTTTGAACTTTTTCTTCTGTTTTATGTTGTTCATTTGATACTTTTTGTATTGATGTAGTTTCAGAATTATTTTTATTTTGTATTTCTTGTTCTTTTCTATCTGTAGTGAAATATATTACAGAGCTTATTACAGATACAGAAATTAAAGTTATTATTACTATTTTTGCGACTTTATATACTTCGCTTTTTTCTGGTTTTCTTGTTCTCATTATATCCTCCGTTGATTTTTTCTTAATACTTTAAAAGTGATTATAAACAAAAATAATTTAAATTACTATAATTTTTTGTTGATTTTATCGATTCCTTTGTATAAAATGCTTTCATTAGTTTTAGAGACCCTATCGTCTAGAGGCCTAGGACAGGAGGCTTTCAATCTCCTAACAGGGGTTCGAATCCCCTTAGGGTCGCCATTCTGGATAAATCCCAATTTTTGCTAACTCATTGAATGGAAAATGTAAGGAAAATCCTATACTTCCATCTTTAATTTCAAGAGTTCGGAAAACGGATTTTAGAAGTTTCCTTTTTTGATGTAAATCCGAACTTTTTACAAAAATTTCGTGTGCTTTTGCTGATGCTTCAAATATAGATATTAATGTATCATTGAATTTACTATCTGATACAGAGTGCATTGTAATGGTATTTTCTATTTCTAATTTTTCTGATTTTAAATCTTCAAATTTTAGATTGTATGCGTCTTGAGATATTTGTTTATCTATGTATAAATCTATAAGCTTTTGTGTTCTTACTTGATTTAGGTCTAATCTTTGACGTAGTCTTTTTATTTCTGATTTGTGGTAATTTACTTCTACTTGTTTTGATTTTTTAAGGTATGATGTAATTTCTTCTAGAATTTCATCAGGTATTTGTATTTTACTTAATATATATGCTATTTGTTCTGTTATATCATCTTCTGGTATATATATTCTGTTTCCATTTTTATTATAAGCTGTAATATATGTATATTTCTCTTTTTTGATTTCTGATGTGCATATTTTACCTGTATAAGCACATCTTATTAATCCTCTATATAAAAATGGTTTTTCAGAATATGCTGTATGTGTTTTATTATATCCGTTTCTTATTGCTTCGCATCTTTTCCATAATTCTCTTGAAATAATAGGTTGGTATTTATGTTTATATAAAATACCCTTTATTTTCATTTCTCCGTAATAAAAAGGATTGCAGATTATATCATATATCTTACTTACTGCTAATAACCTTGGTGTTGATGTATTTGATTTTAGGCCCATATTATCTGCAAGTATCTTTAATTCTTTAAATGACATTCCTCCTTGACCGTATGATTTGAATAATTGTTGTATTATTTTTGCTCTTTCAGGGTCAGGGTATATATTGCTTTTATTATCAGGGGTTCTTTCGTTTAGGTATCCTATTGGAGCTTTGCCAATCCATTCTCCATTTTTTATCTTATGGTTTATACTTCGTTTAACATTATCGCTGATGCAATCTGTATATGATTGTGCCATTACGATTGACATATTCCACATTAACTTTGTTGCTGAATTTGAGTCTTTTGTAATGACTTGTCCTTCTGTCATAAAGTGGATTTCTATTTTATCTTGTTGGAGTAGAGTGTTTAGTAAAGGTTGTTCGTTAAATCCTCTTTGTAATCTGTCTACTTTATCGCATATAAGAGCTATTTTTTCTTTTTGTGATTTGATGAATTTAATCATTTCGTGGAACTTTTTTCTTCCACCTCTTGTTGAAGATTCAGTTAAAGAAAATATTTGTATTATATCAAGTTGTTTTTTAATCGCATATTCTGTAAGGCGTGAACTTTGGGCGTCCAGTGAATGTCCTTCCTCTTGTTCCTTGCTTGATACTCTTGCTAATATTACTGCTTTCATCTTTTAGGCCTTTGTTGATTTCAATTAATGTTTGCAAATAATCTGATAGCCTATCAACAGCAAGATTAAATTCTCCTTCTGTTAATTCTTTTTTTGCAAGTTTATTTAATTGCTCTTTTAAGGCCATTTTATTTCCTATTTGCTTTTTTTCAATAAATATCTTTTGCTGATAAAGTTATTATTGTTATTTCATCTCTTGTCTTTTCTGATATGTTATGAATATCAAATGATTTACCATTTATTGATATGTCTACAACAGCATTGTCAGGGTATTGTTTTAATATTTCTATTAAGTAGCTTGCTTTCATACCAATTGCTCCTTAAACTTGTTTATGATATTTACATACTTATCAAAAAAACCTAATTTGTATTGCTCTAAAAAGTTTAAATAATCGTTATCATATTTTTTAAATTGAGATTTTTTATTTTTATCAAACTCATCTTGAATAATTGCTTTTCTACCAACTCCCCATAAAAAGAATTGATATTGATCATTTGATAATCTTTCTTTGTTTTTTATTGCATACATACACATTTTATGATCAAGTTTATTGGCTTCTTCCATACATTTTGGTGAAGCCCATAAATTACACAATGTAGAAAATAAAGATGCCTCTTTTATTATTCCTCTATACTCTGGTCTAACATTGTTATTATTATCAATTTTATTTGTGTTTAATGATTGTATTTTTTCATAACCTAATAAATAACTTTCAAGATGAGCCAGCCTTGGAAATGTTTTTAACTTTCCATAACGATATAATTTATTACAAGCTTCCAAAATATCATTCAAAGCATATTGACCCAATGTTTCATTCCAAATTTTCATTGTTTCTTTTGGATCTCCAACTAAATTTGCTTCTCCGAATAAATCAATCAATCTTTGAAAAGCTTCTTGTGTATTATCTGTCATGTATTGTTTATAATCATCAATTATCATCTTCATATCTCCTAATTAAAAAACTGGTAAATCCTCAACCTTAATATCATCAATATTTACTTCTTTTACTTTTGCACGCTTTTCTTCTTCTTTTTGTTTTTCTAATTCCAAACGCTTTTTTTCTTCTGCTTGCTTTTTCCTTTTCTCAATTAAGAAATTTACATAATGGTCAACATAAGGTTCTTTTTCTTCCTCTTTCGAGTTATATACTTTCCCATCTTTCAATCCAAATAACCCAACCCAATTATTTGCAATAGATTGCTCAACAATCTTCATAGCAGTATCAGGATTGTCTTTACTTAACTGCTTTAATCGTTTTAAACACATCAACACAGACGATTGACTTTTATATGTCTTTTTAATTTCTTTTTTGTATTCAAGCCAAGTATTCATTGCTGGCAAATACGCTTTGTCATCTTCTGGTATAATTTCTTCCAAATTTTCATTTTTGCTTTTAAGGGGGATATAGGGGGTTATATTATTAATACTTGTATTTTTAATAATTATATTTTTATCTTCCGCATTTTTGAGGATCGTCGATCTACATTTTTGAGGATCGTCGGTCCTCATTTTTGGGGATCGTGGATTAACATTTTTGTTAATCGTGTCAGAAGTGTTTTCTTCAATTTGATTTATTCTGATTTCACGACCGGTTATTTCACAGCCTCTTTTTTGATATGTTATTGTTATGTAGTTTTTATCTTCTAATTTCTTAATTTTCCTTGAAATTGTCTTTTCTGGAATATTAAATAATTCTGCAAAGTATTGATTATTTGCAAAGCAATAACCATTTTCTGCACTTAATGAAGAAATAATCAATAATAATCCCAGTTCAGACTTGATGTCATTATCAAGAGCCCACTGGTTATAACACAAAGCATATCCGTTATTTATTGCCATTTTCTCCACTCC
>CASDRH010000001.1 GCA_949283075.1 uncultured Pseudomonadota bacterium | reverse complement strand
CTATAAGTGAGGATGAAGAGTATGAATTGAAGAAGTATAATGATAATTGTCCTCTTAGTTTATTCGAGAGAATTATCTTACTTCAGACATATATTGAGGAATATTTTTTATCCTGAAGTATAGAGATATACTTTAAAAAAACGGTTGGTTTTTGCCAGCCGTTTTTTATTTATGGTAATAGTGATGACCAAGATGGGTCTGAACCATCAAGTGGTGTTTTCATTTGAGTTTCATATCTTCCTGATACGTCTATAGAATATATTCTTACTTTATCTACTCCACCACCCATTGGTAATTGTTTATAATATAATATTCTTCTTCCATTTGGTGCCCATGATACTGATTCAACCATAAAATCATTTGTGATTAATCTTTCTCCTGTTCCGTCTGGCTTCATTACTCCTAGATAAAATTTGCCACCTTGGATTTTTACAAATGCTATGTAATCACCTCTTGGAGACCAAGCTGGTTCTTCATATAATCCTGAACCTTTGCTTATTTGTTTTAATTCGTTTGTTGTTAAATCTAATAAATATAATTCTTGTTTATCGTTTTTCCTGTCTGATACGAATACCATTTTTTTTCCATCTGGTGAATATGATGGTGATGTGTCTATTTTATTAGAAAATGTTAATTGTTTCATTTGCTTTGTGGCTATTGTGTATTCATATATGTTTGTTATTCCATCTTTTGCTAATGCTAATGCTAATTTTTTTCCGTCTGGTGAAAAACGTGGAGCAAAACTCATTCCTGGGAATTTTCCTAGGTTTTCTTGTTTACCTGTTTCCAAATCATATATGTATATTACCGGTGTGTTTTTTACGTATGTCATATATGCAATTTTTTGCATGTCTGGAGCAAAAACTGGTGTTGCTACTGTTATTAATCCATCTGTTAAAAATTTGTGGTTTTCTCCATCATAGTCCATTATTGCAAGTCTTCTTTTTCTGTTTATCTTTTCTCCTGTTTCTGATATGTAAACTATTCTTGTATCAAAGTATCCTGATTCACCTGTCATTGCAGTGTATATATAATCTGATATGATATGTGCTATCCTTCGCCAGTTGTTATAATCTGTTATTAATGCTTGTGCTTCTTTTTGCTCTTGTAATGCTACGTCCCAAGCATAGAATTCCACTCTTAATTTTTTATCTTTTCTTTCTGTTATTTTCCCGTATACCAATACTTTTGCATTTATTGCTTGCCAGTCTGTGAAATTTGGTGCTTTCCCAACCTCTTCACTTTGTCTTAAAAATGTTCTTGGATTCATCATTCTGAATAGTTTTGATGATGATAAATCGTTCCTTATTACTTGTGCCATATCTGCTCCAAGTGATTTTGTTTTTTCATTTGCTGTTTCTGTTTGGAAATCTAAAATTACTGTTGATAGTGCTGATACTGAACCTGATTCTATGTCTATAGTTATGTTTGCTTTTGCATAATTTATTGAAAGCATTATTGAAAATAATGTCATAATTATCAGATTTATTTTCTTTTTCATTCTTTTTCTTCCCTCTTTATTTACTTTTTATATATTCGCACTATATTATATTTGTAATCACATTATACATCAAGGAGGCTATAATGGCAATTATATTAAAAGTAAATCCAGCAGATGATGGTATTAAATTAAATGTTTTTACTGAAAAGCATTTTAAGTATTTAACAAAATCTCATTTTTATAAGCTTGTTAGAACTGGGCAAATTCGCGTTAATGGTAAACGTGTTAGTGGCACTGAAAAATTATCTGTTGATGATGAGGTTAGATTTCCTCCGTTTATATATGAATATAAAAATAAACACGATGATGTTGTTGTTAATAAATCAAAGAGCGTTTCAAAAAATGTTAAAAAACAAGCTGATGATTTGAAAAATTGTATTATTTATGAAGATGATGATTTGATTGCTTTTGATAAACCTAATGGTATTGCTTCACAAGGTGGAAGTGGAACATATATTTCTATGGATAATCTTGTTGAGTTAATTGATGATTTTGATAACGAATCATTTAATGAAGATAATTTACGTAATTACAGATTAGTTCACAGATTGGATAAAGAAACTTCTGGTATTATGTTATTTGCTAAAAATTTAAATTCTGCAAAATTTTTAACGAATCAGTTTAAAGAAAAAGTCGTTAAGAAAACTTATTTAGCTTTATGTTATGGTGTTCCTGAAAATAAATCTGGTGTTATTAG